>JADILX010000109.1 GCA_017695025.1 Candidatus Cryptobacteroides excrementavium
ATCATATCCTGGTATTTCAAGGATGACCTCGCCATGGCAATGCTGCCGGTACCGTCCGCAGGCCTTTCGGACGGGCAGCAGCCGTCTTCACCATCAGCAGTATCGGCCGGGGCCCTTGTCCCCAATATGCGGATGCTGTATAATCCCCAGTTGCGCAGTTCCTACAATTTTGTCCCCGGCATCATGGGGCTTATCCTCATGCTCATCTGTTCCCTGATGACATCCGTCTCCATAGTCAGGGAAAAGGAGACCGGAAGCATGGAGGTTCTGCTCGTCTCACCGGTCAAGCCGATAAACATAGTGCTGGCCAAGATGATACCTTATCTTGTCATCAGTTCGGCCGTGCTCATCATCATACTGATACTGACGATTTTCGTGCTGAAGGTGCCTGTAGCCGGAAGTTTCTTCTGGATGATACTTGTGTCCCTGATATACATCATCCTTTCTCTAGGACTAGGGCTTTTCGTGTCCACTGTCGTCAAGACCCAGATCATTGCCACACTCATCTGCGGAATGATATTCCTGGTCCCTGTGATGATGTTCAGCGGGATGCTCTATCCGATAGAGAGCATGCCCGTGCCGCTGCAGTGGTTCGCCCAGATAATCCCGGCTAAATGGTATATCGAAGCAATGCGGAAAATCATGATAGAAGGAGTCTCCGTGCGGTATGTGGCGACCGAGATACTTATACTGACCGGCATGGCGGCTGTCGTTTTCGCCGCTGCAGTGATCAAATTCAGGGACAGGCTGGACTAAAAGGGAGGTAGCGTCATGTCATCATTCGGATATCTGTTCATAAAGGAAACAAAGCAGTTTTTCGGCAACCCGTTCATGCCGTTTGTACTGGTGCTGCTTCCTGTGCTGCTGATGCTCCTTGTGCCGCTGGCGGCTAATATGGAAGTGCGGGACGTCAGGCTGTCTGTAGTGGACCGTGACAGGTCATCGCTGTCAGTCCGGCTCACTGACCGTATTTCAAGGTCAGGATATTTTGTCCTGAAATCAGTTGAAGATACCTACAGCGGTGCCATGGATGAACTCAGCCGCGGCAATATCGATATTATTCTCGAGATACCGGCCGGAGCAGAACGGGCTGTGACCAGAGGAGAAAGCGTAGAGATATTCATTGCCGCCAATGCTGTCAACAGCACAAAGGGCATGATGGGAGGGGGATACCTGTCGTCAATCGTCTCTGATTTTTCATCTGAACTGGCTGCCGACGGAGGCGGCACGGTGTCTCTCCCTCTCAGGATAACACCGCAATACAAGTACAATCCACATCTGGAGTACAAACTGTTCATGGTCCCGGCCCTGATGATAGTGGTGATAATTCTGGTCGGAGGCTTCTTCCCGACAATGAGTATAGTAACTGAAAAAGAGAACGGTACGATTGAACAGATGAACGTCTCTCCTGTCCGCAAACGGGACTTCATACTCTCAAAAGTAATATTCTATGGAATCCTGGGCATATTTGCATTTACCCTGGCCTATCTGATAGCGCATTTCGTATATGGTCTCGCTCCACATGGCGGCCTTCTTGAGATCTATGTCAGCGCAATGATATTCCTTGTGTTCATGGGCGGCTTCGGGCTGATTATCTCCAACTATTCGGACACCCTGCTGCAGTCTGTCTTCCTGATGCTGTTCTTTGTGCTGATATTCATGCTGATGAGCGGGATTTTCACGCCTGTCAGTTCTATGGAGACATGGTCCCAGTATGTCACTTATCTGCTTCCGACACGATATTTTGCAAATATTCTCCGAGCAGTATGCCTCAAAGGCACCGGATTTACGGATCTTGCCTTTGACTATATCATGCTGTCTGTCTTTGCCATCGTCATCAATATCATAGCAGTCGCCACTTACAGAAAACAGAACTGAGCGTCGTGTGAAGCGATTTTATTCCTATATTTGGCGAAAATCTGGATATGGGCAAATTCAAGGGAATATTATACGGGATGGCTACGTCAGTCACTTTCGGGCTGATACCACTGTTTACACTTCCTCTGATCGGAAAGGGGATGGAGTATGACTCGATACTTTTCTACAGGTTTCTCTTTGCATCGCTTGCTCTCGCTGCCGTGATGCTCATAAAGAGAGAGTCTTTCAGAATTGAGGCCAGGGATCTGCCAGTCTTTATCCTGCTCTCTGTATTCTATACATTTTCCTCGCTGTTTCTCTTGTGCGGCTACGGTTATATGGGGGCAGGTGTCGCGACGACATTGCATTTCACATATCCCGTCTTCGTCTCCCTCCTCATGTTCTTTATTTTCAGGGAAAAGACATCGTGGCTGACATGGTGTGCCATAGCGCTAGCCGTGTGCGGTGTGGCCCTGCTGTCCCTGCCTTCCACCGGGATGCGGGCCGACATCAGGGGGATTGTCATCGTACTGCTTTCAGCCGTGGCATACGGAAGTTATATCGTCGGGGTAAACAAGTCCCGCGTCCGTAGCATGAACAGCAGGAAACTTGCTTTCTACGTATTCGTCTTTACGACTCTTATCTTTGCTGTAAAAGATGTCTGTACAGGCACCCTGCAACTGCCGCCTGACATGTCGTCCGTGGGCAATCTCATTCTTCTGGCTGTTCTTCCTACAGTGGTCTCCAATATTACGCTTGTACTTGCCGTACAGAATATTGGCGGCACATTGACTTCCGTACTCGGTGCCTTGGAGCCTCTGACTGCTGTCTGTATAGGTGCCCTTGTCTTCGGGGAGGATTTCACTCTGCGTGAAGGATTTGGAATCCTGCTTGTATTGACGGCAGTCACAGTCATAGTCCTGACAGGTACAATCCGGGGGGCTGTCAGCAAGGTATTCCGGAAGATCCGCCCGAGACATGCCTGACGGTATTCATGCAGCACAGAACGAAAATAATGTATCGGTATATGAAAAGATTGTCTTATGCTTTTTTTGCATTGGTTATGCTTATGACAGGATGTTCGGTAAATAATCACCGTGACCTCTTCTATGGCGTACGTGACGGGAAATTCACACGAAATGGCGAGAGCATCTGTTTCATCGGAGCCAACATGTGGTATGGTGCACTGCTGGCATCAGAGGGGGAATATGGTGACCGCCTGAGGCTCGCGGCCGAACTGGATTCACTCAAGGCTATGGGTGTGACAAATCTCAGGGTGCTTGTAGGGGCAGAAGGACAGGAGGGGACGCCATACAAGATTGCTCCGGTCCTGCAGGAGACCCCTGGAGTATATGACGATACCTTGCTGCAGGGTCTCGATTATCTGATGGCTGAACTCGGGAAGCGTGACATGTCCGCGGTCCTGTATCTTAACAATACCTGGGAATGGTCTGGCGGATACGGGACTTATCTTGAATGGGCAGGGGCCGGAAGATCGCCTCTCCCGATACCCGACGGCTGGAAGGCGTTCAGCACGTTCGTCTCCCGTTTTATCACTGATGACAAGGCCAAGTCAATGTTCGCAGACCATGTAAGATATATCGTGTCGAGGACAAATACGGTGACAGGCATCCCGTACAGGGAAGATCCCGCTGTCTTTTCATGGCAGATATGCAACGAGCCGCGCTGTCTCTCTGCATCTGACAGTGTCAGGAATGTGTTCGCTGACTGGATATGGGAGACAGCGGCATTGATAAAGTCGATTGATCCAAACCATATGGTCTCTACAGGCAGTGAAGGATATTATGGATGTGAAGCAGATCTCGGTCTTTTTGAGAAAGTGCATTCGTCTCCGGACATAGACTATCTGAATATCCATATCTGGCCGTACAACTGGAACTGGGTCGAAAAGGAGACATTGACTGACAGCATACAGACTGCTGTGAAGATGACTGACTGGTATATCGATATGCATCTTCCTGTTGCGGAAAGGCTCGGAAAGCCTGTTGTCATCGAAGAGTTCGGCTATCCGCGCGACGGGCTGGGATATTCAAAGGAGACTCCGGTGACGGCGCGTGACATCTATTATTCCCATGTCTTCAGCAGGCTTTCGCAATCTATAGAGAATGGCGGCATGGTTGCCGGCGTGAATTTCTGGGCATGGGGCGGACTGGCATCTCAGTCGGATGAAAAACTGTGGTGGAAGCCGGGTGATGACTATTGCGGAGATCCGGCGCAGGAACCGCAGGGATTCTATTCAGTATATGCATCGGATACCTCTACCGTAAGAATCATCAGAAATGCCGTACGGAGTCTGGCGGCACCAGGGCAAAAATGATTTTCAGGCAGCCTGTTTGCGGCGGAAGAAAAGCCTGCCGGGATGCAGTCCGGAAGCGGCGGCACGGGAGCATAGGCAGGACAGGAATGTGAAGATTACAAACAGGATTCCCGCTGACGTCATCATGTCTCCTGTCCCGACAAGAGGCGGCACTATGCCTCCGAAAGCATAGCATACTGTTCCGAGCATGGCTGATGCGACACCTGCATTGTCATGTCCGTTTTCCATCGCAAGTGCATTGGATGCAGTGAAAGACATCCCTGCCATCGACAGAAGGAGGAGCAGCAGAGACTCATATATCCAGAACCCGCAGCCTGTCATCAGGGCACAGCAGATAAGTATTCCGCAGGCAAGCATACCGTCTCCTGACACTTTCAATGCTTTTTCCATCGACCTGAAACGGGCTGCCAGGGCAGAGGCTATCGCCATACCTACGGCATTTACCCCGAAGACGATACTGAACATCATCGGTGTTGTCCCGTAATGTTCCTGCATGATAAACGGGGCGGAGGCGACATTTATGAATATGACCGCCATTGTCAGCCCGTACTGGAGGGCGTATGCCATGAATCTCCTGTTGCGGAGCACATCTTTCAGACCTCCGAGCAGGGCCTCCCTGCTGTTTTTCTTCATCTTTGAGCCGGAAAGCGGTTCATGCATCCTGATGCTTCCGGCCAGGAGTACGGCACCGAGCAGCAGCAGGCACCAGAAGATGCCTTTCCACCCGGCTATGGCAGCCGCAAATCCTCCCGCAATCGGGGCAGCAACAGTTGCAATGCCGTTTATGGCACCTATCAGGCCGAGCATTGTGGCAAGTTCCTGTGCGGAATATTTGTCTGACGCTATTGAGCGGGACAGGACGACTCCGCCCGAACCGGCAAACCCCTGTATGAGCCTCATGGCAATGAACTGTGATATGTTCCTTGCGAAAATGCACCCGACTGTCGATATGAGAAACAGGGACATTGCTATGATAAGAGGTTTTCTCCTTCCGTAGCGGTCACTTAACGGACCGAATACAATCTGTCCGGCGGCAAGCCCAGCCATGCTAGTAGTCAGTCCTAACTGTACCATGGCCGATGATGTCCTGAAATACCCGGTCATTTCCGGGAGGGTGGGGAGATACATGTCCATGACAAAAGGCCCGAAGGCGCTCAGCGTCCCCAGGAATATCAGCATGAACAGTTTCGAGTTGCGTCTTCTTAGTTTCATCCCTTAATTTTCCGGGCGCAAAATTATTCCATATATTCCGATACGGGCGTTTCTTAAAAAGTACAAAACATTTCATTTTCGGAACAATCCGGGCAAATCAGCCCGGCTTCTATGCCGTTTCCATGTTATTTCATAGTATGAATAGAGCATGAATAGCCACGAAAACTTTTTTCGTGAACATTAAAAACCGTATATTTGCGCAAAATTATGGATCGGACATGAAAAAGATAATACTTACCGGAGACCGTCCTACCGGGCGGCTTCATCTCGGACATTATGTTGGCTCCCTGAAAAGACGTGTCGAACTTCAGAATTCAGGGGAGTATGACAGGGTATTCATAATGATTGCAGATGCCCAGGCCCTGACTGATAATGCCGACAATCCGGAAAAGATACGCCAGAACATTATCGAGGTGGCACTTGACTATCTTTCCTGCGGGATAGATCCTTCTAAAAGCACCATTTTCATCCAGTCGCAGATAGCCGAACTGTGCGAACTCTCGTTCTATTACATGAATCTGGTGACGGTCTCAAGGCTACAGCGCAACCCTACGGTCAAGTCGGAGATACAGATGCGCAATTTCGAGACAAGCATACCGGTGGGGTTCTTTACCTATCCTATCAGCCAGGCATCGGACATCACCGCTTTCAGGGCGACCACTGTCCCTGCGGGTGAAGATCAGGAGCCGATGGTAGAGCAGACAAGGGAGATTGTACGCAAGTTCAATTCTGTCTACGGGGAGACACTGGTGGAGCCGGAGATTCTGCTGCCTGAGAACTGTTTCTGCCAGCGCCTGCCGGGCACCGACGGAAAGGCCAAGATGAGCAAGTCCCTGGGCAACTGCATCTATCTCTCGGATACGGCTGAAGATGTGCGCAAGAAAGTGATGGGCATGTATACCGATCCGGGCCATATACGTGTAGAGGACCCGGGAAAGACAGAGGGCAATACGGTGTTCATCTATCTTGATGCATTCAGCCGGCCGGAACATTTTGCCGAATTCCTTCCCGACTATTCATCCCTTGATGAACTGAAGGAGCATTATCGCAGAGGAGGTCTCGGAGATGTGAAAGTAAAGAAGTTCCTCAATTCCATACTTCAGCAGGAACTTGAGCCTATCCGCCTCAGACGCAAGGAGTTCGAAAAGGATATACCAGAGGTCTACAGGATGCTTAAGACTGGTAGTGACGCTGCCCGCGAAGTGGCCGCGCAGACCCTGTCTGATGTCAGGAAGGCGATGCGCATCAACTATTTCGATGATACGGAACTGATTGCCTCTCAGGCTAAAAGGTTCAGGGCAGAATAGACATCCTGTACATGGAGTACATGCAGCCTGATACTGACCGTATACGGTATGTGGAGACTGACCTGTCATTTCTGGAGGGAAGTCCACTGCATTTTGTCTGCGGGATATATCTGGTGTGCGTCAGGGGAGTGTGCGAGGTTTCCACAGGTGCAGAGACATTCCGCCTGTGTGACGAGACAGAACTGATATTCCTGTCCGGGACTCTTCTCCAGCGGCTCTCCGCATCCCCTGATTTCAAGGCCAGGATGCTGCTGATTCCTAAAGATGTCTTCCTGAAGGCAATGCTGCCTATCGACACCCCATATCTGAACTATGCTGACAGCCATCCTTGCTATACGCACACCCCGGATGTCCGGAGCAGGATGACATGGAAACAGGTATGCGTATGGATGGATGCGGCAAGAATGCTTTTTTCGGGGACATACAGGACACAGTACCCGGAACTTCTTGAATTTGACTATCTACAGGGGTTCCTTATATGGCTGTTCGGTACCATACCTGAAAAAATCGGAAGGGAACCGCATCTTACACGTCAGCAGCATATATGCCGGCAGTTTCTCCAGTTGATCAGGGAGTATGGGCAAAAAGAGCATTCAGCAGCGTTCTATGCCGGGAAACTCTGTATTTCCCCGCGTTATCTGCACAGGGCGTCCACTTCATGCCTTGGCGGGAAGTCGCCCAAACAGTTGATTGAGGGGCAACTGCTGGCTGAGGCAAAGGTTCTTCTGAATGACATGTCCCTTACAGTGACAGAGATAGCAGAACTGCTCCATTTCCCTGACCAGTCATATCTTACACGCTTCTTCAAGCGGCATACGGGTATGTCCCCACGACAGTACCGTCAAAAAAGATGACCCAGGATGAAACATTTCCGCTTTCTGGATGTATAATATAAATAGACAAATCGACAATGGGGATGTTCTGGTTTTGACAGCGCATGACATTGGACGGTAAGCACGCCGGGCGTCGGAGACTTGCCCGTTAATCTCAGTTTCCAGACAATTAGTTGGCAACAACAATTACGCACTCGCTGCCTAATCTGCCAAGCAGTTTAGCTTAATCGGTGCCGCCAAGGCTGCGGCTCCGACGAGTATCCCTCCGGGCTTCAGGCCGGTCATGTCCGGAATATGGGGTATCATCCAGACCGGATGCACAGGAGGACTCCTTTAAATCCTGCCAAGACATAAAGGATAAGCACATGATAGCCTGTCTCCCGGCAGTCATGTGACGACAACCAAAGAGAGACTAAGCGTGTAGAAAGCTGCCTGGTGCGGCGTTTGGACGGCGGTTCGAGTCCGCCCATCTCCACACAATTGAGTCCATACGCGGACGTGTCTGCCTATAATGGAAAACAGGTTTTCAGAAACGATGACTTTCATGGATGCCATCAGGATGACAGGCCCGATGGCATTCAATATAATGATAAAGCCGGCCGGCTCCCTGTGCAATCTCGACTGCAACTATTGCTACTACCTTGACAAGGCGGAGATTTATGGCGGGAAAGAGCCTGTGATGACCCTCGAAATGCTCGAGACATGTATCCGGGAATACATAGCGGCAAACGATGTCCAGGAGGTCATGTTCAACTGGCATGGAGGCGAGCCTCTTGTGCTTGGCCTGGATTTCTACAGAAAAGCCGTGGCTCTTGAACAGAAATATGCCGGTGACAAGATAATCCGCAACACAATCCAGACAAACGGGACCCTCCTCACCCAGGAATGGGCCTCTTTCTTCAGGGACAATGACTTTCTGGTCGGGATATCGGTTGACGGCCCGCAGGACATACACGACAAATACAGGAAGGACAAGGGCGGGGCACCGACGTTCGACAAAGTGATGCGCGGAGTTTCCCTCCTCTACAGGAACAATGTCCAGTACAACACCATGACCACAGTCAACCATGCCAGCGAGGGCAGGGGGCTGGAAGTCTATGAATTCCTGAAATCCATCGGGAGCCGTTACATGCAGTTCATGCCTGTTGTGGAGCATGTGAAATATCCTGAAGGCAAGAACGGGAAGCCGCTGAAATATGCTCGTCCCCATATAGTTGACCCTTCCGAAGAGGGCGCTTCAATCGCCCCCTGGTCTGTCGGGTCCATGGCATTCGGAAAATTCATGTGCGAGATTTTCGATTCATGGGTGCTGGCTGATGTAGGCAGATATTTCGTCAATCTTTTCGATGCCGCCTTGGCAAGATGGTGCGGTGTAATGCCAGGGACATGTGCATATGCAGAGACTTGCGGAGGCAATTCCGTCATCGAACACAACGGGGACGTCTATCCATGCGACCATTTCGTCTATCCGCAATACCGGCTCGGCAATATCCTTGAGAATGACCTCAGGACAATGATGACTTCCCAGGAACAGGTCCGTTTCGGGATTTCAAAAAGAAATTCCCTTCCGGGCAGATGCGTCAGGTGCAGATACCGTTTTGCCTGCAATGGAGAATGCCCGAAGCACAGGTTCAATGTGACGGAATCCGGCCAGACCGGACTCAATGCGCTGTGCGACGGATATTTCATGTTCTACTCCCATGTGGAACCGTACATGGACAAGATGAAGGAACTTCTTGACAGCCAGCAGGCCCCGGCTGGTGTGATGCCATGGGCCAGACTGAAGGCCATGCGTGCCTCCATGTCCGGTAAATCCTCCCGCAGATAGGCCGGGAACTATCCTCTTGATACCTTGATGACGTTTTTGGCCGCCCTGATGCGTGATATCACCTTGTCGAGTTCAAGGTTGCTCGGGACGGACAGTTTCAAGGCTATCTCATATGTCCCGTTACGTCCGTTCTCGTTTACATTGAAAGAGCGTATGGATGTCTTGAAAATGTTGACGGTGTCGATGATATCATTGATGACCGAAGGTTCATGGGCCGCAGTCACCTTGAGTGAAGTCTGGAAACTCGATGTGCCCGGATTGTCACTCCAGCGCACTTTCTGAATCCTGTACGGATACATTTCCATGAGTCTTGCTGCATTAGGACATGATATCCTGTGTATCTTGATGCCGTCCTTGATGGATACAAAGCCGAATACATCGTCTCCATAGACAGGATTGCAGCATTTTGACATCCGGTAGTCCAGATTCTTGAGATTCTTGGCGTCTATGACGAGTATGTCGTCCGCAGAGCCTTTTGCAGTCCAGGTCTTCTTTTTCGGCTGGTCGCCACCTGTCTGGTCCTGTGGCCGTTCAGCCTCGGTTGCCGGGCCACCGGAACTTATCCCCGAGATGAGTTCCTTCATGTCGGATATGTCCAGAGTACCGTCTCCTATGGCTGCATAGAAGGCATTGACTGTCTTGTACTGGAATTTTTTCATCAGGACGGCCATTATCTCGTCCGAAAGTTCCATCTTCCAGTTTTTCATCCGTCTTGCCAGCAGTTCCTTGCCTTCTGCCGCCTTCATGAATTCGGCTTCACTGAGTTTCTGCCGTATCTTTGTCCTGGCTTTGGATGTCACCACGAAGTTGAGCCAGTCTGGCGATGGCTTCTGGTTTTTCCCGCTCATTATCTCCACAATGTCCCCGGTGGCAAGTTTTTCCTTTATCGGGACTGCCTTGCCGTTGACCTTGCCTCCGGTACATTTTATCCCGAGATTGGAATGTATGTCAAAGGCGAAGTCAAGTACAGTGGCACCGGCAGGGAGTTTGCGGAGTTCCCCTGTCGGGGTAAAGACAAATATCTCGTTGGAAGGCGGTTTGGGGAGGGTGTCGCCTTCGGATTCAGAGTCTTTCGGGGAGCCGGAATGCTCCAGGATATTTCTCACGGAAACAAGCCATCTGTCGAGTGTGGCCTCATGTCTGATACCTTTGTATGACCAGTGCGATGCAAGTCCGTTTTCCGCCATCTCATCCATCCTGGCAGTCCTTATCTGGACTTCAAGATACACATTGTCGCTGTTCCTGACAGTGATATGCAGGGATTCGTAGCCATTTGGCTTTGGATTGGATATCCAGTCTCTCAGCCTTGCCGTGTCCGGCTCGTATTCTTCCGTGACGTAGGAGAACACTTTCCAGCAGAGTGCATGCTCTGTCTCGCGGTCAGTATCGCAGTCTATGATAAAGCGGATGGCAAATACGTCGTATACCCCTTCGAAAGGCACTTTCTGTTTCTGCATCTTTCTCCAGATGGAATATGCAGTCTTTGTCCGGATTTTCAACTTGTACTTTATCCCGGCATCGGAGAGTTTCTGCTTAAGCGGCTCTATGAACTGTGTCATCAGGGCCTGCCTGTCCTTTTCGGTGGCTTTAAGTTTATTTGTGATGGCCCTGTATTGCTCAGGTTCGGCATGACGGAAATATATGTCCTCCATCTCGCTTTTCATGTTGTACAGGCCGAGCTGGTGGGCGAGGGGTATATATAGCATCAGCGTCTCAAGGATCTTCCTTTCCCGGGAGAGTTTCGGGAAAATCTCAAGGGAACGCATTACCTCAAGCCTGTCCGCCAGTTTCAGTACGGTCACTCTCGGGTCAGTAGAGTAGGAGACAATGAGTTTCTTATACAGTTCTGCTTCAAGCCTTGTGTCTTTGGGCTTGATGGTGGAAATCTTGTTCAGGCCGTCTACAATTGTATATATGTCCTGTCCGAAATTTCCTCCGGACTTTATGTCGCAGTCAGGCTGCATCCTTGACGCCTCATGAAGGAAGACGGCGGCAATGCATTCCGCAGGAAGCCCTATCTCATCCGCAGCAATCTTCGCCACGTTGAGAGGATGTTCGATAAATGGCCTCCCATTGCCTCTGGTCTGGGATGCAAGGGCCTTTTCTGCTATTTCGTATGCCTTTCTGACAAGGGCCTTACCCTCGTCATCATATTTCGGGAAATTGCTTTCTATGACATCCATGGCTTCTGAATTTAAGTGCGTTCTACATAGTTTTCCAGACCTTGAGGTATTCTTTCAGTGCCCACATCTCGTCGCGGTATTTGGCGGCCGCAAGGAAATCCAGGTCCGATGCTGCCTTCTGCATGTTTTTCTTTGCCTGCTCCATGGCTTTTTCGACCTGTTCCCGGGACATGGACCTGATGACAGGGTCCTGGAGTACGGCAGCAAGATCGGCCTCTATATATCCGTCACGGTATGCCGAGTTGCTTTCGCGTACCGAATCATGTCCGAGGCCTACGGATATCCGGCCTTTCCCGAGGTCGCTCGGATCAGGAATATAATGCGGAGCCTCATAGGAATTGGCTGCAGACACCTTTCCTGATACAGTATTTGCAAGACGCGGATTTCTCTGCGGCTCTTTTGCTGCGTAGCCGTCTGCAAGCGCGTTTTTCTTTATCTGTACCTGTGAAGGGGTGATGTTATGCACCTTGTTGTATTCCATCTGTTTGGCCCGGCGCCGGTCTGTCTCGTAGATGGTTTCCTGCATCGAGCGGGTGATTGTGTCAGCATACATGATGACAAGCCCGTTGACATTTCTCGCCGCCCTTCCGGCCGTCTGGGTAAGCGACCTTCCCGAGCGCAGAAAGCCTTCCTTGTCGGCATCAAGTATGGCAACAAGTGAAACAGTCGGAATGTCAAGCCCTTCCCTGAGCAGGTTGACGCCTACGAGCACATCAAACAGGCCGTTCTTGAAATCCTCGATGATTTCCACTCTCTCAAGCGTGTCCACATCGGAATGGATATACCTGCACCGTACTCCCATCCTGGTGAAATATTTCTCCAGTTCCTCAGCCATCCTTTTGGTAAGAGTAGTCACAAGCACCCTCTCGTCCTTTTCTGCACGTACCTGTATCTCTTCAAGCAGGTCATCCACCTGGTTCTTAGTCGGCCTCACCTCGATAGGCGGGTCGAGAAGTCCTGTAGGCCTTACCACCTGTTCCACAACCAGTCCCTCAGACTTTTCAAGTTCATACTCTCCCGGAGTGGCACTCACATAGACCTTCTGTCCGGTGACAGCCTCGAACTCGTCGAATTTCAACGGCCGGTTGTCCGCTGCGGCAGGAAGCCGGAAGCCATATTCGATCAGTACGGACTTGCGGGAATGGTCGCCTCCGTACATCGCCCTTATCTGAGGAAGGGTGACATGGCTCTCGTCGATAAAGGTGATGAAGTCTTTCGGGAAATAGTCTATGAGACAGAACGGCCTCATCCCTTCGCTTCTGCCGTCGAAATATCTCGAATAATTTTCTATCCCCGGGCAATAGCCCATCTCCTTTATCATCTCAAGGTCATATTCAACACGCTGCTTGAGCCGCTTGGCCTCAAGCGGCTTGCCTATGTCCTGAAAATATTCGCACTGTCTTGCCATATCGTCCTGAATCTGGCTGACGGCCTTGGCAGTACGCTCTCTTGTCGTGACGAAATTGTTGGCCGGATAGATGGAGATACTGTCGAGGGTATCGATAAAGGCCCCTGTTACGGGATCTATTACTGATATGCTGTCTACTTCATCCCCGAAGAACTCCACTCTCACGGCATTTTCCCCATATCCGATGCAGATGTCCACAGTATCGCCTCTGACCCGGAAAGTCCCCCGCTTGAAGTCCGTCTCGGTCCTTGAGTAGAGGGCATCTACAAGTTGGTACAGCAGCCTTGTCATGCTCCGGGTCTCTCCTTTGCGCACCGTGACGGTCTGCGCATGGAAATCTTCTGGATTGCCGATTCCGTAGAGACAAGAGACACTTGAGATGACAATCACATCTCGTCTGCCGGAAAGCAGGGAAGAGGCCGCGCTGAGCCTGAGTTTCTCTATCTCGTCGTTGATGCTGAGATCTTTTTCAATATAGGTGTCGGTTGTCGGGATATATGCCTCAGGCTGATAGTAGTCGTAGTAGGAGACAAAATACTCCACGGCATTGTTCGGAAAGAATGACTTGAACTCGCCGTACAACTGTGCGGCGAGTGTCTTGTTGTGGCTGAGTATCAGTGCCGGCCTCTGCAGGCGTTCTATGACGTTGGCCATAGTGAAGGTCTTTCCAGAGCCTGTGACACCGAGCAGGGTGACGGCGTCTGTCCCGCTATTGAGGGCAGAGCACAATCCTTCTATGGCCCCCGGCTGGTCTCCGGAAGGCTTATAGTCCGAGACTATCCTGAACTTCATCTTATATACTTTGGACAGTGATTATATTGGCCTGCAGCCGGTGGCGGCTCTATACCAGCCCCTGTGCCATCATGGCATCGGCAACCTTTATGAACCCTGCGATATTGGCCCCTTTGACATAGTTGATGTAACCGTCCTTTTCAGTGCCATATCTGACACAGGCTTCATGTATGTCATTCATGATGCGGTGGAGGTTGCTGTCCACTTCCTCGGATGTCCACTTCAGGCGTATCGAGTTCTGTGTCATCTCAAGTCCGGAAGTGGCTACACCTCCTGCATTGGAGGCTTTTCCAGGAGAGTAGAGGAGCCTTGCGTTCTGGAACACTTCGATAGCATCAGGTTCAACAGGCATGTTGGCCCCTTCTGCCACGCATATACATCCGTTTGCGACAAGAGTCCTGGCTTCTTCGGCATTGATTTCATTCTGGGTCGCACATGGCATCGCGATGTCGCACTTCACTCCCCATGGCCTCCTGTTTTCGAAATATTGGGCATGAGGATATTTTTCTGCATATTCCCGGATACGTCCGCGGTAGACATTCTTGAGTTCCATCACGTATGCAAGTTTTTCCTCGTCTATGCCGTCAGGATCGTATACAAAGCCGTTGGAGTCAGAGAAAGTAAGGACTTTGGCTCCGAGTTGGAGTGCTTTCTGTGCCGCATATTGAGCCACATTCCCGGCTCCGGATATGACTACGGTCTTCCCTTTGAACCCGTCGCCTCTTGTGGCGAGCATGGACGAGGCAAAGTAGCATGTACCATAACCGGTCGCCTCAGGCCTCAGCGGGCTTCCTCCCCAGTTGAGCCCCTTCCCTGTAAGGGCTCCGGAAAATTCGTTGCGCAGACGCTTGTATTGTCCGAACATATAGCCTATCTCGCGGCTTCCGACCCCTATGTCTCCGGCAGGGACATCTGTAACCTGGCCTACATGCCTCTGGAGTTCTGTCATGAAACTCTGGCAGAATTTCATCACCTCATTGTCTGACTTTCCTTTCGGGTTGAAGTCCGAGCCTCCTTTTGCCCCTCCCATAGGCAGGGTGGTGAGGCTGTTCTTGAATGTCTGTTCGAAAGCGAGAAACTTCATGATGCTGAGATTGACGCTCGGATGAAAACGTATCCCGCCTTTATAGGGCCCGATTGCGCTGTTCATCTGCACGCGGAAGCCCCGGTTGATGTGGATCTCCCCTTCGTCGTCCAGCCATGGGACACGGAAGATAATCACTCTTTCCGGCTCTGCAATACGCTCAAGCACCTTGAGGTCCATGAGATAAGGGTGCTCCACGATATATGGGGCAACACTGTCAAGCACTTCTTTTACAGCCTGGTGAAACTCTTTCTCACCAGGATTTCTGGCGATAAGGTCCGCCATGAAACCATCGGCATAATTCTGGGCAAACTGATTCATAATGTCAAGGAATTTGTCAAGTTCATTTAAAATCGTGCATCCTTACAAATTTCATAAAAAATCCGGTCAAATGCAAGTTATTGTCAGTTTCCGCAGATGCCAGGCGTCCTACATGCCGAATGAGAATGCGCTGATGCCGTCGTAGACAGAACTTGCAATACCGAGAATAAGTATTCCTGCAAGGCACAATACAAGGCCAGTACGTGTACTCAAGTCTGTCTTGAACGGTGCGACAGGGCTGTCGTTCCTGTTGATGAACATCGCCTTGACCACAAGCAGATAGTAGTACAGGGAAATCACTGTATTGATGAGTGCTATGAAGACGAGGACATGGAACCCCTGTTCGAATGCAGCGGCGAA
This sequence comes from Candidatus Cryptobacteroides excrementavium, assembly GCA_017695025.1. GTDB lineage: Bacteria > Bacteroidota > Bacteroidia > Bacteroidales > UBA932 > Cryptobacteroides > Cryptobacteroides excrementavium. Next base: position 15,524 of record JADILX010000109.1, read on the forward strand.
CACAAAGAATTTCGAGAAGAACCCTGCAAAAGGAGGGATGCCGGCGAGAGAGAAAAGGGCGAGCGTCATTGTGACTGCAAGCCTCGGGTTGGTACTGTACAGCCCGTTGTAGTCATCCATGTCTACTTTCCCGCCGCTGTTCTGCTCGACAGCAGAGATTACACCGAATGCAGCAAGATTGGCAACCATGTACACAAGCACATAGAAGACAAGCGTAGTCATCCCGTGCGGAGTCCCGCTGATGACGGCAAGCATTATGTATCCGGCCTGAGATATTGAGGAGAATGCAAGGAAACGCTTGAGGTTTTTCTGTCTGATGGCGAAGATGTTGGCAATCGTGATACTGAGTACGATGACGATATATAGCATGACCTGCCAGTATTCTGCTATCGGGGCAAAGACTTTCACGAGGATGACCATGAGGGTGAAGGCTGCCGCCCCTTTGGATATTACCGACAGATAGGAAGTGACGGATGTAGGTGCTCCCTGGTATGTGTCCGCTGTCCACAGATGGAACGGGACAAGGGAAATCTTGAATCCAAGCCCTGAGAAAAAGAAGACCATGGCCATGATCTGCAGGGGGCTGCCGTCGATTCTTCCAGCCATGTCGGAAAAATAGAGGGTTCCGGCCGTACCGTAGAAAAATGAGATGCCGTAGAGCATGAGCCCGCTTGCAAACAGGGCGCTGAGTATATACTTTGCCCCTGCTTCTGCAGAATTGTCCTTGTATTTGTCAAAGGCTACAAGGCAGGCCATAGGTACGGAAGCCAGTTCCATGCCTATGAAGAACATCATGAAATGCCCTGCACTGATCATGAAGTCCATTCCGAGCAGGGTGGACAGCGTGAGTACATAGAATTCTCCCCGCTTGAAGGAAGTGTCCTGCCTGCGCAGCCATGAGTCCGACTGGAGGAAGACAATCAGTGTCCCTGCAGCAAGAAGAGCCTTTACGATACTGTATACCGGGGCATAAACATACATGCCGCCAAAGGCCTCCATCTCCCCGCTGTGCCACGGTACTATTGTACCTGCGATGAAAAGCACCATCAGGGTACACATAACCGGATGGAAGAATCTGCGTCCGCGTCCGCCGGCAATGAGATCATAGAGCAGGGCGACGATAATCACCCCTGCGAGGGCGATTTCGGTATACATGCAAGAAAATATATCAGACCAGTTCATTTCTTATCAGTTCAAGATGTGGGATATCAGAGGAATTATGCTGTCGGAAATCATGTCGCTCATCCACAGCGGGGAGAGACCGAGTCCTGCTATCGCGATGATGAGCACCGATACTGCAAGCCGCTCGTCCCATGTCGCGTCCGTCAGTTTCAGGTGCTCAGGGTTGGTGCATGTGCCATAGAGTATCTTTCCGATAAGGCGCAGAATGTATACTGCCGTGATGACGATGGATGTACAGGCAATGATGGTGGCTACCCTGTGGAAGGTGTCCTGCACCATGAATGCCCCGTTGAATATGGTCATTTCAGCCACGAATCCGCTCAGTCCCGGAAGGCCGAGATTTGCAAGCCCTGCTATCACATAGCAGACGGAAAGGAAAGGCATCACTTTCATAAGCCCGCTCAATTCCCTTATGTCCCTTGTGTGGGTACGTCCGTATATCATTCCGATGAGGGCGAAGAAAAGGGCTGTCATGAGTCCGTGGCTGAGCATCTGCAATACGGCTCCGGTAGCCGCAGTAGTATTGATCATCAGTATGGCAAAGAGCACGAGCCCGCAGTGCGATACGGATGAATAGGCATTGATATATTTCAGGTCGGTCTGTACACAGGCCGAGAATGCCCCGTAGACTACAGATATCGTGGTCAGTATGATGAATATCCAGCTGAGTTCCTGGGCGGCCTCAGGCAGCAGATACATAGCAATCCTGAAGCATCCGTATCCTCCGAGTTTCATGAGTACGCCTGCGTGAAGCATGGATACGGCAGTAGGCGCGGATGCATGTCCGTCCGGGCTCCATGTGTGGAAAGGGAAAAGGGCCCCGAGTACTCCGAAGCCTATGAAGACTATCGGGAACCATATTCTCTGCATCTCGGCAGGTATGTTGTGCAGAGCCGCTATCTCAGTGATATTCATTGTCGTGGCACCCGCACCGTAATATATCCCGAGAATCCCTATGAGGATGAGGGCGGAACCTCCCATCAGCATAAGTGTCAGTTTCATGGCGGAATATTCTTTCCTTCCCGTTCCCCAGACTCCTATCAGCAGGTACATAGGGATGAGGGCGACTTCATAGAACATGAACATGGTGAACAGGTCCACTGAGATGAAGAAGCCGAAGACCCCGGTCGACAGGAGACAGAACCACATGAAAAATTCCTTGGCCCCGTCAGCCATTTTCCATGAGGCAAATGTGCCAGTGAACACTATGACCGCAGAAAGAAGCAGCATGGCCACGGATATTCCATCCACGCCCACTGCATAGTGGATATTGAGAGGGGCATACCATACATGGCTGTCTGTCAGAAGCATTTCTGCTGTCTGTCCGTCCGCCCGCAGCCCGAGATATACAAATACCAGGGCTATCGCCAGGCCCAGCAGCAGGGATGCGCCTGTCACCATGACGGCGTGTATCTGCCTCAGGTTTCTGGAGAGCCACAGGCCGAGCATCATCAGCACCGGAATGGCCGGGAAAAGTGACAATATATTCATAGTCAGATGTCAGTTTTTACTTTTAATATTCCATATACGTCCGTTGTATCAGCCTTACTCAGATGAGCATAAGGATGATGGCGATGGACAGGACACCTCCGAGGAACCATATGCTGTACCTCTGTATATAGCCGCTCTGCATCCCTTTTATGGCCCATGAGACCTTGTTGGTGACTGCCGCAAGGAGATTCATGAAACCGTCTACTACATGCCGGTCAAACCATGCAACAGGGGTGGAGATACATGCGAATATGATCCTGTGGGTGATGAACTGGTAGATTTCATCTATGTAGAATCTGTGGTATGCAGCCTTGTGCAGCCCGCTGAAGCGCACGGCAAGTCCGTCAGCGACCGTCCTGTCCTCCCTCAGATACATCCATGTGGCGAGGGCAATACCGGCGGCAGCGACACACAGGCTTATTCCCGCCACTGTCCAGTCTATATGGATCCGGTATGCATGGCCGTCAGATGAGACAAATTCCCCGAACGGAATCCATCCTGCCACCAGGGTGATGGCTGCAAGAATCATGAGAGGTACCGTCATCGTGAGCGGAGCCTCATGCGGCCGGTGTGCGGCATGCAGTTCCCGGTTCTCTTTCCCCCAGAATATGCAGTAATAGAGCCTGAACATGTAGAATGCTGTCAGACCGGCTATGGCAGTCATTATCCAGCCCATCCACGGGCTGAAACTGAAGCACGCCGCCAGGATCTCATCCTTTGAGAAAAATCCGCTCAATGGCCATATCCCGGCTATCGACAGGCAGGCCACGAGAAAAGTAATGTGTGTGACAGGCATATATTTCCGGAGTCCGCCCATTGCAGACATCTCGTTTGAGTGCACTGCATGTATGATGCATCCGGCACCGAGGAAAAGAAGGGCCTTGAACATGGCGTGCGTAAACAGGTGGAACATTGATGCCATATAGCCGAGTCCGCCCTCGTGAGGGTCGGAGGAAGTGCATACTCCCAATGCGACAATCATGAAGCCGATCTGTGATATCGTACTGAAGGCAAGCACTCTTTTTATGTCGCTCTGCACGCACGCCACTATTGCGGCATACAGCGCTGTAAAAGCCCCGACGTAGGCAGTCACATGCAGAACTTCAGGGGCGTATCCGATAAACAGCGGAAACATCCTTGCCACGAGATATACTCCGGCGACCACCATTGTGGCTGCATGGATGAGGGCAGATACCGGTGTCGGGCCTTCCATGGCGTCAGGGAGCCAGATGTGCAGAGGGAACATGGCACTTTTCCCTGCACCTCCGATGAACATGAGGCCGAGAGCCACAGGCAGGAGAGCCTTTGCCGCCCCGAGTGCCGGGGCGTCGGGAGAGAAGGAGAATGTCCCGGTGTAGAACCCGTATATCAGTATGCCTATCAGGAAGCCGAGGTCGGCAAATCTCGTCACAATGAATGCTTTCTTCGATGCTGCCACCGCTTCCTTTTTGGTATAGTAGAAGCCTATGAGAAGGTATGAACTGACACCTACGAGTTCCCAGAATATGTACATCTGGAAGATGTTCGTTGCAAGCACCAGCCCCAGCATGCTCATCGTGAAGAGAGACAGGAAAGAGTAGTATCTCTGGAATCCTCTTTCTCCCTTCATATATCCGAATGAATAGATATGTACCATCAGGGATACTGTGGAGATGACCACGAGCATCATCACCGAGATAGGGTCAAGCATGATACCGAGGTCAATGTGGAGACTGCCGCCGAACGGGAGCCATACGGTGTTCCATGGTATCAGGGTGGGGAAGACCCCGCTTGCATACCGCCCGGCGCTGAAATAGGCGGCGGCAGTCCAGTAACACAATACCGTGACGGCACCGGTCACAGCAGTACCGGCCAGCCCTGCAGCTGCAGGCTTGAGTCTTGTCCCGAGCAGTCCTGTGAGAATGAAACTCAGGAACGGGAGCAGGAGTATGAGTACAGTATATTCCATAATCAAATTTCAGTCTGTTGCGGTTGTCCTACCACTTCATCTTGTCCAGGTTCCTGACCTGGATATTCTTCATGTTGCGGTATATGTTGATGATGATGGCTATCGCCACGGCTGTCTCTGCAGCGCTTATCCCGATTGCGAACAGCGAGAAGAAGAAGCCCTCCAGCTGCCCCGGGAACAGGAAGCGGTTGAACACCACAAAATTGATATCCACCGAATTGAGTATCAGTTCTACCGAGATGAGCATCGCAAGCAGGTTGCGTCTTGTAAGGAAGCCGTATATGCCCACGAACATCATTATGGTGGAGACTATGAGGTAATATTCCATGTGTATCATGTCTGTTCCCTTTATCTTTTTCTTGCTATCATTATTCCTCCGATTATGCAGGCAAGCAGCAGGACGCTGATGACCTCGAACGGAAGTACATACCCGTATTTTTCAGGGCTCATCAGGGCATGGCCTATCTCCCTGACAGGCAGTTCCCCGTGTTCGAACGCAGGCGCAAGGAACTTGTGCTTCAGCATGACGAAGAGGCAGATGCCCAGGGCTGCGAGTGTGGCGGCAAGGCCTGCCGCAAATTTGCCCGGCTTGAGTTTCTCCGCCTTGTCGCCCTCACTTGAAGTAAGCAGGATGGAGAACACATAGAGCACAGTGATGCCGCCTGCATATATCAGCAGCTGGACGGCCCCGAGAAACGAATAGTTGAGCTGGAAATATATGCCTGCCGTCCCGAACAATACGAAAAGCAGGTAGGTCGCAGCCCTCAGTATGCGTTTAGTTGTGACAGCCAGTACGGAACTGACCACAATAAACAGGGCAAGCACTGCAAATACAATCAGATCAAGAGTTATATCCATGGCTATTGCTTGTTCAGGGTTTTGATGAGTTTGCTCCTGGTGAACACGGCATGCTCGAAATCAGTGGTGAATTCGATGGCATGGTGCGGACATGCATTGACGCACAGATGGCAGAACATGCATGAGCCCAAGTCATATTCATATTTTACAAGATGCTTTTTCTGTCTGCCTGTCTCCGGGTCCGGCTCCATGGCAGAAGTGATTTTTATTGCACCGTTTGGGCATGCCATCTGGCAGAGACCGCAGGCGATGCATCTGTTCTTGCCGTTTTCATCATGCGGCATGACAAGTTCTCCGCAGAAGCGTCCGTTAATCTTCAGTGTGGCCCTGTTCTCAGGGTACTGCTCGGTAATCTTCGGCGTGAAGAACTCTATAAGAGTCACCTTCATGCCGGTGAGCAGGGACGCCAGTGCTCTGAAAATACTTTTTATATATCCGATCATGACTAGAAATGCAAATTGAATACTACGACTATTACCATGAGCAGCAGGTTGAGCAGGCCGATCGGCACGAGATATTTCCATTCGAGAGTAAGTATCTGGTCGATTCTGAGTCTCGGGAATGTCCATTTGATCCACATGAGCAGCCACACTACGAAAAATGCCTTGGCAAAGAACCAGATGAATCCCGGGATTGCATCCATGACCGCGTTGAACCCGTCGAGACCCGGGATGTGCAGCGGCATCCATCCGCCGAGGAAGATAGTGGCCGCTATACCTGAAATAATGAATAGGTTGACAAATTCAGCCACATAGAACAGCCCGAAATGCATTCCGGAGTATTCCGTATGATAACCGGCCGTCAGTTCCGACTCTGCTTCCGGAAGGTCGAAAGGCCCCCTGTTCACTTCGGCATTACCGGCTATCAGATATATTATGAATGCGATTACAGCCGGGATGTGCCCCTTGAAGATAAACCACCCGTCAGCCTGACGCATGACAATCTCCGAGAACTGCATCGTATCCGTAAGCACCACGATTGTGAGTATCGAAAGTCCGACGGACAGTTCATAACTGATCATCTGTGCACCGCTCCGCATGGCGCCTATAAGGGAATATTTGCTGTTGGAACTCCATCCGGCAAGCAATATCCCGACGATGCCGATTGAAGATGCTGCCATCAGAAAGAGCACACCTACATTGAAGTCCAGTATCTCGAGCCCGCGGCTTATAGGGAGGCATGCAAAGGCCATTACCGATGCCAGGATCACGATATAAGGGGCAAGGTTGTACAGGAATCTGTCAGAATGCCTGATGGAGATAATCTCTTTTGTCAGCATCTTGAATACGTCACAGATGACCTGTATGCTTCCCCACGGTCCCACTCTTGTCGGCCCGAGACGGCATTGGAACGCAGCGCACACCTTGCGCTCCATATAGATCATGATGATGGCTATGACTACATACAGAAGCAGCAGACAGATACCGATGAGAACGCATTCCAGAAAGATTGCCAGCCCTTCCGGCATCAGTGATGTCAGTTGCGTATGTATCCAGCCAGTAATTATACCGAAATCGAACATATTCTGAATTTTTATCCTTTTGTCTATCTGTCAATGTCAGGGACAACGTAGTCGAGAGTGCCGCCTATTGCAATCAGGTCGGCAATCTTGGCGTTTCTTGATATTGTGTCGATGCATGACACTAATGGAAGCCCAGTAGAACGGAATTTGAGCCTGTAAGGAGACTTGTCCCCGCGGCTTTCAAGATATACCCCGAACTCGCCCCTGCTGCCTTCCACGGCTGTGTACCAGGCTCCCTCAGGTAGTTTTATCACTGGCTTGACCTTCATTTGCCATTCTCCTTCAGGGATATTGTCAACCAGTTGCTCAATGATGTTCAGGCTTTGTTCTATCTCCTTGACCCTGACCATGTATCTGGCAAAACAGTCGCCTTCTGTAAAGGTGATCTCCTGAAAATCCACTTTCCCGTACATGGCATACGGATGTCTCTTGCGCACATCGCATGCCCAGCCTGAGGCCCTTCCGGTACCGCCTGTGGCTCCGAATGAGATGGCGTCCTCACGTGAAAGCACCCCAGTACCGATAAGTCTGTTGCGGGCTATGACATTGCCGGTGAATATATCATGATACTCCCGGAGTTTGGGTCTCATGTACTTTATGAATTCTTTTGTCTTCCTGACAAAGTCCGGATGGATGTCAGCCTGGACGCCTCCGATGGTATTGTATGTCTGGATGAGTCGCCCTCCGGTGGTCTGTTCAAGGATGTCCAGTACCTTCTCCCTGTCCCTGAACCCGAGGAAGAATACCTCAAGGGCCCCCATGTCCTGACAGAGGCATGCGATGAAAAGAAGATGCGAGTCTATCCTCTGGAGTTCGTCCATGATGGTCCTGATGTACTGTATCCTTTCTGAGACTTCGAGTCCCATGGCTTTTTCTATGCAGGCGCACAGGGCGTGCCTGTTCTGCATTGCCCCGAGGTAGTCAAGCCTGTCGGTGAAGCCGAGAGTCTGCGGATATGTCATTGACTCGCAGAGTTTTTCTATACCCCTGTGTATATATCCGCTATGTACGTCAATCTTCTTGATTGTCTCCCCTTCGAGAGACACCCTGAACCTGAGCACACCGTGAGTGGCCGGATGCTGGGGCCCTATGTTGATGACATATTCTTCCTCTTCAAAGAGAGGGTGTCTTTTGAGTATATAGCCTCCGTCAGGGGTCATCTCATAGCCCGGAGCCTCGTCTTCGTTGCCCTCGTTCTCCATGTTCAGAGGATTGAGGGACATGTCGTAGTCCTTTCTGAGAGGATACCCTTTCCAGTCATCCCTCAGGAAGAATCTCCGGAGATCAGGATGCCCTATGAATTTTATTCCGAAGAAGTCATAGGCCTCCCTTTCGTTGATCAGCGCCCCTTTCCAAAGGTCATGCACGGACGGCAGGGCGGCATTGTCCCTGTCCGGGTCTGCAGTGGCGAGCACTATGTTTTCTCCGGTAGATGTATTCTCAAGATGGTATACGCATCCGAGACCTTCCTCTCCCCAGTCCATGCCGGTAAGACTCCTCAGGAAGTCGAATCCTTCTTCTTTCCTGAGCCTTTCGGCAAGGGCTCTGAATGCTCCTGCCGGGACCTTGAACATGCCGTCACCGGCGTCTGACCATACGGCCGCAGCCTCCATTGAAGCGATCTTTTCTTTTATGTCGGTTCTGTTCTCCATATCCAGTCGATTAGGCAAGCCCTGACTCATCATATTCCTTGTAGTCCTCCACCTTGTTTGTGTCCTCCCTCATCAGTTTCTCATATTCCTTTTCACTTATGCCCTTGTTCAGGCCGCCGAGAAATCTCTGGGCCTTCACCTTGCGCTGAAGTTGCATGAGTCCGTAGAGCATGGCTTCGGGTCTCGGAGGACATCCCGGGATATATACATCCACAGGGATAATCTTGTCTACGCCGTCGACTACATGATAGGAATTTTTGAACGGGCCTCCGCTGATTGCACACCCGCCGGTAGCGATGACATATTTCGGATCGGCCATCTGGTCATAGAGACGTCTGAGTACCGGGGCCATCTTGTGGGTGATGGTGCCGGCTACCATGATGAAATCCGCCTGACGCGGGGATGACCTTGCCACCTCAAATCCAAATCTTGCAAAGTCATATCGTGCTGCGCCTATCGCCATGAACTCTATTCCGCAGCAGCTCGTGGCAAAGGTAAGCGGCCACAGGCTGTTGCTCCTGCCCCATTCAATCACGTTGTCAAGGCAGCCGACAATGACATTGGTGCCATTGTCCCTGAGTTCCTTCAGCATCTGCTCGATGTATTCATTGTCGTTGAAATCCTCATATTTCATCGACTTTATGTTGACATTCCTTTTCATATCGTGGTGGATTGTTGAAGAATGATTGCGTGTCTTCTCATTTCCATTCAAGGGCACCCTTCCGCCATGCATATGCAAGCCCGAGCACGAGGACCAGAAGGAAGAACAGGACGCTAGTCAGCCCGTAGATGCCGAGATCCTGTACTACGACCGCCCACGCGAAAAGAAATACGGTCTCTACATCAAACATCAGGAAAAGGATGGCGAAAAGATAGTATCCGACCTTGAACTGCATCCATGACTTGCCTCGTGTCGGGATTCCGCACTCGTATGGCTCACTCTTCTGCGGATTGTATGAGCGCGGGGCGATGGCTTTGGCTATGCCTACCGCTGCGGCAACCATTATGATTGCAATGAGTATTACGACGACCAATAATATGAAATTCATGACTCTATGGTTTTATTGGTTACGTATGGCAGGCAATGGCTGTCACGGAAAATTTTGCGGACATGCCGTCTCCCGCTGAAAAAAAACGGCGCAAATTTATACAAAAATCAATTATTGTATACCCTCCGGCGACTTTTTTTGACTGTGTTTTCGTATTAATAGAATGACCGCCTGCTGTGATAGCCGGGACAGTAATATTGGTAGTCCGGATTATATTGGTAGTCGGGATTACCGGTGATTGAGTATCTTTGCGCCGGAATAACAGATAGGGATAAGAAAGTTGAATATGTCAAGGCTAATAAAAATTCCATGTGCCGCGTTATATGCGGCAATTTTCATGTCTGCCAGCCTGCAGGCCCATGCTGCCAGTGAGGAGACTGCTGTTGCGGACACATCACGCCCAGTGTGGAGAGACAGGCTTGAAGAAGTTGTCGTCACCGGAACAAGGAATGTCACGGACATACGGCATTTGCCGATGACTGTGTCTGTGGTAGGGCGCAGCACAATAGAGCGCTCCGGCAGCGCATCCCTGCTGCCTGTATTGACAGAACAGGTTCCCGGCCTGTTTTCAACCGCAAGAGGTATAATGGGGTACGGTGTCTCTGACGGGTCTGCCGGCAGTATCTCTCTCCGAGGCATGAGCGGTGGCAGCGGGCGACTGATGGTGCTTATAGACGGCCATCCGCAATATATGGGGCTGTTCGGCCATCCGATAGCCGACGTATACCAGTCATTCCTGGCGGAAAGGGTGGAAGTGCTCCGGGGACCGGCCTCGGTGCTGTACGGCTCAAATGCAATGGGCGGAGTAGTGAACATAGTCACCAGGAAAATGACGGAAGACGGCAGCAGGACAGCCCTGAAAGCCGGCTATGGCTCATATAATACACTCCGGACAGAACTCACCAGCCGTATCCGCAAGAAAGGCTTCAGCAGTGTGGTCGGGGCATCGTACAACAGGACTGACGGCCACCGTGCCGACATGGGGTTTGAGCAATACAGCAGTTACATCAGGCTTGGATATGAGATTTCCCGCAGGTGGAGTGTCTCCGGGGATGTCAGCCTTACACACTTCAATGCATCCAACCCCGGAAGTGTATCCGATCCCATTGCCGATGCAGACCAGAGTGTCACAAGAGGCATGGCTTCAGTCTCCATTGAGAACAGGTATGAAAAGACATCAGGAGGCCTTTCTTTCTTCTACAACTGGGGAAGGCATGATATCAATGACGGTTATCATCCTTTTTCCGAAGACCCGGAAGAAAACCAGCCTCTTGACTACAGGTTCCATTCACGGGACGTGATGATGGGCGTCTCAATTTACCAGAGTGCGCAACTGTTCAGCGGAAACAGGATTACAGCAGGGGTGGACTGGTTCAGATTCGGCGGAGATGCCTGGAATGAATACGTCGCCGGAGAGAACAAGGGCCATAACATGACAGTCATGGGGATGCCGCAGATCCGGCATGAGATAGCCGGCTATCTCGACTTGCGGCAGCAGATAGGCTCGTGGCTGACGTTCGATGCCGGGCTCAGGGTAGACCATCATACACAGGCAGGAACGGAATGGGTGCCGCAGGCGGGACTTTCATTCCACCTCCCGGCTTCTGCCGGGATAAAGGTCTCGGTGGCAAAAGGGTTCCGTTATCCTCTCATCAGGGAAATGTTCATGTGGGGAATAGCCAATCCTGGACTCAAGGCTGAGAGCATGTGGAACTATGAAATCGCATTTTCACAGACACTGCTGGACGGACGGCTTTCCTACGGTGTCAACATATTCTATCTGGATGCCCGGAATCTCATTGTCCAGGACATGGTGGACGGACGCATGATGAACGTGAACGCAGGCGCTGCCCGCAATACAGGGGTGGAGGCGCAGGCGGCATGGCGAATAGGCAGGGCCTGGTCAGTGGATGTCAACTACAGTTGGCTGCACATGGCCAATCCGATAGCGGGCTCTCCGCAGCACAAGTTGTATGGAGGGGCTATGTATATGGCCGGACGCTGGCAGGTGTCTACAGGACTGCAATATATCAACGGACTGTATACATCCACTGGTACGGACGCCGCTACAGAGAATTTTCTCCTCTGGAATCTGCGCGCCTCATTCCGCATTACTGACTGGCTGTCCGTATGGGCTGCAGGGGAAAATATCCTTGCCCGGAAATATGAGATCAATGCAGGCTACCCGATGCCTGGGGCCACTGTGACGGGAGGCGTCAGCCTTGAATTCTGATTTATGTAATATATTTGCATTTTCAAGCATTGGAAGTATGGACAGATGTGCATTTCTTTTTGACCTGGACGGGGTGATTTTCGATACTGAAGGCCAGTATTCGGTGTTGTGGAATGCCTTGGGACAGAAATATTTTTCAGACAGTGATTTCGCATGGAAGATAAAGGGCCAGACTCTCTCCGGGATATTCTCGGCATATTTCCCGGATAATGAGGCGGCAAGGAAAGATGTAAGGGCGGCTCTGGCCCGTTTTGAAAGAGAGATGGACTACAGTTATGTCCCCGGGGCCAGGGAATTTATTGAGGAACTCCGTTCAAGGAAGTTCTACTCCGCCATAGTGACTAGTTCCGACAGGAGCAAGATGGAAAATGTCTACATGGCGCACCCCGAGATAAAGGGCATGTTTTCAAGAATCTTTACCGGGGAAGATTTTCCGAGGTCCAAGCCGTACCCGGACTGTTATCTGCTCGGCATGAAAACCGCCGGTGCCGCGCCTGAAGACACCTTTATATTTGAAGACTCTTTCAACGGGCTTCAGGCAGCAAAAGACTCCGGAGGCAACGTCATTGCACTTGCTACGACCAATCCCCGGGAGAAAGTCGCCCCTTATGCCAGCCTTGTTGCAGATGATTTTACCGCCATCAGTCTGGATGCCTTGCTGCAGATGAGCCGATGAATGCCGGACATCCGGCAATTTGCTGAACATTTACCGGAAATATTGACTTCTTTTGGCGGAAAATTAGTATATTCGCACCTTGAAATCTTGAAACACTTATATATGGTCATGCAAAATGGTTCATATTGTCCTTTAAGCGCATTGTCAGATAATGCAGGTGTTTCTGTTTTCCGAAAGTTTATCAGTTGATATACCGGCCGTTCCTTTGCGGGGATGGTCGTTTTTTTATGCCCCTGCCTCAGGCAGGGCACAATTCAGATGCAATATGATGGATAAAATTGGTGCAACCCTCAGATTGGAGAACGGGATGGAGTTCCGGGGCTATTCCTTCGGCTATGACCACCCGGCAGACGGGGAAGTGGTCTTCTCTACTGCAATGGTAGGCTATCCGGAAAGCCTTACCGACCCGTCCTATTCCGGACAGATTCTCTGTGTTACCTATCCTCTTGTCGGAAACTACGGTGTCCCGGCCGACGGAACGGATGAATACGGGATATCCCGCAATTTCGAGTCGGACAGGATACATGTGAAAGGCCTTCTGATCTCCGACTATTCGTTTGAATACAGCCATTGGAAAGCGGTGAAAAGCCTTGACCAGTGGCTTAAGGAGCAGAAAATCCCGGGAATATACGGGATTGACACCAGGGAACTGACCAAGATACTGAGAGAGCACGGCTCCATGCTCGGCATCATTGTCCCGGACGGCTACACCAGGGATTTCCCGATTGAAGATCCGAACCTTGTCAACCAGGTCGCAATCGTAAGTTGCAAGGAAGTCATCAGATACGGACACGGGGAAAAGAAGGTCGTACTCGTAGACTGCGGAGTGAAGAACAACATCCTCAGATGCTTCATCAGAAGGGGAGTGGAAGTGATAAGAGTGCCGTGGGACTATGACTTCAACACACTCGAGTACGACGGGCTGTTCATATCCAACGGGCCCGGCAACCCTGCCCTGTGCGGAGTGACGGTGGAACATATCAGGGAGGCAATGAAGAAGGACAAGCCGATTTTCGGCATCTGCATGGGAAACCAGTTGCTGAGTGTTGCCGGCGGGGCATCCACCTATAAACTCAAATACGGACACCGCAGCCACAACCAGCCTGTGCGCATGGCTGGCACCAACAGATGCTTCATAACATCGCAGAACCACGGATTTGCTGTCGACAACAGCACGCTCGGGGACGACTGGGAGCCATTGTTCATAAACATGAACGACGGCACAAACGAGGGCATCAGGCACCGCACCAGGCCGTTCTTCTCGGCACAGTTCCATCCGGAAGCGACCAGCGGCCCGACCGATACAGAGTTCCTCTTCGACGAATTCATCGGAAGACTGTAGCCAGGGTAACGAAAGATATATACGCTAATCAAAAACAAGACAGAGATGATAGACAACGATATAAAGAAAGTGGTGATACTCGGGTCCGGTGCCCTTAAGATAGGGGAGGCCGGAGAGTTTGACTATTCCGGTTCGCAGGCTCTCAAGGCGCTCAAGGAAGAAGGCATAGAGACTGTGCTTATCAACCCTAATATCGCGACAGTCCAGACTTCTGAAGGGGTGGCCGACAAGATATATTTCCTCCCCGTGACCCCATACTTTGTGGAGAAAGTCATAAAGAAAGAGGCACCTCAAGGTATTCTGCTGGCATTCGGAGGCCAGACGGCACTCAACTGCGGTGTGGCCCTGTACCGCTCGGGAGTACTTGAGCAGAACAATGTCAGGGTGCTCGGCACACCTGTACAGGCCATAATCGATACCGAGGACAGGGAACTTTTCGTTGAGAAACTCGACCAGATAGATGTCAAGACCATAAAGTCCCATGCGGCAGAGACACTTGAACAGGCCCGCGCCGCAGCATCGGAACTCGGCTATCCGGTAATCATCCGCGCTGCCTATGCTCTCGGCGGTCTCGGGTCCGGCTTCTGCGACAATGAGCAGGAACTCGACGAAGTCTGCGAAAAGGCATTTTCTTTCTCTCCCCAGGTGCTTGTCGAGAAATCCCTCAAAGGCTGGAAGGAAATCGAATACGAGGTCGTCAGGGACAGGTATGACAACTGTATCACTGTCTGCAACATGGAGAATTTCGACCCGCTCGGCATCCATACGGGAGAAAGCATCGTCGTCGCCCCGTCGCAGACTCTCACAAACGAAGAATACCACTACCTCAGGGAACTTTCCATCAGGATTGTCCGCCATATAGGGATAGTCGGAGAGTGCAACGTCCAGTATGCCTTCAATCCGGATGCTATGGACTACAGGGTCATAGAGGTGAATGCACGTCTGAGCCGCTCTTCCGCCCTTGCATCCAAGGCCACGGGATATCCTCTTGCATTCGTGGCGGCCAAACTCGGTCTCGGCTACGGGCTTTTCGACCTCAAGAATTCCGTCACAAAAGTCACTCCGGCTTTCTTCGAGCCGGCTCTTGACTATATTGTCTGCAAGATACCGCGCTGGGACCTCTCCAAGTTCCACGGTGTCTCGCGCAAGATAGGCTCAAGCATGAAGAGCGTCGGGGAAGTGATGGCTATCGGCAGAAGTTTCGAGGAGGCTATACAGAAAGGTCTCAGGATGATAGGGCAGGGTGCACATGGCTTTGTCGGAAACAAGGAACTCAAGGTCGCAGATGTCGATGAGGCTCTCAGGGAGCCGACAGACAGGCGTATCTTTGTCATCTCCAAGGCTATGAGGGCCGGATATACTGTAGACCAGATCCATGAACTGACCAGAATCGACAGATGGTTCCTCGAAAAACTCGCAGGCATAGTGCGTACGTTCAACGAGATGCACGGGTACGACAACTGTGAGTCCATGCCTGTGGAACTCCTGCGGCTCGCGAAGCAGCAGGGCTTCTCGGACTTCCAGATAGCGAGGGCAATATACAAGGACAAGATAGACAACGAGGATGCCCAGATGCTTGTCAGGGCATTCCGGAAATCCCATGGCATCGTCCCTTGCGTAAAGCAGATAGACACACTTGCAGCGGAATTCCCTGCGCAGACCAATTATCTGTACTTGACCTACAACGGGATATACAATGACATCAGGTACGAGCATGACCGTAAGTCTGTGATTGTGCTCGGATCCGGGGCATACAGGATAGGCAGTTCGGTAGAATTTGACTGGTGCTCGGTGAATGCACTGCAGACAATCCGCAAGGAAGGCTACAGGGGCGTGATGATCAATTACAACCCGGAAACAGTGTCCACCGACTATGACATGTGCGACAGGCTGTATTTCGATGAACTGACTTTCGAAAGGGTAATGGACATCTACGAACTCGAGCAGCCGCACGGACTCATTGTATCCGTCGGAGGCCAGATTCCAAACAACCTCGCCCTGCGTCTTGACCAGAACGGTGTAAATATCCTCGGCACAAAGGCATCGAGCATAGACAAGGCCGAGGACCGGCATAAATTCTCGTCCATAGTGGACGTGCTCGGGATAGACCAGCCGAAATGGAAGGAACTGACCACCCTTGAGGATGTCAATTCATTTGTAGACCAGGTCGGCTATCCGGTGCTTGTAAGGCCGTCATATGTACTCTCAGGGGCCGCAATGAACGTATGCTACAATGAGGATGAACTGCGCCGCTTCCTGTCGCTCGCGGCAGAGGTATCGCAGAAGCATCCGGTGGTGATAAGCGAGTTCATGCAGAGATGCAAGGAGATAGAATTCGATGCCGTCGCAGACGGGGGAGAGGTGATTGCCTACGCCATTTCAGAGCATATCGAGTTTGCCGGTGTCCATTCCGGAGATGCCACCATACAGTTCCCGCCACAGAAACTGTACGTGGAAACAGTGCGTCGCATCAAGAAGATTGCAAAGAAGATAGCAGGTGCACTGGAGATTTCGGGACCTTTCAATATCCAGTTCCTTGCCAAGGAGAATGCCATCAAGGTCATCGAATGCAACCTCAGGGCATCGCGCAGTTTCCCGTTTGTATCAAAGGTCCTCAAGATCAATCTTATCGAACTCGCTACAAAAGTGATGCTCGGGCACCATCCTGCTGCACCGCATAAAAGCGCTTTCGATCTGGACTATGTGGGTATCAAGGCTTCACAGTTCTCATTCTCACGTCTCCAGCAGGCAGACCCTGTACTCGGAGTAGACATGGCGTCTACCGGAGAGGTGGGGTGTATCGGAGATGACTTCAACGAGGCTCTGCTCAAGTCCGTACTTTCTGTAGGCTATACCATCCCTGAAAAGAAGATTCTCATTTCATCCGGTGACGTCATGCAGAAAGCGGATCTGTTCGGTGCGTGCAAACTGCTTTCCGGACACGGCTATGAGATATACGCTACGGCAGGTACATACAGGTACCTTACCGAAAACGGTGTGCCGGCGACAAGGGTGCTCTGGCCGAGTGAATGCGAAGACATGGAACTTGCCGGCAAATTCAAGCATGCGCTCAAGATGCTTCAGGACAAGGAGATAGACCTTGTTGTCAATATTCCGAAGAATTATACTGCCCAGGAGATGGACAACGGATACAAGATACGCCGTGCCGCCATTGACTTCAATATTCCGCTCATCACCAATGCCCGTCTCGCCACTGCGTTCATAAGGGCATTCTGTGCCATGGATATCGACGACATCAGCATCAAGTCCTGGGACCAGTATTGACGGAATATCAGTCAGAAAAGTCTCAAAGACGGGAGCGGGCCACAGTTGCCTGCCCCGTCTTTTTCATAGTTCGCCCAGCACGAACATTCTCTAATCGGTGCAAGTCCGTAACACGCCCGATAGCGGGAAGTGTATAGCCAAGAGCAAGGGTGTCCATCGTGAGTTGGAATCTGAAGGAAGCTGGCGGCAAACATCTGGCCTGACGTACAGAAACTTGATATAAGGCTAGTGGGCATGGATAAGACTACTGAACAAGTCAAAGTCCGATAGCTATACGGAAATGCCCTAAGTAAATCAAGCAGGTATAAGATGGAAAGAGCATGTCCTTAACTGGGGAGGTCTCATGGACGTGCGGAGGATGGATTTCCGAAGTACGGAGTAAAGCCTGCCATGAGAAGTCAGCAGGGGCCATAGTACCCGATTTTTTTTTCTTTCTCTACTCAACTCGGGGAAGGGCTGAACCATTAGTCAATTGAGCAGTAAATGAAAGTCACTCCATGAAGGAAAGAATGCAGAAAATACCGACGTCAATCGATAGCCACCCTCAAAAGGATAGCACGGAATGCGAAAGTTATGAGGGGGTGCAGACCTTCATGGACATGACTGAAAACAACCTCAAGGA
>JADILX010000011.1 GCA_017695025.1 Candidatus Cryptobacteroides excrementavium
CCCTGCTTGAAAAAATCCCGGAGTGCACCGCCATAGTGGCCACAGGGGAAAAGGCGGCGGAAGCTGCAGCCGCATTTTTCGGATGCAAGGCTCCTGCAACGGGCAAATGCATTGAAATAATCATGGACGGCAGCAATTCATCCAAAGGGCAAGAAGACCCGGCAAACGGCAAATGTCCATGTAATGCAAGGCATCTTATGTTCTGGAGAATGCCTTCATCATCACGGGCCTATCCCCTCTCTCTTGAGAAAAAGGCGGAGGCCTACAGAAACATGTTCATCTCCGCAGGCATCCTTTAATCCGTTGCATTCCAGCCAACATTTTGTCAGTCGGCGGCAGCAGCCCTGATGACTTCGGATAATGACGGGTGGACATGCACCAGATTCCTCAGGTCATCAAGTCCGGCCCCTGACGCGACAAGGGCAGCCGCCTCATGAATCAGGTCGGAGGCATGAGGCCCACAAATATGGCAGCCGAGAAGTTTTCCTTCCCTGTCCGCAATCAGTTTGCACAGACCTTCCGTCTCGCCGAGGCAAAGCGCCTTGCCGTTTGCCCGGAAAAAGGATTTCCGGCAGGTATATTCAATGCCGGCCTCCTTGCATTCCTCTTCAGTCTTCCCGACTGCAGCCACCTCGGGCATTGTGAACACGGCCGCAGGCATTACAGCCAGATTGACATTGTCCTCTATGCCCATGGCATGGTCAAGGGCCCTGACTCCCTGCATCACGGCGGCATGGGCGAGCATCACTCCCCCGGTTACGTCTCCTACAGCATATATCCCCAGGACATTTGTCTGCATGAATTCATCTACAGTGATACCGCGCGGTGTATATTCAATCCCGGCATCATCCAGATTGAGGGTGTCCAGAACCGGTCTGCGTCCGACCGCCATGAGCACCTTGTCCGCTCCGACAGTCCCGTCGGCACCTTTTTTCTCAAACAGGACAGAGAGCCCACCGCCAGCGTATTCTGATGTCTGTCCGGACATGGATGCCGGCACAATCTCTGTCACCTGAGTACCCGTCCGGATATCTATTCCTCTTCTTGACAGGGCCTGGCGCAGGCGTTTCGCTATGTCTGCGTCAAATCTCGGCAGGACTTCCCGGCAATATTCAAGCACTGTGACCTCGCTGCCGAAACTTCTGAATATGGATGCAAATTCAAGGCCGATAACCCCGGCGCCTATGATGCACAGCCTCCGGGGAACAGATTCAGTATCAAGAAGTTCCCTCGAAGTCACAACTCCGGGCAGATCCTTGCCAGGGATGTCAGGAAAGACAGGCCGGGAGCCTGTGGCAATGATAATGCAGTCGGCAGAGATCAGTTCTTCTCCGTTCCCGGACGGAGAGCCGGAGTCCAGACTGACCCTGACGGTCTTGCTGTCCGCAAAAGATGCCTTTCCGTGCACCAGACGGATGCGGGGATGAGAAAGGAGTGCCATGACACCATCCCTCAATTGCGCCACTATGGCATCCTTCCTTGCAGAAGCCGCATTGAAATCAAAGCCGTATGCAAGGCCTGTGATTCCCAGCGGAGTGGCAGTGCGGAGTTCTTCAAGCATGGTGGCGCTGCGGCAGAATGCCTTGGTCGGTATGCAGCCTTCATTGAGGCATGTCCCGCCCACTGCACCGGACTCCACAAGCGTCACATCCGCCCCCCGTTTTGCTGCCAGCACGGCGGTCTCATAACCGCCCGGGCCGGCCCCGATTATCACTATTTTCATTCCCGATAATTGTTGTAGTTGACTCCGTCATTTATACTGTTGCGTATATTTGGCTGCGCCATTTATACTGTTGCGTATACTTGTCCGGTTGTCATTCAGTCCGGACTTCAGGGACATACCTCAGCACAGGGCGGGTTGCGGCCAATGTCTCGTCCGGCCTGCGCACCGGAGTATTGTGCGGGGCAGAACGGAGCATTTCCGGGTCAGCCGCCGCCTCCCGTGCAATTTGCCTCATTGCTTCTATGAATCCGTCCAAAGTTTCCTTCGACTCTGTCTCTGTAGGCTCTATCATTATGGACTGATGGAACAGAAGTGGAAAATAGATTGTCGGGGCATGGAAGCCATAGTCAAGCAGCCGCTTGGCCATATCAAGCGCCGTGATGCCGGAAGATGCATCGGCAAGGCCGTCAAACACGAATTCATGCTTGCAGAGCCTGTCGACAGGCAGTCTGTAATCGTCTTTCAGGGATTCCTTCACATAATTGGCGTTCAGGACCGAAAGCGGGCCTGCCATACGGATATTTTCCTTGCCGAGTGTCCATATATAGGCAAGGGCCTTCACCATTACGGAGAAATTCCCCATGAAGCCCGACACCCGTCCTGCCGACAATTCCCCGTCACGCCCGATGCGGAATCCGCCCTTGCCGTCAGGCAAAACGCGTGGATAAGGGAGATATCCGGCAAGGGAAGCCCTTACCCCCACAGGTCCGGACCCCGGGCCTCCGCCTCCGTGAGGAGTCGAGAAAGTCTTATGCAGATTGAGATGCATTATGTCAAAGCCCATGTCTCCGGGCCGCACCTTTCCGAGAAGAGGGTTCATGTTGGCCCCGTCATAGTACAGAAGGCCGCCGCATGCATGGACAAGTTCCGCTATTTCCCTGATTTCGGTCTCAAAGAGCCCGAGAGTATTGGGGTTAGTCATCATGATGCCGGCGACAGTATCGTCAAGAAGAGGTTTCAGGTCATTCACATCGATTGTGCCATCCGGTCGGGATTTCACCTGTACCACCTGCAGTCCGCATACCGCTGCGCTTGCCGGATTAGTACCGTGGGCGCTGTCCGGGACAATCACCTTCGTCCTGCGCAGGTCATTCCTTGAGATATGGTACTTACGCATTATCATCAGTCCGGTGAGTTCCCCGTGGGCTCCGGCACAAGGGCCGAAAGTGAATTCCGCCATTCCGGTTATCGAAGACAGGGCCCTGGCAAGTTCATGGTACACCTGCAGACATCCCTGGACGGTGGAATCCGGCTGAAGCGGATGCACGGAAGCAAACCCCGGCAGGGACGCCACCTCCTCATTGATTCTCGGATTGTATTTCATGGTACAGCTCCCGAGCGGATAAAAGCCGTTGTCGACACCGAAATTCATGCCCGACAGGCAGGTATAATGACGCACGGCATCAGGTTCACTCACCTGCGGGAGAGCCGGCCGATGCTGCCGTCTGAGATTCTGAGGAATGTCCCCGATGTCGCCGGACCAGCCGTCTGCCGGCAAGGAGCATCCCCTCCGTCCCTCTTTGGACAATTCGAAAATGAGTTTATCGTAATATTTCATCTGAATCCCGTTTAAATCCTGATTCTCGCAAATGTCAGATTCCCTCAAACTCTGATTTCCTCAAATGTCTGATTCTCTCAAATTCTAATTCCCATGCTGTTTCATGGCTTCCACGCAAGACACAAGGGCGTCGATTTCCTCTTTTGTGCGCTTTTCAGTGACACAGAAGGACACAAGACCCTCCCCGACTTCCAGAGCGGCGAAAAAGCCGTTGTCGCACAATGTCTGCTGGAGTTTTTTCACCGGCAGGCCGGTCTTCAGGACAAATTCCTTGAGGAAAGGCCGGTCGAACGCCTCCTCAAAAAGGCCTGTGCCCAGCAGCCTGTCATGAAGATAATGCGCCCCTCCATAAGAAAGGCCGTTGACTTCACGCATTCCTTCCGGCCCCATGAGGGAAAGGTATATGGTCACATAAAGGGCCATGAGAGACTGGTTGGAGCAGATGTTGCTCGTCGCTTTCTCTCTCCTGATATGTTGCTCACGTGCCTGCAGGGTCAGCACGAACGAACGGCGGCCGTCCATGTCGACGGTCTGTCCGACAATCCTGCCCGGAAGTTTCCGGACAAATTCCTGCCGGCATGCAAGATAGCCTGCATATGGGCCCCCGAAAGACAGCGGAAGGCCGAGGCTCTGGCAGTCGCCGCAGGCTATGTCCGCCCCCCATTCTCCCGGAGTCCTGAGCACCGCAAGTGATGACGGGTCGGCATAGACCATCAGAAGGGCCTTCTGCGCATGGACAGCATCGGCAAAGCCCTCAAGGTCCTCTATGATGCCATATCTGTTCAGGGACGGGACGAGCACTCCTGCCACATCCCCTGCGGCCAACTGTTCCCTAAGACCTTCCAGAGATGTACCTCCGGTGTCTTCAGGCACATAGCCGAGTTCCACCCCATGATAGCCTGCGTAAGTCTCTATCACCTCCATCACCTGCGGAAGCAATGTCCTTGACAGGAGCACCCGGTGCTTCTTCCTGGTACAGGCAAGCGACATCATCATTGCCTCCGCTGCAGCTGTCGCGCCGTCATACATCGAGGCATTGGCACAGTCCAGCCCGGTCAGCATGGTTATCATGCTCTGATATTCGAAGATATATCTCAATGTTCCCTGCGACACCTCTGCCTGATAAGGGGTATAGGCAGTCAGAAATTCTGCCCTTGAGATGAGAGGGGCAATCACGGCCGGAGAATAATGGTCGTATGCACCGCAGCCGCAGAAGACGGTCAGGCTCCTGTTGCGGCCGGCCATCTCCGAGAACCGCCTGCGGATATCCATTTCGGACATTGCCTCCGGCAGGTCAAAATCCCCCTTGAAAATGAATTCCGGCGACACGTCCGAATAGAGTTCGTCAAGGGATGAAACACCGATTTTCCCGAGCATCTCCCTGATGTCCTCTTCGGTATGCGGAAAATATGAAAATCCCATGGATGTACTATAACATTAATGTTATGATTAAAAACAATATTGTTATATCCACTGATTACCCGAGGCTTTCACAGAAAGCAGAATATGCCGCTGCATCCATCAGAGCCGATGTCGCGGAAGCATCGGAAAGCCTTACCTTTATAATCCAGGTCCCGTACGGGTCCGAATTAAGAAGGCCCGGGCCTTCATCAAGAGCATCATTCTTTGCAGTCACGGTGCCGGAGACAGGGGAAACCAGGTCGCTTGCGGCCTTGACACTCTCCACCGCCCCGAATTCCTCATCTTTGACAACCTCGTCATCCACGTCCGGCATGTCAACATATACAATGCTGCCAAGGGCATGCTGGGCATAATCCGTTATGCCTACATATGCCTCATCACCGTCAAGTCTGACCCATTCATGGGTTTCACTATAAAAAAGTCCTTCTGCTACCTTTGCCATAGTCATATAGTTTTATGTGTTTGTAATTCAAATAAGACAGGATATCATTTCTTGTAGTTCTTGTCGTAGAACCTTTTCTTGCATACGACACCAGGGAAAACCTTTTTCCGGATCCGTACCTGCACTTCCGTTCCTGGAACAGTGTAGTCTTTCTTGAGCATGGCCATACAGACGCTTTTCCCGGTGGAGATGGAATTATAGCCAGTGGTCACCGTACCTATCTGAACGCCACAGGATTCGACAGGATATCCTGCACGGGGGATTGCCTTGTCTTTCAGTTCTATTCCTGCACACTTCCTGTCCAGCCCCTTTTCTTTCTGTGACAATATGGCTTCTTTACCTATAAATTCCGGCTTGTCCGTCTTGACAAACATTCCGAGTCCTGCTTCAAGAGGTGTTATGTCAGATGAAAGTTCGTGTCCATAAAGAGGAAGCCCTACCTCAAATCTCAATGTATCTCTGCATCCGAGACCGCAAGGAGTTACTCCGGACGCGAGAAGTCTGTCCCAGATAGAACGGATGAGCGCAAACGACCCGTAGAATTCAAAGCCGTCTTCTCCCGTATAGCCTGTCCGGCTCACAATAAGAGGCTCGACGGAACCGGCTGGAAGCCCCGATATCGCACCTGCTGCAGAATCCATACGATACGGTTCAATCCTGAATGTATAAAACTCGAGATCTTTCAGGTCCATGCCAAGGACTTCGGCAGTGACTTTTTCGGCTTCGGGTCCCTGCAAGGCTATTTCTCCATAGAAATCGGACAGATTGTCAAGCCTGACATCATATCCGGACGCCTGTTTCGACAGCCATTCAAAGTCCTTGTCCACATTGGAGGCATTAACGACAAGAAGCCACTTCTGGTCATCCATCTTATATACCAGAAGGTCATCTACAACTCCTCCGTCAGGATAGAGCATCATACCGTACAGCACCTTTCCGGCACGGATGCCCCTGACATCATTTGTAAAGACATGGCCGGTAAACTCTTCTGACTGTGGGCCTGATATCACAATCTCGCCCATGTGTGAGACATCGAACATGCCGCAATGCCGGCGCACCGCATTATGTTCCTCTATGATACCGGCATATTGTATCGGCATGTCATATCCGGCAAAGGTGGACATCTGTGCCCCGAGAGCGACATGGCTGTCATGGAGGCATGTCCTTTTCAGTGGCTCTTCCATTTCTTACAATCGTTTTTTGACATGTGAATTTAATAAATTAAACGATAGGAATGGTGAAATAGTGCAAAATATTCCGCACTGCCGGCATATCCGCTCAGACTGTCCTGCTTCTGCGGCCTGAGGCTATGAATTCAGGGTCGAGATAGCCGCTTCTTATTTTCTCTATCTCTGCAACGTCCTCCATACCGAGACACTCGGGTGCCTCGTCACAAAAAAAGCCGGCAAGATACTCCTTCAGGCTTTCTGTATCATGCAACGGCATGCCTGCTCCCGACAGGCTGCGGTACTGGACACCGCCGTCTTCAATGAAATCCTTAAGGTTCACCACCCTCTGCCTGACAGACCGGATACCTTTCGATGCCAGTTTCAGGACAGATGGAGTAATGGCATTCTGAAGATTGTCCATTGATACATTATACAGAAGTGTTCCGTGGACTATATTCCTTGAAGGGAGACGGTAGAAAGCATTGCCCGAGATTTTCCTCCCGCCAAGAAGAATGTCATTCCGCCCAGACACGGATACTGGCAGGCCGAGATTTCTCAGGGCAAGGGCAAGCCTCTGCAGATAAAGTTCGAAGACGAATGCCACATCTCCGCCTGAGGTTATGCATGAGACCATAATGTTGCCCATGTCCGAATATACACATCCTCCTCCGCTGTGTCTGCGGAATACGGAGATGCCATGCTGCATGCACCATGAAAGATTTACTTCAGACTCCAGATCCTGGTTTCTGCCGATTATCACGGCTTCCGGAGCCTGCCACAGGAAAAATGCGTCGTATGTCATATTTCTGGCCAGATACTCTTCCATGGCCAGATAGAAGACTATGTCCCGGACAGCATGATCCGGCAGTATAACATGTCTCATGCCGGCCGTTCAGTCCAACTGTCCGTCATCTTCATATCCATATGGCACTGGCTCCATATGTGTTCTGGCATAAAGACCGTCTATGATACCGTCCGCCAGGCCGATGACAGGGACATAGATGTACTGGGCGCCCGTCAGTTCTGCAACAGTCAGGAATATGTCTCCGGCCGGGACTATCACATCAGCACGGTCGGGCTTGAGGGCATAGGCTTCCATGCGCTCCTCCACGCTCATCCCTTTGAGTTCATCATGCAGTTCCCTCAATGATGCGACTGTCATACGCGGATAGCGCCTGTCACGGCCTTTGACTAGTTTGAACAACTTGTTTATATTGCCGCCGGAGCCGATTATGTTAATGCCTGGATATGAGACAGCAAGGTCTTTCATATCCCGCCTGATACGGGACTTTTCACTTTCTTCGACAGCATTGTTGAGCATACGTACAGTACCTATGTTATATGAACGGGAACAGACGAGTTCCCCGTCGGCAAGAAGATTGATTTCAGTACTTCCTCCACCCACATCGACATACATGAAATTGCCCCTGCGGTCCTTCATGTTTTCTATATGGTTGTTATATATCATCCTGGCCTCTTCCTGGCCGTCTATAATCTCTATCTTTATGCCGGTCTTCTTCTCCACTTCCCGGATGATATGCGGGCCGTTGGCTGCATCCCGCATCGCAGATGTCGCACATGCCCTGTAAGCCTTCACCTGATATATCTTCATCAGATGCCTGTAGCATTTCATCAGACGTACAATGTCCTTTTCCCTCCTGTCTGATATCCTGCCCTGGGCAAATACATCGAACCCGAGCCTCAGAGGGACACGCAGCAGCAGCACCTTGTTGAAATGCGGTTCTCCGCAGTCCTCAAGTTCCTTTATCAGCAGACGCACGGCATTCGATCCGATGTCAATCGCTGCATAGGCAGTCCGTTTCACGCTCTCATTCCCAGTCATAGCCATATTGTCCATAATCATGCGGTATTAAATATAAGATTCAGTCTGAAAGACGCTGTTCTTCATCTTCCAGATGACGATAATGTTCATAAAGTGCCTCCTGCGAACCTGTCGCGAGCGGTTCAGCGCAGGTCCACGGAAGATTGTCTCCGGTACCGTCGACAAGACGGCCCTGCCTGGTGTCCCTCAGTGCATAGTCCACTATCCTGATCATCTCCTGTTTGATGGCCGGATCATATACCGGAGCCACGACCTCGATCCTGTTGTCAAGGTTGCGGGGCATCCAGTCCGCTGAACCTATGAAGACCTTGTTCTGGCCTCCCGCAGCAAAGACAAAGATTCTGGAATGCTCAAGATAGCGGTCAATGATACCGTTGATCCTTATGTCATAGCCTTCAGGAAGACCGGATGTGACTACGGAACAGTTGCCGCGGACAGACATTTCTATCTTCACTCCGCACGAGGCAGCCTCGTACAGTTTCTCCACCATCACCGGGTCTGTGACATGGTTGACCTTCATCCTGATATACGCAGGCTTGCCGGCCTTCTTGTTGCGTATCTCCGCATTTATCAGTGACACGAACCTTTTTTTCATGTCATTGGGAGACACGAGCAATTCCTTGAAATGGACAGGCAGATACGGTTTCTCGATAAAGTCAAACAACTGGTCGACATCCCGTACTATCCTGCGGGCAGCAGTCATGATGATACAGTCTGTGTAGGTCCTGGCATTGCCCTCGTGGAAATTGCCTGTACTGATACATGCGATATCCGGCCCGTTTTTCATTCCGATATGCACGACCTTTGAATGCACCTTCAGACCTTCTACACCGAAAATGACCTTTACTCCGGCCTCCTGAAGTTTCTGTGCCCAGACCATATTGGACTCCTCATCAAAGCGGGCAAGCAGTTCTATGACCACCGTCACTTTCTTGCCGTTGCGGGCAGCCCCGATGAGAGACCGGACTACCTTTGAGTCCTTGGCAAGGCGGTACAGGGTGATCTTTATACTGCCGACCTCCCTGCTGATGGCTGCCTCATGCAGCACCCTGATGAACGAGAAGAAACTGTGATACGGCACATGGAGAAAACTGTCCTGCACACGTATCTTGTCAAGGATGCTTCCCTCCCCGTCGAGACCGGATCTGCGTATCGGAGGAAGCGGCCTGAACTTCAGTTCATCCCTTCCGCAGTCCGGAAATTTCATAAGATCCTTGTGATTGTGATAGCGCCCGCTCTTGAGCACGGTGTCATTCTTGTCGAGGTCAAGTTTGCTGAGCACCCGTCTCTGCAGGTCTTCCGGCATGCTCTCATCGTAGAGCACCCTGAGCGGAGCACCTTTTTTCCGGCTTTTCAATCCCTTGGAAATTTTCTGCAGGATACCGTTCCTCCTGTCGTCATCTATCTCCATCTCGGCATCCCTGGTGAACTTGAAGGCATAGGCCTCCATACCGGAGTATTCCAGTCCCTCAAAGATATACTCGAGAGAGCAACGGACGACATCGTCAAGATACATTATATAGTTCTTTCCGTCCTTGTCAGGAAGCCGGACGAAACGGCCGCAACTCTGAACGGGAAGTTCGAAATAGGCATATGCATACACTTGACGGCCAGAAGCCGAATTGCGGATAGCCCTCACAGCCATATATATGCTCTCATCGCTCTCATGGTCAAGGTACTTCACTGAAGAAAAGGATACAGGCACAATCAGCCCTTCAAGGCGGTCATGATAGTACGACCGCAGGAACTCCCGCTGTCCGGCATCTGCCTGCCTGTCATCTATCAGGAAGATATTCTGCCGTGCTAGAGCCGCGTAGACATCATGTACGGTTTCTTCATAGTCTTTCATGTAGCGGCTGTAGAGTTTTGATATCTGCCTGACTGTCTTCTTGGCCAGAAGAGACTCCCTGGCCCCGGACTTCTCGCCCCACTCGGCAACCCGGTTCTGGGATGCCACCCTTACGCGGTAGAATTCATCCAGATTGTTGGAATAGATTCCGAGAAATGACATTCTTTCCAGCAGAGGGACCTCATCCTTGCATGCTTCCTGCAGAATCCGCCTGTTAAAATACATCCAGCTTATATCCCGTTCCAGATATGGATAGCCTGTCTTTTTCCCCATAAAGCCATAATTTTTTCTAAATTAAGCAAAAAACGGTTACAATAATATTAAACTGACGATTTTTATTAAATTTTCCGGCAGAAAACGGCTTTGGCACGAACATTGAGCGTTTTTTGCCTCCGGCTTTAGGCCGGATTATTTATCTGTTATATTTACATAATGAAAAGGATATCCATCTTATTGACTGGTGTACTGGCATGCATCCAGCCCTGCCTTGCGCAGTACAGATCAGCAGACGGGACACCTGGCAGCCACGATGACAGCCTGTACCTTTCCGTTGCGGCAGACTCCTCAGCAAGCGATATTTACCGGCCAGCGGGCAAAGTCTGGAGTCTTGAAGACTGCATCAACTATGCACTTGAGGAAAATATCTCGCTGAAGCAGAGCAGGCTCTCGGAAAAGAATGCAGAGGTCGACATGAAGACAGCAAAGAATGCCCTTTTCCCTAACCTTTCGTTTTCCACAAGCCACAGCCTTATCAACAGACCGTTCCAGGAATCAAGCAGTATGGTAAGCGGCACGGAGATATTCCACAGTGACAACAATACGAGTTACACCGGGAACTACGGGCTGAACGCCTACTGGGAACTGTACTCAGGCGGCCGGAACAGAAAGACTATCAAACAGGAAGACATCAACATGAAGATAGCCGGGCTTGAATCCCGGAAAACAGCCAACACTATCCTGGAAAGCATAGCCCAGACATATGTCCAGATACTCTTTGCGGACGAATCCGTCAAAGTGAATGAAAATACGCTTGAGGTAAGCAAGGCGCAATGTGCAAGGGGGAAGGAACTTCTTGAGGCAGGAAGCATATCACAGGCGGACTATGCACAGCTGGCGGCGCAGGTGAGCAATGACAACTATCAGTTGGTATCTGCCGAGGCTGCACTGATGGACTACAGGCTGCAGTTGAAGCAACTGCTGGAGATTGAGGGACCGGAGGAGATGGTGCTTTTCCTCCCTGAAATAGATGACGCTGATGTACTCTCCCCGCTTCCGGACAAGGAGGCTGTATTCCAGAACGCAATGGCTATCAGGCCGGAGATCGAATCCGGACAACTCGATGTATCTGCTGCAGAACTTGATGTCAAGATTGCAAGGTCGGCCTATATACCTTCACTGACATTAAGCGCCGGGGTCGGGACCAGCCATACAAGCGGCACGGACTTTACATTTGGAGAACAGATAAAGAACGGATGGAACAATTCGATAGGGCTTACCCTGAGCGTGCCGATATTCAGCAACAGGCAGACAAAAAGCGCTGTCGAAAAAGCGGAAATACAACTTGAGTCAACAAGGCTCAACCTGACAGAGACCCGCAAGGAACTGTACAAGACAATTGAAAGTCTCTGGTTGGACGCATACAGTGCCCAGCAGCAATATATTGCAGCAGAGGAACAGGTCAACAGCGCAAGGACAAGTTATGGCCTTGTCAGCGAGCAGTTCAACCTCGGGATGAAAAACACTGTCGAACTGCTGACAGAGAAAAACAATCTTCTCAGTGCGGAACAGCAGATGCTCCAGGCCAAATACATGGCTCTGCTCAATGTTCAGTTGCTCAGATTCTATCAGGGCATGGAAATAATATTATAATCACCATATCATGAAAATCAGGAAAAAATCCATCATCTGGCTTCTTGTGGCAGCCGCAGTTGCCGCAGCAGTTGTCTTGCTGCTCAGAAAGCCGGGAGGAAAACAGGGATTCACCTATGAGACAGCCATTGTGACAAGAGGCGACATCTCTACTTTTGTCACTGCGACAGGGACCATAGAGCCGGTCACTGAAGTGCAGGTGGGAACACAGGTGTCCGGTATAATAGACAGGCTTTTCGTAGACTACAATGCGGTAGTGAAAGAAGGCCAGATCATAGCCGAGATGGACAAGGTCACCCTGAAAAGCGACCTTGCTTCAGCACAGGCTGCATATGACGGTAACAAGGCTGAATACAAATACCAGGAAAAGAACTACATCCGCAGCAAGGAACTCTATGCGAAGAAACTTATCAGCGATGCTGAATACGAACAGGCGGAATACAATTACGAAATGGCCAAAAGCGCATACCACAGCAGTGAAGCGGCGCTTGCAAAGGCAGAAAGGAACCTCTCCTATGCCACTATAGCATCCCCTATAGACGGCATCGTCATAGACAGGGCTGTGGAGGAAGGCCAGACTGTAGCGGCAGGGTTCGAGACCCCTACCCTTTTCACCCTTGCGGCAGACCTGACCCGCATGCAGGTGGTGGCAGATGTTGACGAAGCCGATATTGGAGGCGTCAAAGAGGGGCAGAGGGCGACATTTACCGTCGACGCATATCCTGATGACACATTTGAAGGCACAGTGACACAGATCCGCCTCGGCAGCACCAGTTCATCGGCTTCGTCTGTTACGGCCACGACATCGGAAAGTGTAGTGACATATGAAGTCGTCATCACTGCCGACAACCCGGAACTGAAACTCAAGCCAAGACTGACTGCCAATATCTCCATCTTTACGGAAGAGAAGGAGGATGTGCTCTGTGTTCCGTCAAAAGCCCTGAGATTCACACCCGAATTTCCTCTCATCGGCAAGAAAGACATCGTGAAAGACTGCGAAGGCCAGTATAGACTCTGGACAAGAAGCGGCAATGTATTTACTGCCATACCTGTCATGCCCGGCATATCAGACGGTGTAATGACAGAAATTACGGGTGGTATTGCAGAAGGGACAGAAATAATAGCGGGAGCCGAATTCAATATCGAGGCAAGACCAGGCAAACGGCCAGCCGGACCAGGACGCCCGATGTAAAATGACAGACAATGGGAAAGACAGTAATAGAACTCCAGAATATCAGGAGGGACTTCATAGTCGGGGATGAGACCGTGCATGCATTGCGCGGAGTGTCTTTCAGCATATCGGAAGGCGAATTTGTGACCATCATGGGTTCATCCGGCTCGGGCAAGTCCACACTGCTGAACATTCTCGGCTGCCTCGACACTCCTACCTCTGGAGAATATTTCCTCGACGGGATATCTGCCAGAAAGATGACCAGGAACAAGAGGGCGATACTGCGCAAC
>JADILX010000110.1 GCA_017695025.1 Candidatus Cryptobacteroides excrementavium
GATACGCCAAGAGCCATCCTGAAATCCGAAACCTCTGACATGAGGAACAGGTCAGAAGCCACTGCCCCATAGGCATGCCCCTCGGCAAGGGACGACCTCACATATTTTACATTTGCTCCGGCAGAAAGATATGGAAGGAATCTCCAGCCTATCCCGAAGTTGACCTGCATGTCCGACGGGGAAAACATTCCCTCAGACTCTCCATATCCGTTGAATGACTCGTATTCCGGATTTGCTCCCCAGGAAAATCCGAGAGCCAGCCCGACCTTGCCTTTTATGTTCCAGGCCCCTGCCGCACTGATGAAACTTGTCGCTGCAGCATCTGGCTGCCAGTTGTGATATGAAGCCGCCACATCCATTGTCTGACCGGAATAGGGAATGGCAGCGGCATTGGAAAAAGATGCCCATGCCAAAGATGCCGACACAACTCCTGCCCCGCCCATGGCAGCCGCCCTCGGGTCGTGTGTGACCCTTACATGCGGCAATGCCTCACTTCCTGTCTGCGCATACGTCTGCCCCGGATATATCGCCAAGGCAAGAACGGCAGCGGCACATGCTGTTACTATTTTATGTCTGAAAATTTTTCTTGTCTTCATGTCTTGAGACTGTTTGTGGATAAATGTCATCAGATTTTTGTCACTGTCCTCGTGTATTCCTTTCCGCCACAGCGTATAAGCACGACATATCTCCCGGGGGCGCATCCGCCCATATCAATTGATGCAGGAGAAAAAGCCCCCACAACTGACGTCTTTTCATATATTGTCGCTCCTGAAGATGATGTCACCCTGATATAAGTCTCGGCCTCTTCTCCGGTACGGATGTTCAGCACATCAGTAACAGGGTTCGGATAGGCTGACACTCCGGCAGACGGGTCCATGACGAGGACTTTGAATGCAAGTGTACATGTCTCGTCACGTGAATCTGAGGCCACGATACTCACATCACTCTGACCGAAATTAAGGGCCGTCCCATGGAGAATGTTATCGCTCGGATTGATATGCAGCACATTACGGTCGGATATATTGACCTGATATCTCAGTTGCTCTCCGTCCGGGTCAGACAGATGCTCAGACATGTCAATGGTAAACCTCTCCCCCATTGCTGTCAATATCATGTCATCAATATCCTTTATAATCTGTGGCGGATGATTCTCAAGAATCCTGTAAGTGACAGTTTCCGTAGCAGACAGGCCGTAACTGTCAGTGGCCGTCAACTTTGCCTGGTATTCGCCAGGCACATCGGCATTGCCTACAAACCGGAGAACATATTTCCCGGAGACAGCGTTGCTGCTGCCAGTCAGTGCCTTTGAGCCAGGCGTAAGACTGATGTTGAACTTGTGTCCGTCAGGGTCATAGATTTCAAATTCAACATCCACAGTCTCGTGCGACCTTATCTGCCAGTCTCCATCATATTCCGTTCTGATGACAGGAGGGTTGTTGCCAAGGGTCTGTACTGACTTAACCGGGGAAAGTCCGGAATAGTTGCTGTTATAGTCGTAGCCGACAACTGCCACATGGTATTCCGTCTCAAAGTCAAGGTCCGATATGGTACCCTCTATTGCATCCCCGACATTCAGGTCTCCCGTCGTCACTGTCATGGACACTACCCCTTCAGGCAGATCTCTGAAATTGAGCCCGTCATTCAGCAAATCCCTGTCTTTGCCGGCCAATATCATATAGCCGAAAGCCTTCTTGTCATCTTCATCCCGGGTCACAGTCCATTCTACCTTTATGTTGTTGGACCGGGCAGTGGCACTTATCGATGACACTCTGTCCGGAGGTGTTGTCCCTCCATATGTAAATGCCCCAAGAGCATCCACCAGAGGGCCGATCTGGGCATTGGGGGACAATGCGGAAGTGTTGGCACCGCCTATAAGCCGGCTGACAAGCATGTCATTTGTAAACCCCTGTCCTCCAAAATATGAAACGAGAAGTGCGGCAACGCCAGAAACATGCGGACACGCCATTGAAGTGCCCTGCATCCATCCGTATTTGTTGCCCGGGATGGTACTCAGCACATCTCCGTTGGTATAATTCGAGTTTCCTCCGGGAGCGGCTATATCCACCCAGTCCCCATAATTGGAATACGGAGCCCTCGTAAAATCAGGCGAAATCGACCCGACAGCGATTATCGGTTCATAATTGGCAGGCGGGCCGAACGGCATATTGTCATTCCCGGCTGCAAATATCACTACTCCCCCTTTCATAGGGCTGTCAGGCAACTGGTTGCCGGCATTGTCACATCCTGCATATTTTATAAAATAGTCAACGGCTTCCTTGAGCGGCTGCTCTATCTGCACGCCAGCCCCATCCTCAGGGTTTTCAAACGAATAGCCCCAACTGTTCTGCGAGATGACAGCACCCTGGTCTGCACTCCATTTTATCGCCGCAGCCCCGTCTCCCCCGAGGTCTTTGCCCGGGTTCTGAGGGTTGGCCTTGAATATCTGGCAGGAAAGAATCCTTACGCCCTTGTCTCCGGACAGGGCATCGCCTCCGGCTATCCCGCAGACACCTGTATTATTGTTGTTGATAGCCGCTATGGTACCGGCCACATGCGTACCGTGGTCATGTGCAGCCAGCGACTGCCCCTGCACAAAACTCCGGCCCCCTTCATAGTTGCCGGCGAGGTCTTCATGAGTCCAGTCAACACCACCGTCCACGACACCGACAATGACTTTCTCACTTCCGGCCGTAAAGGTTTCCCACACCGGGAAGACATTTATGTCAGCCCCTGCCCTGTGGCTGGACGAGAGACTTCCATCGTTGTAATAGTGCCACTGCTGAGGCAGCATCGGGTCATTGAATCCTGCCGGTTTTATAGCACGCACCGGTGAAACTGTCTCGACGCCAGGGACAGAGGAGAAACCGCCTGCCGCTTTGGTCAGAGAGACATTCCGGTCATAGACCACCCTGTACCATCTGTGAAGTCCGGCTTCTCTTGTACGCGGCTCGTATTCTCCCGCATATTCAAAAAGCCGTTCCATGGACATGATACCCAATTCACGATATAGACTGCTCAGTCCGGATGAGGCAGCCTTTGTCACCATGCCGCCGGACTTCAGGTCAGCCTCTACCTTATCTGCAAGGTCTTCACTCAACTTGATGTTGATAACACCAGCAGTGTATTGCTCTGCGGACTGCGCAGTACCTTGCTGTTCATTTTGTGCCGGCACCGGTTCATGAGTACAGGAAACAGCACAAAATCCGCAGATAAGGAACAATGCTCCAGATAATAAATGTTTCATAAATCTAAATACGGTGAGTTTGTTGCTTTATTGTATAAATATTGCGTCTGCGGCTTCACAGGCCTCCTCCTTTCTGGCCAGACAGGAAGTCAATGACCCCAAGCAGGGACTGCGGGTCTTTCCACTTGATCTTGTGCTCCTTGCAGAACAGTTTGAAAGCGTCCTTGTCCACCCCTGCCGTCTGGGAGACATCCTTTCTGGTAGCATAGATGATGTCCATCCCGACAAGAAGATATATCCTGGATGTCAGAGGGAGAATCTTACCTTCACTCTTTGAGTTCTTCAGTTCCATGTGGCTGATATTGATTCTCGGCCCCATGCTGATGGAACTCAAGGCTGTCGTGGCCATGGATGAAGACGAAGAGCCGTAGGCCCCTCCCGTCTCGTTAAGACGAGTGAGGTCTGCAAGCGTCTCTTCAGCCACTATACCATGCTCCGACTCTGCAAGCACTTTCATCATCCGGCCTCCGGCATTGATGTATCTGTCCTGTCCGAGTCTGACATGAAGGACATCGGCAGGACTGGCTTCCTTGACCAGTTCCCCGTCAATAAAATGCAACCTGCTGTCAAGGACACAGACATTATAGAGCCCGTTCCGCTGCTGTCCATCACCCATGACGAGATCGCCCTCCATGAAGTCCCGGCAGATGTACGGCCATGTGGTCGTCGGCTCATAATCCTGGGCAATGGCTGTTGTACACAGCGACAGGGCAGATGCCAGCAGTGTCAATAAGTATTTCATATCTATTCTACTGTTAATATGATGACAAATGGAGTCGAAGAACCAGTTTCAAGCAAAGGGCCTGTCCCTGATTCTTCGACTGATTTTCAGGACGTTACCTGACCAGATAGTGATATACTGTCGGTCTGGCAGACATCGCTATGTCATTTGACGGATGGCGTCTTCACTGA
Source organism: Candidatus Cryptobacteroides excrementavium (assembly GCA_017695025.1). Lineage (GTDB taxonomy): Bacteria > Bacteroidota > Bacteroidia > Bacteroidales > UBA932 > Cryptobacteroides > Cryptobacteroides excrementavium. Next base: position 4,157 of record JADILX010000110.1, read on the forward strand.
AAACACCTGTCTTGCCTCCGCAGGCTGTACAGCCATGCTTCCGGCTGCCACCTCCTGGGCAATGGCATATACATCGGCATACACGGATTCAAATGTCACCAAGCTGGTTACATATGTATAATATATACCCATGTAATCATTTTCATTCACCAATGTCCCGACCTGAGTCATGGTAAACACTACAGGCGTCTCAGTATCAGGATTGATATATCCGCCTTCAACATAGGCAGCAGTCAATCTAAGATCAACATCAAGCGTAAGCTCCGGTGACAGTACTACGTCCTGTTTCTCGGAAAATTTCTGGAAAGCGCCAAATGTAACCGTACCTTTATCTACGTCAAACGTACCGTATATTGCCGGAGAACAATCATAACCGGCAAAGGAAGTTATCATGACATTCCCTTTTGTTTCGTCATCGCTTTCAGCAATTGTCATCGTGCTGTTCAAGTCATTGTAGTCAATTACTGATGTCCCGAAGAGTTGATATGTCCCGAGCACATCATCGAGAGAATATCCATAAGCATACACAAACTCGGCCGTCCATTCAGCGTTGGTGTTGCCATAGAGGTCTTCAAATGTTTCCGCAGGAATGGTCAGGGTGACAATATCCCCTCTTGACGGTTCTTCCGGCAAAACAATCACCACGCCATATCCCTCGAGATATCCAAAATCAGTATTGGATGCCAGTGTATAGGTAACAGTCTTTCCGCTGGAGGCATAGACTGCCGTTCCGTTCGTCTCGTCTGTATACCCGCATGGATAATCTGATCCCCATTCCACTATTATCGGAGTCTCCCAATCCGAGACAGCATCCTGCTCAAATGCTCCAAGAGTGAATGCTGCCGGAGCCATTTGTCCTGATATTCCTTCTGATTCAATGGAATACCCGGATGACGGGTCATACACAAGTTGCAGGGCGCTTGTCACGGCTGCGGTTGTATTGCCTGCAGCATCCTTGAACATGCCTGCGGGTATGTCCACAGTATAGAAAGCGCCAGCAGGAACACCTTCAAAAGTAATCGTGGCAATATTGTCCTGCACAGCAGTCACAGTCCCGTCTACAGTACCCATTTCTGTCCCGGCAAGGATTTCATCCGAATTAAGGGCGTAGTATTTCACAGTGACTGTCTTGCTGTCTGCTGAAGACAGGACAATGCTCTCTGAGAAAGCGGCTGCAACAGCATTCTCTTCGTATGCGCTTTCAACAAATTCCGGAGCGGCTTTGTCTGAAGTAGATACGGAAGCCACGGCAATGCTGCCCGGGACGCCCTCAACACTTCCCACGACTGCATAGATCTGATAGGTGCTGTATGGCTCGAGATCCCCGACAGTAACTGTGGCAGCCGGCTTTTCAGCCGTCCACTTTACTGTGCCTTGTGCCACTGATTCATAGCCGACACTGTACAATGTCTCGGGATCAAGGGATTCAGCGACAGATGTCTCCGACTTGTCCACGAGATATGAAAAATAGGCCGCTTCGCCTTCGGTAGACAATGTGAAGGTAAACGAGTTGTCCCCGACCGCAGATGTTGTAATGACGACATCTGACGGACTGACAACAGCCGTTGAATGCTGCTCCGGGACAAAGTTAGCCTCACATCCTGCAGCAAGGGCTGCGATTGATATTAATGTCAGTATTTTTTTCATAGTTAAATGCCTTTAATAAGATGAAAGCGTATTATTCAACTTTTACAAGTGTCACTCCCGGGTTGTATATACCAAAGACAGACACCCGGTTATCTTCAGTTGAATATCCGACGCCATATCCTTCATTCACCACGAAACCGCTTGCAGTCGGGGTCATGGTGACTGTACCTGTCTGGCTTACCTTGCCGTCACCTGTAAGCAGCCAGAGGGACACCACATTCCCATTAATAGGATCAACAGGGCTTTGTCCGCATGGAAGGCTGATTGAGGTCACTTTCCCGTCATCATCCACAGTGACATTACCATAGAATCTCCAGTCTATTTCCGGATATCCATATGCTACTTTTATGATACCGTCAATCCATACTACATTGTCATTGTCAGGATCAGACATGAAAGTCATCATCCAGGATTCCGAGGCTCCGTCCAGGGCACTGGTTCCTGTTGCCGTATAATCTCCCAGAATAGATGCCAGAGGATGGTCGAGGTCAACGATTGTCACAGTACATGTGGACTCGGCACCGAGGTTCAGCCCTCCGGCACTTATAAGATTGACAGTGAATGTAAGGTTGCCTGTAGAACCGTCAATATCATTGATATTGATAACGATCTCCTGTGTCCTTACAGTTCCGTCAAAACTCAGTACGGCAGACTCGTCTGTCAAAGAATAGTTGGTGCCGAGTTTTGCCGTGCCGTCGACTACCTCATAGGTCACCATCGTACGCCTTGGCTCTACCGAGGCTATTGTCACCGGTATCGACACAGTACCTTTGTCCTCATTGACACTCACTGAAGCCACATCAAACGCTGCAAATGCATCTGCATCATTGAATGACGGGATCTCGTTCAAGTCGCAGGACACGGCCGTCATCAGGGCAGCAGCGGCAGGTATAAGATATTTGTATATTGTATTTTTCATATTGTCTCGATTTTAATATCCCGGATTGTGCTCAAGATTTCCATTGGCCGTGTGCTCGCGGGCAGGTATAGGCATCGCCCACAGGTTGGAAGGCCATGCGCATGTCCTCGCATTCTCGTTGCCAACAAAGTCTGTCCTGCTCATGGCAGTCTTGGTACGTCCGAGGTCAAACCATGTATGTACTTCCCATGCAAGTTCCTTCTGTCTTTCGAGATAGATTCCGTCGCTCCATGACAAAGAAGCCTTAACAGGTGCAGCATTGCGGTTGGAGGCGATTGTCTGCAGGTCCGACACTGGACTGGCACCGTCTATTTCGGCCCCATGTATCATGGCTTCCGCCCTGTTGAGGTACATCTCGGAGAGACGGAGAATGATGGTATTACTGTAGTCAGGAGAGGAAATTCCTTTCCCGAGATACTTGGCTGTCCACCATACAGTCTCATTGTTGCTTTTGCTCTCTTCAGAATGGAACAGGGTCGCACGGACATCCCCGTCTTCATAAAGATTCATCAGGTCTGCACATGCCCCGCCGTCTCCGTACTTATTCTTGCTTGTGAGAGAGCAGATGGCCTCATTGCCTCCGCCGTAGGCCTCGCCGGAATTGCTGTACACCTCAAAGATGACCTCCCCTTCTGTCTGGACATCAAGACGGTAGCAGGCCGCATCCTGCAGATCTTCCGGAGTCCACATAGTGAATTTTTTACTGTCAATCACCTTTGTGGCATAGTCTGCGGCTCCCTGCCAGTTCTCCATGTAGAGATAGACCCTGCTGAGCAGAGCCTGAATGGCTTCAAGCGTTACTGCTGACCTCTGATCCTTGACTCCCGCCCTTACATAGGAAGGGTCAATGATAGATTCTGCCTCAAGCAGGTCAGCCACAATCTGCTCATACACCTTGGCAACCGTAGCACGTGCAGGCTTGTCCGTAGAGGCCTGTACGGTGATGACAACAGGGACGCCAGGATGGCTCGCATCAACAGTATAACAATACGGCTGGGCATATGTCCTTACAAGGTCGAAATGGGAGAACGCCCTGAGGAAAAGGCATTCTGCCTTCAGGTTATTCAGATCCTGCTCATCACCTTTATCAGGTGTAAGGTTTGCTATGACATTGTTGGTCGCAGAAATGACATAATAGGCATATCCCCACAGTGCCGAAGTATTTTCCTCGGTGTAGTTCATGTTGTACCAGTCTATCAGACGGCCTGTGTCAAAGTCCGAACCGATGTACTTTTTCCCGTTGGATGTCTTCATCTCATTAAGAAGGATGAAGTCTCCGCCATACCATGCGGCTGCGGCAAGAGGTGCATAGGCACCTGCCGTAGCCTGGTCAAGGCCTTCATATGTGGAGAGCGTCAACTCGTTGCTTTGCGAAAGAGGCGGTTCTTCCACAAGGAAATCCTTGCATCCTGTCACCGTCACTGCGGCAAAGGCCACAATAAATACCAGATATTTTTTCATGATTCTCATGCTTCAGTTCGTTAAAATGTTAATTCAATACCGCCGACAAAAGATTTGGTATAAGGATAGATTGATGTCACGGTACCGGCTGCACCCATTTCCGGGTCGAAAGCATCGACATCACTGAATGTGTACAGGTTCTGTCCGCTGAGATAGAATCTGAGCCCCTTGATTCTCATCTTGTCAAGAGCCTTCTGAGGCAGCGAATAGGCGAGTGTAAGTTCCTTGAATCTCACATAACTTCCATCCTGCAGCCACCTGTCCGTGGTGAAGTCGTTTGAGTTGCTTGAGTTTCCGGCCACCGGCTTAGGATTGACGCCTGTCTGTCCAGGGGCAGTCCAGTAATTCAATGCAGCCGAAGACTGGTTCAATATCATCTGCGCCCCGTCAGAAGCCAGATATTTCATCTCATTCATGTTGAGAATCTTGTTGCCTCCCTTGAATTCGAAGAATGCACTCAGGGAAAGCCCTCTCCATGAGAATGTGGTGCTGAAACCTCCCACATATTTCGGTTCAGGACTGCCGGCATAGTATTTTCTTGCCTTGCTGTACTGGTTGGTCAGTTTCCCGTCCTCCGTCACCCAAAGTGCTTCTCCATTGGACGGATTGACGCCATAGTAGTCTGAAAGATAGTAAGAATACATTGACCTTCCGACCACATAATGCATGTAGCTTGCCGCTTCGATGAGATCCTCTCCTCCGAGATTGAGAATTTTAGTCTTGTTGTTGGCAATATTGAACCCTACGTTCCACACAAAATCCTTTGTAAGAATAATGTCACCGTCTATCTGGAATTCGATACCGGTATTCCTCATCGAGCCCGCATTTACAAAATTGGTGGAGAATCCTGAGGTCTGAGGCACATTCTTGTCGAGAAGCATGTCCTTCGTAGTCCTGCTGTAGACATCGATACTACCTCTCAGCCTGTTGAAGAACGCAAAGTCAACACCAACATTCCATGTGGCATTCTTTTCCCATGAAAGTTCCTGATTTTCTGGCGTACTCGGCAGCATTCCCGCGACTCCGTTATACATGGCAGTTGCATATACGCCATATGCCTGATATGCACCGATACCGTTGTTTCCGTTCACGCCATAACTTGCCCTTATCTTCAGGAGGTCGAGCGGCTTGAAATTCTTAAGGAAATTCTCGTTGTTGATATTCCATGATGCGGAAGCCGACCAGAAGAGACCCCACTTGTTTTCAGCCCCGAAAAGGGAACTTCCGTCACCTCGGAGAGTAGCCTGCACGAAATAGCGGCTGTCGTAGTTATAGTCCACAATTCCGAATACCGAGAGAAGAGCATCGCGCGTAATACCGGTACTTATGGTTGTATTGGCCTGGTCGGCAGTGTTCGGATAAGGGATCTGAGGGTTGACACCGTCTGCCTGATATACATCCTGCGTCTGGACATATTTGGTGGCTTCCTGTCCCACGAGAGCCCTGAATGAATGGTAGCCTCCGAATACATTGGCATAGTTGGCAGTATTGGATGTGGTCAACTGGACAACCTTATTCTTGATATTCTGGACAATGTTGTTATAGCCAGCCTTCTCGCTATAGTATAATCTCTGTTCCGAGAACACCACTTCGGCAGAATTCCTTGTCTCAAGTACGAGGTTCTTGACTGGCTCCCATTTTACGTACATGGTGCCGTTGAGCCTGTAACTCTCAAGGCTGTTCTCGTTCCATTGGGCCGAGGCACGGGGATTCATGTTGGAATTTGACGGTATGTCCGTATTAAAGTCACCGTTCTCATCATACTTCGGAATCCAAGGCATGAAAGACTGTCCCGAGAAAATAGGGTTTTCCATTGCCAGTCCATCCGTAGGCACATTGTCCTGATCGGTATAAGCCACATTGACCCTGATGCCTGTCTCGAGCCTTTTCAGAAGTTTGTAGTCCGCATTGACCCTTGCCTGTATCCTCTGGTAGTCAGTACCATATACAACACCGTCATTGTCATGGTATGACACTGATGAGAAATATTTGGCGCGGTCTGTACCGCCACGGGCACTGATCTCATACTCCTGCACCTGTCCGAGTTTGGTGAAGAACTTCAGATAGTCGGTAAGTTCCCCGTTGAGCAGAGACATAGGCCTGTAATATGTACCTGTAGGGTCATCAGGGTCATATCCCGCATTGATGGCGGCCGTCCGCTGGTAAGTCAGGAGTTCTTCTGCCGTCATAGGGCGGTAGCCTGTATCGCTCTTGAACCACTGTACTCCGTATTTCACCCTTGCGGTAAATTGCGCACGGCCTTCTTTCCCGCTTTTTGTAGTCACCAGGATGACTCCATTGGCTGCACGGGAACCGTACACTGCCGCTGCCGCAGCATCTTTCAACACTGTAATTGACTCGATATCATTCGGATTCAGTGAAGTCATGAGACTGGACTGGGCGTCGGAAACATCGCTGTTTGCGATATTTCCGCTGAGCATCGGTATGCCGTCCACCACCCAAAGCGGGGAATTACTTGCATTAATAGACGATGTTCCGCGGATACGTATTGTAGAAGTTGCTCCCGGCTGCCCGGTCGTTGAAGAAATCAGCACACCTGCAAGTTTTCCTGACAGGGCCTTGTCGACAGAAGTAACAGGGGCTTCCGCCAGTTTGTCACCTTCAACTGATGTAACAGAGCCGGTCATGGCTTCGCGCTTTGTCGAGCCATAGGCCACAACTATCACATCTTCAAGGGCCATTGCATCTACCTCAAGTTCGCAATCCACGAGAAGACGCCCTTCAACCGGCACCTGAACTGTCCTGTAGCCGATGAAACTGAATTCAAGGACGGCCTCATCCACAGATGGAACCGTCAGGCTATAGTCTCCGTTCTGGTCTGTCGAGACACCTGTCATGGTGCCATGGAGAACCACTGATGCAAACGGTATGGGTTCGCCAGTCTCCGCATCCCTGACGGTACCTTTGACCGTCACGCTCTGCGCAGAAGCAAGACCTGCCGTCAGAAGCACCAGCATTGCCGTGAAAAACAATCTGATTTTTTTCATAAGCAAAAAACTTAGTTAAACATAAATATTGAATGATTTTGTATCCTTTCCCGGCCCGTCTTTCGGGGACTCCCGGCCACCACCGGAGACCCCTGGAAATACTGCACTTTT
>JADILX010000111.1 GCA_017695025.1 Candidatus Cryptobacteroides excrementavium
ACAGCCATGTCACCTTTTTCCTGTGCTGACAGAGAAAATGTAGCAGCAGCAATCAATGCTGCTGAAAGCAAAAATTTTTTCATGATACTTGCGTTTCAGTTTAATAGTTCATTTTTCCTGACTGAACCACCTACAAAGATAGCAAATATCTTGGAACTGCAATTCCTGATATGATGAATATATTGTCCGATATTCTGTTATTGCCAATACACCCCTGCTGATTTCTAGACCCGGTCTGCCTACTTCGTCGAATGACACGCTTCCAGCCCTGAATTTGAGAGAAGCACGGCAGACGGGCTACTTGCCTTTCGTTTTTATCACTATCACCCCGCGGTCAGGGTTATCTGTGTATTTCTTGACATCCTCCGGATTCTTGAACACGGTGACAGACACGATCTTCTCGGGGACGAGAGTCTTCATGACATCCATGGTGACCTCCTTGCCGTCTAATATGACCACAGGGTCGGCCGCATCAAGAGAAGCGCTCTTCTTGGTGCTTATTTCCAGGACACCGTTCCTGGCCTTGTCCCCGTACTGCAGGGCGGCTTTTGAACCAGGTCTGGTGACTATGACCGAGGCTATATCCTGAGGGTCCGGAATGGAATCGGTCTCCTTGCCGTCTACAACTATCAGCGGACGGTACATTACATCCGCCGAGATGTTCTTGTATATCTCCAGTTCATCCTTTAAGCCGTCTATCTGTTCTTTCAGTTTTTCCAGTCCTTCGCTCCCCATCTTTTTAATCTCTTCAAAATCAATATTCTCCAGTTCTTTCAGGGCGTCCAGGTTCAGGCTCATGCCCGAAAACTTTCCACGAAGGTCGGACAGGGACGGTGAGGTCGTTATAGTATGGATCCGATAGACGGTCTTGCCGGATTTTGCGGTCATAACGTCATACGACTTCACGGTTTTGCCCACCAGTTGGCTTCCATCAAAGTCAGTGACATTCGTCCCGTCAATCACATACCTGTCAAGAGTGTCCGCCTGGGCAGGCTTTGCAGATACGCCCAACTGTACGGAGCATAACGCTATCGCGCATAATGCAGAAATCATCAGAGTTTTCATTGTCATTTCCTGTTTTTAGAAGTTGTTTAAACAGTTTTACCTTAATTATTCGTTTAATGCGATAAACGATGCGGATCCTTCACCATCGTCGCATGTCATGATATATGTTTTTGCAGTCCCGTCAGCCAAGGTGGCCGTAACTAAAGCGGCATTGCCGGCAGGCTTTGCTGAAAGTGATGTGACACGGCCTCCGCACATGTCCAGGACCCGCTGCATGTTCTCTGCCATAGCGGCAGGGCTCATACCCATACGGATATCATTATTTTCCTTAAGCGAGCGCGGGATAACGGCTGTGCAGACTACGGCAGCGGCAACTGCTGCGGCAGCGACTATCGTCAGCGCAACGGCACTTCTCCGGGACTTTGTGCGCGGAGCCTCCCCTCCATAGGCGCTGGCGTCCCTGAAAGCGAACAGAGGTGCGATGCCCCTGAATTCCTCCGGTACCTCCCCGCTCCGGAAAAACTCCGACAGTTCCTGTTCTTCCCTCAGAGAGGTCTGCCCGGAAAAGTACTTGTCTATGAGGCTCCTGATATGTGTTTCTTTCATTCCCATAATCATTATGCAAAGTTGAGTTTTCTGCAGATTTTCCTGATCTTCTTCCGGACTGCCCGGGATGACAGCCTGCTATGGCTCCAACAGGATTTCCCTGATCTGCATCCTGGCCCGGGAAAGGGCCTTTCTTACAGCAGGCTCCTTCATATCCATCATCCGTGCGATCTCGGTCAGTTCATATCCCATCATATCCCTGAGGATGAACACAGAACGGTAATTCTCGGGCAACTTCTCCAGTGTCCTGGCCACCTGTGCAACCTGGTCGGAAAGTTCCACCGCTTTATCACCCTGCATGGCCGGACCGGAAGATTTCAATTCCTCAACCGGAACGGCCGTCCGTACCGAAGAATACCTTATCGCATCCAGGCACGCATTCCGCACCGTCCGCATCAGAAATGATTCACTGTTCCGGATTTTCGCTCCCCTGTCAAGAGATCTGAGGAATGAAAGGACGGCATCCTGGACTATATCCTCCGCCTGGGATGCATCATGCAGCAGTCTCGTGGCATAAAAGAGCAGACGTGGTCTGATGCTGCCCAAAGTATTTTCCAGTGTCTTTCTTTCCATTCTGCATATATAGACGTATGACTGCCATTTTTGTGACAAGGCATATTGCTTGACATGGGGGCAATAATGCGGACAGGCAATAATCTTATGCGTAAATTTGCGTAAAGATTATAAAAAATTTGTTCCGAATAAATTTTTTGTTACCTTTGCACTCCCTTTAGGAAGACAATGCTGATTTATCAGCCGTTCCGGAGAGGGCGCATGGCGGTCTGTCCCGCAACGTTGAAATATTGGAGAGGTGGTAGAGTGGTCGATTACGGCAGTCTTGAAAACTGTTGAGCTGAAAGGCTCCGGGGGCTGTCTCTTATACACATCTGACGCTGCCGACGATG
>JADILX010000112.1 GCA_017695025.1 Candidatus Cryptobacteroides excrementavium
ATGGACGGTTTCGACTCCAACTCAGGTGTCATCATACTCGCTGCGACCAACAGGGCGGATATCCTTGACAAGGCCCTGCTGCGTGCAGGCCGTTTTGACAGGCAGATTCATGTCGACCTTCCTGACCTGAATGAAAGGATAGCAATATTCAAGGTGCATATCAAGGGACTGAAACTGTCTCCGGATTTCGATGTCGAGTTCCTTGCAAAGCATACTCCGGGCTTTTCCGGGGCTGATATAGCCAATGTCTGCAATGAGGCTGCACTTACTGCCGCCAGACGCAACAAGGAGGAGATTGACAGGCAGGATTTCCTTGATGCCGTGGACCGTATCATCGGAGGCCTTGAGAGGAAGAATACCATCATCACTCCGCAGGAAAAGAAGTCAATCGCCTTCCACGAGGCCGGACATGCCACTGTCAGCTGGCTGCTGCCTTATGCCAACCCTCTGTTCAAGGTGACGATAGTCCCTAGGGGGCAGTCGCTCGGTGCCGCATGGTATCTTCCGGAGGAAAGGAAACTTGTCACAAAGGAACAGATGCTTGACGAGATGTGTTCTCTCATAGGCGGCAGGGTAGCGGAAGAGATAGTCAACGGACAGCCTTCTACGGGTGCGCTCAATGACCTTGAACGTCTCACCAAGCAGGCCTATGCCATGGTGACGTATTATGGTATGAGCGACAAGGTGGGCAACCTGTCTTTCTATGACTCGACAGGCTCGCGCGGATATGAACTTACCAGGCCATATAGTGAAAAGACGGCGGAACTCATAGACAAAGAGGTGAAAGACCTTGTCCAGTCTATCCATGACAGGACACGGAAGATACTTGAGGACAACAGGGATAAGTTCGAGAGGCTTGCCGGACTTCTTCTTGAGAAGGAAGTGATTTTCTCTGATGACCTTGAGGCGATATTCGGCCCGAGGGCCAATACGGATGCCTTAGTCCCGGAAGAAGACCGCAGGCCGGCATCCGGAGATGCAAATAAGGAAGAAACCATACAAACACAAGACTGACCCAAGATGAAGAACCTGATATTGAGGACACTGTCCGGTATCCTGCTGATAGCGGCCGTTGTTGCCGCCCTGCTGCTCGGAAAATATTTCTTCTGTGCGCTGATGATTGTGATCATGGTGTGCATGATGGTGGAGTTTTTCAGGATGACCATGGGAAGCGAATACCGGTTCTCGCAGTATCTTTCAATGTTTGCCGCAGCTACACTGTTCATACTGACATTCCTTTATATGGGCTTCAACCTTCCCGGAAGGCTTGTGATGCTGGCATTTATACCCATATTCCTTATAATGGCCAATTCGCTGTACGTAAAGGACAAGACAGACTTCGGGAAGTTTGCATTCATATATACGGCGCTGCTCTATATTGCCGTGCCGATGACGCTTACAAATTTTGCCGTATTCAGGTTCATCGGACAGTATGACGGGATGCTCCTGCTGTGTTTCTTTGCCATCATATGGGCCTCAGATGTGGGAGCCTATGTATTCGGGATTACGCTCGGACAGAAATACGGAAAGAAACTTTTCCCTGCAGTCTCGCCTAAAAAGTCATGGATAGGGTTCTGGGGCGGTTTCGTGCTTGCAGTTGCGGTAGCGGCCGGGCTGCATTACGGAGGCCTTTTCAACTATCCTCTCCATCACTGCCTCATAATGGCAGCCCTGATGAATATCGCAGGCGTATATGGCGACCTTATCGAGTCGCAGTGGAAGAGACATTATGCGATAAAGGACTCAGGCTCCGTCATCCCTGGCCACGGAGGGATATGGGACAGGTTCGACAGCGCCCTGATGGCGATTCCGGCAGGGGTCATATATCTGGTGGTACTTAACATATTATGACATTGAAAAATTTTTCGTAAATTTGCACGATGAAACGCAGGAGAGTCATGACTATACATAAAGACGGTCGCGGCACCATACTGGGGATCTGGATGCTTTGTGCAGTCCTGATCTATCTCCCGCTGCATTTTATCCGGTGCGCTTACATATCATATCCGCTCGCGGCCCTGCCTGCATTCCTGATGATATTCGTCTTCTATTTCTTCCGCGTCCCTCACCGCGAGACAGTCCAGGGTGAAAGCGTCGTGACTTCAGCGGCCGACGGGGAGGTAGTCATTGTGGAAAAAGTCTACGAGGACGAATATATCCACGGGGAATGCATCCAGGTGTCGGTATACATGGATTTCTTCAATGTACATGTGAATTTCTGGCCGTTGTCGGGAGAGGTCACATATTACAAATATCACCCGGGCAAATATTTCCTTGCCTTCATGCCTAAGGCGTCGGAACTCAATGAACATACTTCCATCGCCATAAAGAACGGGAGAGGGGAAGTGTTTTTCAAGCAGATTGCAGGCACTTTCGCAAGAAGGATAGTCACCTATGCAAAGGTAGGGAACGCCGGTGTAAAGGGTGAGCAATGCGGGATAATCAAGTTCGGTTCACGCGTCGACATGTTCCTTCCTCTTGACGCCGACATTAAGGTCGAGGTAGGGGATTATGTGAAGGCATGTGAATCGGTAATTGCAGAATTATGAGGCCGTTGGCCTGAAACAACAACATATTTGACAATGAAAGAAGATACAAGCAGCAGTCCTGCTGCAATACAGCAGGAGCAGGAAAACAATCAGGATGACGCGGTGCCCTTGTCGTGCCGGGCTCATGTAATCTACAGTCCATCAGATAAAATCATGATTATATGAGCGAGATATTCATCATTATATTCCTTATCCTTCTGAACGGGATTTTCGCCATGTCTGAGATGGCGGTTATTTCAGCAAGGAAATCCAATCTGCAGGCAGACGCCAATAAAGGCAGCAGGGCCGCAAAGACGGCACTGAAACTTTCGTCCGACCCGGACAAGTTCCTGTCCGCAGTCCAGATAGGCATTACCCTCATAGGTATCCTCACCGGTATTTTTTCAGGCAACAAGATTGCCGAGGCCTTTGCAGCCCTTCTTGTCCGTGCAGGATTGTCCGCAGGGCTTTCCGGAGCCATTTCACAGGCCATAATAGTCATACTTGTGACATACCTCAGCATCGTCTTCGGGGAACTTGTCCCGAAAAGGATAGCGCTGAGTGCTTCGGAAAGAGTCGCCAAGGTCGTTTCCGGGCCTATGAAAGTCCTTTCCGTAATCGCTTCTCCATTTGTATGGCTGCTTGCCAAAAGTACAGCCCTTGTCATCAAGATACTCGGTGTCAAAAGCCAGGAATCAAAAGTGACGGAAGAAGAGATAAAGTCAATTATCCAGGAGGGGACAGATGAAGGGGAGGTGTCCCCTGTAGAGCAGGATATCGTGGAGAGGGTATTCGCCCTTGGAGACCTTAAGGTCAATACCATCATGACACTCAGGGGAGACATAGTATGGATTGACAAGGACATGACAGAGGCGGAGATCAGGAACACGATAGAGGAGAACCTCTTCGAGGCATATCCTGTGACAGACGGTGATCTTGACCATGTGATAGGGGTGCTCTCCCTGAAGGATTTCGTACTCAATGTCGGGAAACCAGGCTTCAATATCGAGGAGATGATCCATGAGCCGGTCTATTTCCACGAGAACATGAGCGTATATGCGGTGCTCGAGCAGATGAAGAAAAAGAAGATCAGCCGTGCCCTTGTATGCGATGAGTATGGTTTCTGCTCAGGTATCATCACTCTCAAGGACATAATGGAGGCCCTTGTAGGTATCGTCAACGATGACCACCAGAAAGAGCCGGACATAATCGCCCGTCAGGACAATGACGGATGGTTTGTAGACGGACAGTGCTCCATGTATGACTTCAGGATGTATTTCGACATTGACGACAATGATACCGACTCGGAGTACACAACTGTCGGCGGTCTCATCCTTGACGAACTCGAGCATGTGCCGGTAGAAGGGGAGAAGGCATCATGGCGAGACTTTACCTTTGAGGTGGTGGATATGGACGGTGCCAGAATCGACAAGGTGATTGTCAAGAGAAAAGCCCGTCCGGAACCGGAAACAGAGACAGAGGGTGAGCCAAAAGTCTGACTCACCCTCTTTGGGGTCCGTACTCCTGATGGAGCCGTGTTTCAAATACTCAATTCTCCAGATCGATGAGTTCGAGCAGCCTGTCTATGGCTTCCGTCTCGGGGACATGGCGCATGACAGGTGTCTTTCCTTTATATATTGAGACCTTGTGGTCTCCTTCACCTACATATCCCCAGTCCGCATCAGCCATTTCTCCCGGGCCGTTCACTATGCAGCCCATGACTGCTATGACCATGCCCTTCAGATGTGCTGTGCGGCGCTTTACCTCGTTGAAGGTATCCTCAAGGTTGTACATAGTCCTGCCGCATCCAGGGCATGCAATGTATTCAGGCCTGTAGAACCGTCTTCTGGCGGCCTGAAGCAGTTCATCTTCGAGATATGCGGCTTCGGCAGTCCCGCCGATGGATACGGTGCCGGAAGTGCCATTGCCTCCAGACTCTGCCGTCCTGTAGCACCCTTCGACTTTCACCTCATCTATCTCCCTGTCAAGCAGTCGCCTGCCGAAGTCGCAGGCAAGGTCGAGCATCAGTACTTCCCTTGATGGTGAATCATAGACGGCTGTGGCAGTCTTTCCTTCGAGCCTGACGGAAGTCATGGTTGAATGCCTGGTACCATCATATCTGTCTGCAATATGCCGTGCTACAGGTATTTCATTGAGAGGGTTTTCCGTGAGCGAAACCCTGATTGTGTCCCCGATACCGTCTGAGAGAAGCGAAGAGATGCCTACTGCGGACTTCATCCTTCCTGCATCCCCGTTTCCTGCTTCCGTGACACCGAGATGCAGAGGGAAGATGATGCCTTTCTGCTTCATGGCTTCGTACAGAAGCCTGTATGCATCGACCATGACCTTTGTATTGCTCGCCTTGAGGGAAACAACGACATTGTAGAAGTCATTGGCCACGCACATGTCAAGCCATTCCATTGCGGCCTCTTTCATTGCAAGGGGAGTGTTGCCGTACAGTCCGGTGATACGGTCTCCGAGCGACCCGTGGTTCAGCCCTATCCTGATGGCTGTCCCATGTTCCTTGCATACATCAACAAGCCGTGCGAACTGTCTGCATGCTTCCCCGTGGTCACGGTGGAAATTGCCCGGGTTGATGCGGACCTTCTCGACCACCTGGGCCACGGCAATCGCTGTCTCTGATGAGAAATGTATGTCAGCGACAAGAGGAGTATCTATCCCTTCTGCCCGCAGCGTCTCATGTATGGCCTTGAGGGCCGGCACTTCATTCATCCCCGGGACAGTGAGCCTGATGAGTTGTGCCCCTGCTGCCGCCATTGCCCGGCACTGGGCGACAGACGCCCCGATATCTGAAGTATGGGTATTGCACATGGTCTGCACTACAATCGGATGTCCGTGCCCTATGGTTACATTCCCTGCCTTTGCTTCTATGTATCTCATGTCTGATATTGTTTCTGCGCCATTTCACTGCCCGTCAACAGCATTGTCAAGTGCATTTATCACATTGAGTTGCTCCCGCGCCTCCATCTTCAACTGATGTCTTGTCTTTCCTGTCCTTTTGGAGAGGTGGAAATGCAGCCCGAGCGAAATGACAATATTGGACGGATAGGCATACCTGTAATAATATTTGCTGTAATAGTCAGGGTCGTACAGAGTCCCCATCGAATATTTGTACATGGCCGTGATGTGTATCTCGACCGGATCAAATATGAAGCCGAATCCGAGACCTCCTTTTATGCCGTAGTCGAACCTCCTGTCGGTCTTCAGAAACGAGTTCCTTATGGACGGGTCTACATCAGGGCCGCTGCGGTGTATCCCGAGACGGTAACCCCCGAAAAATCCTATGTCGGCTATCACCTTCATCTTCCAGAAATCAAAATGGCAATGGGCCATGAACGGGATTTCAATCACGTCCATCACTGCCTGATATGCCCCTTCAACATCAGGCGTATAGCCATCGTCGTCGGATTCGAACTTGTACCCTTCCTGAGTATAGATTATCCCGGCCTGGAATCCGAAGTATGGCATGTAGCCGAACATTTTCCCGTATCTGGTGTACATTATCCCTATATTGTACGGGACGAACAGGAAAGTCTGTCTCATTGAAGGGTTCCACATCACCTGGCTCAGCCCGACTCCATACTGGAGCCCGAGCATAGAATAGTCGTTGATGATATTCTTTTTACGTATATCAAGCGAATCGAGATAGGATACAGAAAAAGTGTCGGCGATTTCCGTCATCTCCTTTTTCACCTTACGGCGCTCCTGTTTTCCCGTCTCCTGGCCCGATGCCAGGACGGGGAGTGATACCAATGATATCAGCAGCAATGCACTTGCAAATGATTTCTTTCCCATAAGTCTATTTGAACAACTCTCCCACATCTATCGTCTGTTCCAGTTCGGTCATCTCAGGGATGTCGATAAGGAAGGTGCCGTTTTCGAGTTTGTAGAACTTGACTTTCTCCGGCTGGCGGTGCTCCAGCAGGTTGCCTGTGTCCACAAGCCCGTTGCGGTTGAGATCCTCGGTGAGCCTGAGCGAATATTTTCCCGCCTTGAGGTAAGGGAAAAGCAGGGTCTGGTCGGAGTCAACCGTATATGTGCGCAGAACCTGATCCCGCTTCTCGTTCAGAAGGTCCACAATATATTTGTTCCTGACATTGTTCAGGACAATGTTCATCGAACTCAGTTTGTCATCGTTCGGAAGCGACACCTTCACTTCAAGGCTGTCATTGTAGAATCCGTTGATATCCTTGAATTTCCTGTGAGGAATTTTCAGGAAATATTCATAGCCCGGCAAGAACTTCACCTGTGGCGTCACAATATATTTCCTGAGGTTCAGGCTGTCCTGTCTGACCGTATATTTTTCCGTTGTCTCCTGCTGTTTCGGGTTAACCGACCAGAATGAAAGGGAGTCGAAGGCCTCCTGGACAACAGGATATTTGAACTCAATGACATAACCGTACTGCTCTATGGTCTCCGGCTCTGCCGTGACTGTGAAGACTGCTGTCGTGTCCTCTTTCTTGATATCACGTCTGGAACTCTTTGCCGCCGCCCCTACCTTTCTCGGCATGGATAACTTTACTTCCTCTGTAAACGGAGAAAGCACCCCGAGGGTGTCTGTCTTCATATAATTGACAAAAAGGTGGAGGGTGTCGGGCTGTTTCCCAGGGTCATTCACCCAGATTTCAAGACTGTCACGCTCAAGATTGAACTGTGTGATGAGACGGTCGGACGGGACTCCTGTCATCCATAGGGAATCAATCTGGGCATACGGGGCCATGAAGGTGATGTATGCAGTCCGTTCCCCGATTCTCTCCTTGTTGACTATCATCTGTTTTGACGGGGTCTCGCGGAACAGGTTCAACTCGTATTCAGTCTTTCTCGCAAGGCATGCAAGCGTGTCGGTCATCAGATATTTCATCGCTTCCGGCAAAGAGTCATTGACTACGGTCACTGGCCTGACAAGGGAGTCGAAGAAAGCCACAAGTTCATTGTTCTCGGCCTGGTACTTGTTGTCATTGTTGTCATCCTTGACAGCATACAGCCTGTAGACAGTATCCTGGATGTTTCTCAGGCAGAAATAGCCCCAGTCATCCGTCTTTCCGGCGGCAACCGGCCTCTGCTTGAATATGGCGGAATCAGCCTGGTCCTTGTACAGCATCACGGTGACCCCTTTTATCGGCATGAGGGTGTTACAGTCCTGGACTATACCGGTAATCATCATCGAATCAAGCCTTGAGCCGGTGGAAAATGCCAGCGTGTACCCGGGATACATGTTTCCTTCATTGTTGTCAGCAATGGCATTGGTCACGTCAAGAGTATAGGTCCTGTTGGAGTCAAGGTCGTTCTCGAAAGACACTATCACACTCTTGCCCTTGAGCCTGAACTGCGGCCTTTTTTCCATAGGCGGGGACAGGAATATGCTCTGCGGGTCTTTTACAGTGACGAATTCATCGAACTTGAACATGAGTTGAGTCTTGTGCACCGGCACGTGTTTCGCCCCTGGAGCCGGATAGAGTTCCACGATGACCGGAGGTATGGTATCTTTCGGGCCGCCGGTAGGGGGAGTAGTGGTGTTCGCACAAGAATGGGAAAAAATGACCGGCCCTAGGACAAGCGCCAGCGGGATGGCCGGAAAATATCTTCTGAAAAAATGTCGTATCTGCATATTGTTCATATTGGTGCCGCGGAAATCGCTGCCGCAGCGCATCTGTCAATCTTCGTGCCGTCACAGGTCTGACCTGACGACACTTTGTATACCTTCGATCTTGTTCAGTTTCTTTATGAGTTTCTCAAGGTCCTCCCTGTCATGCACATAGAGGTCTATATATCCTTCAAACACCCCTCCTTCCGTGCCGAGATAGAATCTTCTTATGTTGACACTCATGACCAGGGAGATGTATCTGGAAATCTCATTTATTATACCCATCCTGTCAAATCCTTTCAGGGAAAGCCTTACGAGGAATGAGTTGTCGGCTGTCTGGCCGTTTTTCCATTCTGGCACCACAATCCTGTCCCCGTGTTTTGCCGCTATGCCGTTGGCGACAGGACAACTTTTCTTGTGGACAGTTATCGTTCCGTCAGAGGCGAGGAAGCCTACGACACTGTCTCCCGGGATGGGGTTGCAGCAACTGGCAATCACGTATTTGTGCCTTGTGTCAGAGACATCGTCGATGACATAGCCGTCTTTCTTGTCCTTGCCCTTGAACCAGTTGAAATTCCATGAGCGGCCCTTTTCGCTCTTGTTCTCACTGTTGCGCACGACCTCTTCAAGTCCGTTGAGTTTTAAAAGGCCGATTCCAGCACGGAAATACAGTTCCTCGGGATCCCTCTCGAAAATCTCGTAGCCGTCCATCATGGCCTTGAGCGTATTGTCATCGAGTTTTCTGCCGATTGAGGCGAGTTGTTCCTCCACCATCTTCTTTCCGATGCGGATGCTTTCCTGGCGTTCACCCTTGAGCCAGTCCATGACCAGGTTGCGGGCTTTCCGTGTCTGGAGGAACTGGAGCCATTCCCGTTTCGGCTTTTCGTTTTCCGCAGTGATGATTTCCACCTGGTCTCCAGTCCTGAGTTCATATGAGAGAGGTACAAGCCGCATGTTGACTTTTGCTGCTATGGCCTTGTTGCCTATCTCAGTATGGATTGAATATGCAAAATCAAGGGCTGTGGCGCCTTTCTGTATCCTCCTCTGTTCCCCTTTGGGAGTGAATACGAAAATGTCCGATGTGGTGAGGTCGTTGTGTATGATGTCGAGGAGTTCGAGGGCATTGACATCAGGATCAACGAGTATCTCCTTGACTTTGTTGATCCATTTGTCCATTTCGCTGTCGTTCTCGCCGACGAAGCCGTCCTTTTTATATGCCCAGTGGGCTGCGATACCTTTCTCCGCTATGTCATCCATCCTCCTGGTACGTATCTGTACCTCAATCCATATGCCGGAATCGCTCATTACCGTGCAGTGCAACGCCTCATACCCGTTGTTCTTCGGATGCTTTACCCAGTCCCGGATACGGTCGCTCTTGTACCGGTATATCCCTGTGATGATTGAGAATACATGGTAGCACTGGTCTCGCTCGCTTTCTGTCGAAGATGCATCTGAATTGAAGATGATGCGGACAGCATAGAGATCGTATATCTGGTCGAAAGTGATGTTTTTCGTCACCATCTTGTGCCATATGGAATACGGTGTCTTTACCCGTTTCCTGATGGTGAAATCGAAGCCGGCCGCCTTAAGTGCCTCGCTGATAGGACGGATGAAGCCGTCTATCTCCTTTTCCTTGTCGATGATGTTCCTGTTGATCTTGGCGGTTATGTCGTTGAAGACTTCAGGTTCCTTATATCTGAGCCAGATGTCCTCCATCTCAGACTTGACCTCATAGAGACCGAGCCTGTGGGCGAGGGGGATGAAGATGAACATGGTCTCGCTGAGAATCTTCTCCCTCTTGTATTCCGGCATGAACTCTATCGTCCTGCAGTTGTGAAGCCTGTCGGCGAGTTTGATGAGCACTACCCGGACATCGTCATTGAGGGTGAGGAGAATCCGCTTGAAATTCTCGGCCTGCATGCTCTTCTGCTTGGCCTTGTCTTCGTTGTCGAGGACGGTCTTGATCTTGGTGAGCCCGTCGACAAGGGATGCTATCTTGTCCCCGAACAGGTGCCTTATGTCGTCTACGGTATAGTCGGTGTCTTCGACCACGTCATGGAGCAGTGCTGCCGCAATGGACTTGTAGCCCAGACCGATGTTGCTCACCACAATCTTTGCGACGGCAATCGGATGCAGGATATACGGCTCGCCCGAGCGGCGGCGGACACCCTTATGCGCTTCATTGGCAAACTCGAAAGCCTTCTGTACCACATCAAGTTCTGTCTGGTTTGCACATCGCTTGCGTGCAGCCTCCTTAAGGTCGGCATAGTCTCTCGCTATGACTTCATAGTCTGCCTGGTTAAATTCGGAAACACTCATATATCAAACAGTTTTTCAATTATCCAAGTTATAATGGTCTACATTCTGGAATGCGTAGGACAGTTCCGCCCCGAAAAGGATTATGAACCAGCCGAAGTTGAGCCAGAACATGAACAGAGGTATGGCCGCGAGGGCGCCGTATACTGTATTCAGCCTCGTTACAAAGAGTTGCGTCTCAAGATAGAGATACTGCAGCACCGTAAATGCAAAGGCTGATATCAGGGCAGATTTCAGCGCATGGCTGTAACGGACCTTCGCATTCGGGATGAACTTGTACATTGCCGAGAATGTCAGGGCCGCGATGACATAGAATATCAGCCATGCGACGAAAGAGCGGATCTCCTCGGTCTGGAAAATTCCCCAGTCCATGTTGTCGAACAGGTTGGTATATGAAATCGAACCGGAGAAAAACAGCATCACGACAAACGGGGCTATGACAAGGACAGCAAGATAGAATGAGAGCCTCTTGATGAAATTCCTGGACTTGTGTACCTTCCATACATTATTGAATACACGTTCAACGGACATCATCATCCATATGACCACCCACAGGAAGAGCAGGGAACTGACAAGACCCACACCGCTCGACATGGCGGTACTGATGATATTGTCGGCAAATCCCATTATCATATTGATCATCTCCTGATAATTGCTGAAATTCTCATACAGGAGTTCCTTCAGCCTGTCCTCCAGCCCGAGTCCTCCGGTCACCACGAATGTGACAGCAAGGAACGGCACGACGGACATTGTACCGAAAAAACTGAGTGCAACAGCCTGAAAGCCTATTTTCTGTGCGGAAAAAGTCTTTATCGTGATGATGAGCACCTTGATATATTTGATGAATCTCGCCTTGGCACGGGAAAGTTCATCCGGATTGAGTATCCAGATTTCTTCCGAAAGGAACTGCCTTGCCTTATGCCATATCTCCCTGAGACTTTTCATCGTATATCTGTTTTTCATCATGCCGTCCGGCTATGGCCGTCATCATCCGAACAATGTGAGTTGCCTGTTCTCTGTTTCAACTTCGGGGGAGTCTCCTTTTTCAGGTGCATTCCCCGATATCATCTCCATGAATCCCGCTTCGTCAAGAATCTTTATCCCGAGTGCTTCTGCCTTCTGCAGTTTCTCCGGCCCCGGCTTCTCGCCGGCAAGAAGGAAAGCGGTCTTGCCGCTGATGGAACTGCTGCTCTTGCCGCCATGTGCCGATATAAGCCGTTTCATTTCGTCCCGGGAGACGGAGAAGACCCCGGATATCACTATAGTCATGCCTTTCAGACTGTCGGAGACCGGCTTGTCATCCTCCTGAACTGAAAACTGGAGTCCCGCCTTTTCAAGACGCTCTATCTGTTCCATATTGCGGGAATCGGCAAAATAGGACAATATGCTGTCGGCTATCACTTCACCTATGTCCTCCACTTTGAGAAGTTCCTCCTTTGTGGCAGACATCAATGCGTGTATGTCACGGAAATGTGCGGCAAGTGTCTTTGCCGTAGACTCGCCGACATATCTGATGCCAATGGCGAAAAGGACATGTCCGAACGGCACTTTCCTGGATGCAGCGATACTTTCAAGGAATCTCCCGGCCGAACGGTCTTTCCAGCCATCCATCCTGAGCAGATCCTCTTTTGTAAGCGAATACAGGTCAGCGGGGAAGCGGGCAAGGCCAAGGGTGTACAACTGGTCGACGGTCGCATCTCCGGCTGTTATGTTCATGGCTTTCCTGCTGATGAAATGCAGCATCTTCCCTTTTATCTGGGTGGGACATCCCGAAGCATTGGGGCAGAAGACCCTTGCTTCCCCTTCATCGCGGACCAGGGGAGTGCCGCAGTCGGGACACGTGTCAGGGAAGACAGGCACCGCCTCGCTACCGTCCCTTGAGGCAGTGTCTACTCCGGTGATTTTCGGGATGATTTCCCCGCCTTTTTCCACATATACGTGATCCCCTATACGTATGTCGAGCATCTGCATCTGGTCAGGATTGTGCAGTGTGGCGCGTTTGACGACGGTCCCGGCCAACTGTACGGGCTCCAGATTGGCCACAGGTGTCACGGCCCCGGTCCGTCCGACCTGATAGTCTATCGATACTATCCTTGTAAGGGCCTGTTCCGCCTTGAATTTATATGCCACTGCCCAGCGGGGGAATTTGGAAGTGTATCCCAGTGTCTTCTGAAGTGCAAGTTCATTTACCTTGATGACTATACCGTCGGTTGCAAAAGGCAGATATTTCCGCTCCGTATCCCAATAGGCAATATAGTCTTCTATCCCGTGTATGTCTGTGCATATCCTGCGCTTGTCCGAAACCGGAAGCCCCCAGGATGATGCAGCCTTCAGGGCTTCATCATGCGAAGAGAAAGGGAGACTGTCTCCGGGGATGTGATACAGTGTGCATTCCAGGCCTCTGTGCCCGACTTCTTCCGGATCAAGAAGTTTGAGGGAGCCGGATGCGGCATTGCGCGGATTGGCAAAAGGGGCTTCTTCATCCCTCTCCCTTTCAGCATTAAGTCTGTCAAAGGCTGCATATGGCATATATATTTCCCCGCGTATCTCAAACTCGTCAGGATAGCCGCTTCCGCAAAGATGCTGCGGAATGTTCCGGATGTGCCGTGCATTTTCAGTGACATCATCGCCCATGACCCCGTCTCCCCGGGTCAATGCCCTGAACAGCCGGCCTTTTCTGTATGTCAGACAGATGGCGGTGCCGTCGAACTTGAGTTCACATGACAGGGTGAATCCTGTATTCCCTACACTCTTTGAGGTCCGCTGGACAAAATCCTCCACTTCGGAGATATCATATGTGTTTCCAAGTGAAAGCATCGGGTATCTGTGCGGGTATTGTACAAATTCCCGGGGCGCCGTTTCCGCAGAGTTCCGGCGCCGGGAGGATGCACCGCCTCCGGACACTGGCCCGCCGCTGAGATCACTTCCGACTTTCATCGTGGGGGAATCCGGCGTGACAAGCCGCGGGAACTGCTTTTCTATCGCGATGAGTTCATTCATCAGCATGTCGAAATCATAGTCGCTGATTTTGGGGGCATTATCCACATAATACAGCCTGTTGTTTTCCGCAATCATGCTTCTGAGTTCTTCCGCCCGTATTCTTGCCTGTTCTTCTGTCATTTCCAGCATCTGATAATAATCATGCCACATGTCTCCGCCACCGGACAGGCCGGGAAAACAGCCAGCCGCAGGCATGGGACATATATCCCACAAAAATAGCGATTTTTTCGCTGAAACATGTCTAATCTTTGCTGAAATTGAATAAATTTGCAGCGCAAAATAATTTTTTAATATCATTTGACATGAAAGATGCAGTAATAATCCTTTGCGGTGGCGGTCCTGCCCCGGGAATGAACTCAGTATCAATGAGCGTAGCGAAGACTTTCCTTTCAAAAGGCTACAGGGTGATAGGCCTCCATGGCGGATATTCAGGTCTTTTCAGCAAGAATGCCCGTACGGAAGACCTTGATTTCTTCAAGGCTGACCGTTATTTCAACAGGGGAGGCTCGTATCTTGAAATGAGCCGCTTCAAGCCGACAGATAAGGATTTTGAGGAGAATTTCAATCTTGACCTTTTCAAGGACAACAATATAAAACTTCTGGTGACTATCGGAGGTGACGATACGGCATCTACAGCCAACAGGATATCCAAGTTCCTTGCTGCGAAGAATTATCCTATCGCAAACATCCATTGTCCTAAGACCATCGACAATGACCTTCCTCTTCCGTCCAACACCCCGACTTTCGGATACAATTCGGCCAAGAACGAAGGTGCACATCTCGCAAGGACTATCTATGAGGATGCCCGCACTTCCGGCAACTGGCTCATCATCTCTGCAATGGGACGTACATGCGGAAGCCTTGCACTCGGCATCGGCGAGGCTACACACTGCCCGATGACCATCATCCCTGAAATGTTCAACAAGACACAGATGACCCTTGAAAAGATCATCAGGCTGTCCATATCCGCCATCCTCAAAAGAAAGATAATGGGAGTGAACTACGGTACCATCGTTGCTGCCGAGGGACTCTTCCACAATGAGGAAGTGGCAAAAGAGGCTGCTGAAGCAGGCATACATTTCACATATGACGAGCACGGACATCCTGAACTCGGGAAAATATCCAAGGCCGTCCTCTTCAACGACCTCCTCGAGAAAGAATTCAAGAAGATCGGGCTGAAAGTAAAGAGCCGTCCGGTAGAGATCGGCTACGATGTACGGTGCCAGGATCCGGTCGCATATGACCTTACTTATTGTACCGAACTTGCAATGGGAGTATACCAGCTCTTCAGTGAAGGCAAGACAGGATGTATGGTGTATGTCGATGCATACGGCAATGTCTCGCCGCTGTATCTTGCGGATCTCCAGGACCCGAAAACAGGAAAGATACCGCCGAGAGTCGTGGACATCAATTCCGGGACAGCACAGAACTACTACAGATACATCGCCCACTATCTTACTCCGGCTGATTATGAGGCTGCAAAAGAATATGTGGACAATCCGGAACTCTACGATTTCACGAAGATACTCGAATGGTAATCATACTGGAGGGACACCCGGCAGGGATGTCCCTTCTTTTTGAAGTATTCTTCTGGCATTGAATATGCAGAGTCCGTTCCCGGCCGGACATGGCATCCGGAGACATAATCATCTCAGATATGGAAAAAATGATCATATACCAGATTCTCCCCAGACTGTGGGGCAAAGGACATAAGGCAGGCCTTGCGGAAGACAGCAGTGGGCAGGGCAGGGAACTGCCGGTGAAAAGAGGCTCTCTGGAAGAGAATGGAACAGGTAAATTTTCCGACATCGACAGCCCGACACTTGAATACATCAGGTGGCTGGGCTGTTCACATGTATGGTACACCGGGATTCTTAGACATTCCACCAAATCGGCATCTGAAGGCTGTACTCCTTCACATCCGCAGTTTGTGAAAGGGGAGGCCGGCTCTCCGTATGCTATCGAGGACTATTATGATGTCAATCCGTACCTTGCCACCAGCCCGGAAAACCGGATACAGGAGTTCGAGGCCCTGATAAGGCGGACGCATGAAGCCGGACTCAAAGTGATAATGGATTTCGTCCCCAACCATGTCTCAAGGGACTACGGAAAACTTTCCCGGCAGTCGAGGGTGCTCGCCGGAGAGCCTGTGCTTGGCGAAAATGACGACAGGGGAGTGCACTGGTCCCGGGAAAATGACTTTTTCTATTATCCAGGGGAGACTCTCAGCCTGCCGGATGACGAGGAATTCAGGCAGGAATGCAATGCTCTTGCCGGAATGGATTTCTCCAGGGAATACAGGATTGTCCCGCGGTGGATTGTGAAAAAAGCGGAGGAGAAATGTTCTGAACTCTCCGGACGTCCGGCCGGTGCTGCAGACGAAAAGACAAAAAGGAAGATTACCGATGAATACCGGGCCTTTATTCACCAGTATGAAGACCTGCTGTGCCCGTACAGGGAAACTCCTGCAAGGGCGACCGGCAACAATTGCTACAGTGCCACGCCGGACTGGAATGACTGGTATGAGACTGTGAAAATCAATTATTGCGACTCTCACAGCCCTACGTGGGACAGGATGTTGAATATCATCAGGTTCTGGGCTGGGAAAGGCGTGGACGGATTCCGCTGCGACATGGTGGAACTGGTCCCGCCTGAATTTTTCAGATGGCTTATTGAAAAAGTAAAGGAGGAATTTCCGTCTGTCATTTTCATAGCCGAAGTCTACAAGAAAGACCTTTACCGGAAATATGTAAGGGATGTCGGGTTCGATTTCCTCTATGACAAGTCCGGACTTTACGATACTCTCAGGACAATCGTCGAGAAAAATGTCAATGACAACGGAATGCCTGTGGAACTGTGGCAGTCAGCCACCGGGATTACCAGGAACTGGCAGTTTCTCGGGGATATGCAGCCGTATATGCTCAATTTCCTTGAAAACCATGATGAACAGAGGTTTGCATCGGATTTCTTCGGGAAGGACGCAAGGAATTCATTCGCTGCCCTGTATGTTGCCCTCTATTTCAACAGGGCACCTTTCATGCTGTATTTCGGAGAAGAAACCGGAGAGCGCGGAATGGATGAAGAGGGATTCAGCGGCCGGGACGGCAGGACGAGCATATTTGACTGGTGGACTCCGGAGTCGGCCATAAGGCTGCGGGCGATGATAGAGTCCGGAGAATACCGCAGGTATGCCGACATGTCCGGAGAAACCGTCTTGAACAGGAACACCGGCACAGAGGGCCATGGAAACGGTGCGGCTCAGGATGAGATATCCGAAGAAGTATTCCGCAGATACAACAACGCCCTGCGGTTTGCCGCAACAGACCCCGCTGTCGTGTCCGGGAGCACCTATGACCTGTGTTATTGCAACTACGGTGCTGACGGCTTCGACAAGGACAGGCATTTTGTCTGGCTCCGGGACCACGAGGAGGAGACGCTCCTCATAGCGGCCAATTTTTCAGGGAAGGATGCCTGCATGAAGATAAAAATACCGGAGCATGCATTCGAATGGCTCGGCATGCCGGTGAGCGACAGCCTCAATCCTGACATGACTCTCGAAGTCCATGTCCCTGCCATGGACGGGGTGATTATGCGGCTGTGCCCGCAGATGTGCTGACACTGATAGTTTTACAGGCCCACTATCGCCTTGTTGGACGAACGGTCAATGAATGCGACGAGTTCCGCAGGCGCCTCATATACACTCACATATCTGCCTTTCATCACGCATTCAAGGGATTCTATGGCCCGGGTGTCGATGCTGTCTTTCTTTATGACCGTGTTTACGGTAAGGTATCCGATGCCGAGGGATGTGATGTTCTGGAAGAAATGTGTCCCCTGGCTCGGCTCGATCTGATAGCCCGGGATGGAGCATTCGACAATCATTCTCGCCTCGGAAATCTCATCCCAGGTGACAGGCACACCGAGCCATGGGTCAGAAGACCCCCACCTGCCGGGGCCTACAAGCATGTATGACGCCCCTTTCTTTTTCATTTCAAGATTGAATCCGGCTACTTCTGACTTCATCTCCATGGTCCTTGCGCTGTCAAAATCCGCCGGACTGATGTACATGATGTATTTCATGCCAGTGACATATCCTGTGCCGAGGGCCTTGTCCGATGTCACCAGCACAGACTTCATTCCGGCCACCACCTGTTCCATCGAAGTGTCCTTGTCATCAAGATATTCGCTGACAGGCCTTATCTGAAGCAGTTTCAACACGCATCCTCCTCCGTCTGACTCCGGTATCATGTCAGCGGCAAACTCCATTTCCACATCGCACATGAGTTCTTTCTTGCAGATTTCAAGCAGGTCGACAAGAACTTTGGCAAGCGGGAACCGGCCGTATTTCAATATTGAATCAAATGTCACCACCCGTGGCCCCGGAACGCTTGTGCCGGGCACCATCCGGTTGTCTGCAGCACTGAATGTCGATGCCACCATTTCCGGATAACGGAACTTCTTCAGGATTTCAGCCACAGGCTCATAGGCAAGATTGATCCCGTCATTCTTTGATATCTTGAATGCCCCTGGCCTGAGATCAAGGGCGTACATCATCTTCTGGGTGTCTCTCATTGCCAGTTTCGGGTCTGATAACTGGAGGATTTTCTTCGGGTACCTGGGGCTGAATCTGAGCGTACAGCCTCCGTCCACGACGGTCTTTCCAAGACCGAAGGCAACATTTACTATCCCGTCTTCCGGCTTTTCATTGCCGATAGGGTAGAAGTTGACGGAGCGTGCCACCCCGGAGAGCATAGGAAAGTAAAGCCCGTCATATTCTGTCCCGCATATGCTCTGGATGATTACGGCCATCTTCTCTTCGCTGAGAAGATTGCCGGTAGTCTGGATATATGTCCTGCTTCCATTGAAGAACACGGATGCATACACGCTCTTTATGGCCTTGCCGAGCATCCTGAGCATCTGGTCCATGTTTTCAGTAAGCGGAACCATGTATGTGGAGTATACCCCGGCAAACGGCTGGTAGTTGCTGTCCTCCAGTTTTGAACTTGACCTGACTGCCAGCGGGCTCCGGACGGTCGAGACGAAAACCTTGAGTTCCTCCACAAGAGTCTCGGGAAGCCTTGACGCGACAAACTCAGACAGGATTTCCTCATCCGTAATCTCGGAGTCTATCACATACTGCAGCCCGTTCTCGAGGATGAACTGGTCGAAATAGTCCGTGGCTATGACAACCGTCCTCGGGATGGATATCTTGATGCCTGGATATGCACCGGTCAGATGATACTTGAGTATCAGAGAGTTCAGGAAGGCAAGCCCTCTTGCCTTACCTCCGAGAGATCCGTCTCCGACACGGGCGAACCATATGTATTTTTCGTATGAGTCCTTGTCGAAATGTGCTATTACCCCTCTTCCTGTCAGGGCATGATAGTCATGAATCTCCTGCGTCACATAGGCACGCAACTCGTCGGGACTGGCAAAATGGCTGTCCTGGACTTTACGGAACCTGTTGGCAAGAGTAAAGAGTCCTCTGGCGAAAAACCACTTGGACAGCATGTTTTTCGATGTGTTATGAAGAAGCACATGGTCTGGAATCTCCTTTATGCAGTGCTCAAGTTCCTTGAGGTTGGCCGCCCTGCCATATTCGATACGGTTCCTGTCCCTGAATACGAAATCCCCGAAGGCGAATTCCTCCTTCATGTATTCAGACAACTGGAGCATCAGGGTCTTGGAGTATTTCCTGAGAAACCCGACCTTGAGTTCTTTTGCCACTTCAGATATGCTCTCCTGCGATGACTGCAGCAGAACCGGCATGTACGGGTCGTCTTCCTTTATCATCTTTACGAGTTCGATGCCGGCATCGGCTTTCTCAGTGTCCGGAGCATCCCCTCGATGGAGGACAAAACCCACATCGGAAATCACTCCCAGAAGGTTGGTCTTGTATTTCTGATACAGGCTGCAGGCATCTTCGTAGTTGGTGGCAAGCAGGATTTTCGGCCTCGAGCGCTTGCGTGCCTTTTTCTGCTGGTCGTTGAGAGTCTCCTTGAGGAATTCCGCACTCTGCAGGAGCACCATCCTGTACAGTTCCGGGAGATATGTAGAGTAATATCTTACTGAATCTTCTACAAGGAGTATGGCCTGGACACCTATCTGCAGAATATCTACATCGGCATTCTTCTGGTCTTCGAAAAGTTTGATTATCGCTACTATCAGGTCTGTATTCCCGTGCCAGCTGAATGTCATGTCCACTGCCGAGGTATCCTGCAGGGACAGTCTCCTGTAGATTTCCTTTGAAAAATGTGTCAGGAGCACGAAAGGGATGTCGCGCCCGGTCGTCTTGAGATAACTGGCAAATGTAAATACATCCCTGTCCCCGACATTGTACATGCAGATGACAAGGTCGATGCCAGGATCCCTGTCAATGACTTCACGTGCCCGGGATGCACTTGTCACCCACACAAACTGTGGCGGGCTGGTAAGATTGAGTTCGATATACTCTCTGTATATCTGCACGTCGATCTGTCCGTCCTCTTCAAGAATGAATGCGTCATAGTTGCTGCATATCATCAGTATCTTTCTGATTCTGAACTTGATGAGCGACTCGTAATCGGTGTGGGAAAGTTCTTTCAGGTTGACTGGTTCAACAGTGTTCATTGCATGTGGTCGTTTACGTATGTCAGTTCTTGAAGCTGTGTATAGGTGCAGGTATGCGGCCTTCACGGCTGATGAAATCCTTGCATCCGAATCTGCTTACAGGCATTACCGGAGCATGTCCGAGAAGTCCTCCGAACTCCACGCTGTCTCCAGTTGTCTTGCCGATGACCGGGATGATGCGGACCGCCGTCGTCTTCTGGTTGACCATGCCGATTGCGGCCTCATCTGCAATGATGCCTGATATGGTGGAAGCAGGAGTGTCTCCGGGGATTGCTATCATGTCAAGCCCCACTGAGCATACACATGTCATCGCCTCAAGTTTCTCAAGCGTAAGCGCCTCGCACTCAGCCGCCTCTATCATTCCCTGGTCTTCGCTCACAGGGATGAATGCCCCGCTGAGACCTCCGACATACGATGAAGCCATGACACCGCCTTTCTTTACCTGGTCATTGAGCAGGGCAAGGGCCGCGGTTGTCCCCGGTGCGCCGGCCTTTTCAATGCCTATCTCATGGAGTATGTCTGCCACGCTGTCCCCGATTGCCGGAGTAGGGGCAAGAGAAAGGTCTATGATGCCGAACGGGATGCCGAGCCTCCGGGATGCCTCCTGTGCGACAAGTTGGCCGACACGGGTGATCTTGAAGGCAGTCTTCTTGATGGTCTCGCAAAGTATTTCGAAAGAAGCCCCCCTGACACTTTCAAGGGCATATTTTACTACTCCAGGCCCGCTGACACCGACATTGATGATGGCATCGGTCTCCGTCACCCCATGAAATGCCCCGGCCATGAACGGGTTGTCGTCAGGTGCGTTGCAGAGCACGACGAGTTTTGCGCAGCCGAGCGAGTCCGCATCCTTTGTGGCTTGCGCTGTCTTCACTATGGTTTTACCCATGAGACGCACCGCATCCATGTTGATGCCTGTCCTTGTACTGCCGACATTTACTGAACTGCACACTTTTTCAGTGGAGGCAAGCGCCTCGGGAATGGATTCGATGAGCAGCCTGTCACTTGCCGTCATGCCCTTTGACACTATTGCCGAATAGCCGCCGAGAAAATTTACGCCGACTGCAGATGCCGCTTCATCCATGGCGATGGCTATCCTGACATAGTCTTCCGGAGTTTTGCAGGCTGATGCCCCGACAAGAGACACAGGAGTGACGGAAATCCTCTTGTTCACTATCGGGATGCCGTATTCCATGGCAATATTTTCCGCTGTCACGGAAAGATTCCCGGCTATCCTGATGATCTTGGACTTGACCTTGGAGCATACTTCCTCCACCGTGTCAGCGGCGCAGTCAAGCAGGCTGATGCCCACAGTTATCGTCCTTACATCCAGATTCTCTTTCTCGATCATCCGGTTGGTCTCTATGACTTCGCTGATGTTTATCATATCCGGTGCATTTTTTCGAATATCTCTTCACGCTGGCATTTTATCTGTACCCCGATATCTTTCCCGAGGTTCTCGAGGCCGGAAGACAGGCTGTGAAAATCTCCGGAGACATTCCCGGTATCGACTATCATCATCATGTTGAAATATCCCTGGACTATGGTCTGGGTGATATCCAGGATATTGATATTATTCTCTGCCAGATATGTACACACCCTGGCTATAATGCCGACAGTATCCTTGCCGACTACAGTGATAATGCTCCTGTTCATCTTTTTTAAATCTTGTACGGCTACAAATATACGCAGAAGCCGAGTGCAATACAAGAGGCCGAAGGCAAATGCAAACTTGTTTGCATGCAGACGAGGACTTTTGTATTGCCGAGGCGTGAACAGTATAAATGACCGAAGGTCAAATATACGCAGAAGCCGAGAGCAGAGCAAATGTATTTGCTATGCCGAGGCGTGAACCGTATATGTGGCCGAAGGCCAAATTACGCAGAAGCCGAGAGCAGAGCAAATGTATTTGCTATGCCGAGGCGTGAACCGTATATGTGGCCGAAGGCCAAATTGCGCAGAAGCCGAGAGCAGAGCAAATGTATTTGCTATGCCGAGGCGTGAACCGTATATGTGGCCGAAGGCCAAATTGCGCAGATCCGTTCACGGGGCCACGGGCGGCCACGCCGTCAGAACAATTACGCGCT
>JADILX010000113.1 GCA_017695025.1 Candidatus Cryptobacteroides excrementavium
AGCGGGCACTATACACAGGTCGAGAATACCGTCCCTGTGGATGTTCCTCGCGATAGGGAAATGTATGATATCCTTTCCGTCCGATACCATAATCACGCTTGCCTCAAAGTCGAAATCAACCATCTCCTCGAGGATACATGGTACTGACAGCAGGTCACTGGCTTTTTCTATATCCTTGAAATCCCGTATCACCGCCTGGCCGTGCCCGTCGTAGCCCAGTCTCCGCGTCTTGAGTACACATGGCATGCCCATTTTCCCTACGGCAGCCGCAAGTTGTATCATCTTTTCCTGCGGAGTAAGAGCGGCACATCCGTCTTCTTCGAGAGGAGTCCCGTCAGCCATGACAGGGAGAGGGGCATAACGGGGAGGCTCAAGACCGTGCCTCGCCGCATTGTCTTTTTCCCTGAGCCGGTCCTGGGAATCAAAAAGAGGGGCAATCCCCTGTTTTATGTTGTATTTCCCTTCCAGATGGTGCAAGATATCCCCGGGGACATTCTCAAACTCATATGTCACGACATCCGACTCTCCGCAAAGATGTTCAAGCGCTGCGAGATCATCAAAAGCGCCTGTCACACAGACATCCGCCTCCGCAAAAGCAGGGGCGTCAGGAGAAGGGTCGAGCACTGAAACAGCGGCATCGAGAAGATGCGCCTCGCGGGCTATCATAAGCCCTAACTGCCCGCCGCCTATTATCCCGATCCTTTTCTTCATATCTCGGCATTCAGGACCGAAGAGGTCTGGTCTTTTCTGAACTGTTCGAGCCTTGCAGCCACCCGGGTGTCCTGAAGGGCAATGATTGAGGCCGCCACAAGAGCGGCATTCTTCGCTCCGTTGATAGCGACCGTAGCGACCGGCACTCCGCCAGGCATCTGCACTATGGAAAGCAGGGAATCAAGGCCGTTGAGCGCCCGGGACTTTACCGGGACCCCTATAACAGGAAGAGTAGTCATGGCAGCCACCATTCCCGGCAGATGGGCAGCACCTCCTGCCCCTGCAATGATGACGCTGATCCCCCTTTCTCTGGCCGTATGGGCATACTCATACATAAGGTCAGGTGTACGATGCGCACTCACAACCTTTTTCTCATAGTCTATGCCCAGTTCTTCAAGCATGGAAACGGCCCCCGACATGACTTCATAGTCACTTGTGGAGCCCATGATGATACCTACTTTCATGATATTGCAGAATTGTCTTGTCCAATCGACAAAGGTAGTCAATTTTTCCGGCTTGCCAATAGCATTTCATGCTATCCTGTCCGCGCAATTGATGCCGTCAAGGGCTGAGGAAACAATTCCTCCGGCATACCCCGCCCCCTCTCCGCAAGGATAAAGGCCTTTAACCGTGACATGCTCATATGTATCAGGATCACGCGGGATACGGACGGGAGATGAGGTCCTGGACTCGACACCGAGAAGAAGGGCTTCGTTGGTATAGAATCCCTTCATTTTTTTGTTGCCTATCTCCGGGAGGGCATATTTCAGCCTCCTTGACACATTCTCGGGGAGAAGTTCATGCAGAGGGGCGGAGACAGCACCAGGGCGGTAGGAAGTAGCCGGAAGCCCCGATGACACGACCCGTCTGCAGAAATCCATCATCCTCTGCGCCGGAGCCTTTACCGAAGACGAGAAAGAATACATCCGCCTCTCCACATCCATCTGGAAATGAAGCAGTGACAGGGCGCCGAAGCCAGAATATTCCGGCACATCCTCAGGCTCTACCGACACGACAATCCCCGCATTCGCCCATCTGGAATTACGCGCCGCAGCGGACATGCCATTGAGCACCGTCTCTCCCGGGGCCGTGGCAGACGGCACAAGTATACCTCCCGGGCACATGCAGAACGAGAAGACTCCGCGCCCTTCAATCTGCGTGACAAATGAATATTCTGCCGCAGGCATATACGGCTGGTATTTCCCATGATACTGTATCCTGTTTATCAGGGCCTGGGGATGTTCTGCCCGCACACCGAGAGCAAAGCCCTTGGCCTGGAGTCCCCATCCCTTTTCTGCAAACATCATATATATGTCCCGGGCAGAATGCCCTGTAGCAAGAATCACCTTTCTGGACGTAAAGACTTCTGTCTTGCCCGCATTATGCACGTCATTGCCTGCAGGAATGACTTCTGCGGTCACACTGAAATTACCGTCCCCATGACGGGCAATATCAGTCACCCTGTGCCCGAAATGATATTCGCCTCCATGCGAGACAATGCAGTTCCTGATATTTTCCACTATCCCCGGAAGCCGGTCGCTCCCGATATGGGGATGCGCATCCACCAGTATCGAAGGGTCGGCACCGAAAGCCACGAACTGGTGCAGGACTTCCCTTACATCCCCCCTTTTTGTCGCACGCGTATAGAGTTTCCCGTCAGAAAATGTACCGGCACCGCCTTCACCGAAACAGTAGTTGGAGTCCGGATCCACTATGCCTTCGCGTGAAAGACGCGCCATATCGACTTTTCTGGCATGTACATCCTTCCCCCTCTCAAGGACAACCGGTTTGAACCCGCGCATCAGAAGGTGCAGCGCTGCAAACATTCCGGCAGGGCCTGCTCCGATGACAATGACAGGTTCCGACTGCGAGACATCCTTATATTCAGGGATATGATATTCCTCCGGCTCCTCCCCTGAGAGATAGGCCGCTATCCTGTAGCGGCTGAGGATTTCCCCTCTGGCATCTGTCGAACGCCTCAATATGCGGTATGTGCCGACTTCCCTCGGCGGGACTCCCATGGCCCTGGCAGCAGCAGCCACAATCTGTTCCGGAGAAGGCTCCTTCCCTATCGGACAGGCAATCTCAATCTCTTTCATAAGTCAAAACCGGTTCAATGGAATCATATGCCTCCACTCTGCATGGAGACGCTAAAAGTCTGCAGCGCGGGAAACAGGGGCCACGTCAAGCCCTGTCCTTTCCCCGTTCAGATAATGATAATATCCTGCAATGGCTATCATGGCAGCATTGTCAGTAGTAAACTTGAACTCCGGAAGATATGTCTTCCAGCCTCTCTTCTTCCCCTCTTCCGTGACTGCAGCACGCAGGCCGCTGTTGGCAGACACTCCTCCGCCTATAGTCACCTCCCTTATGCCGGTCTGGCGGGCGGCCTTGACAAGTTTGTCCATCAGGATTTCTATCAGTGTCCGCTGGAAGGACGCACATATGTCTTCCTTGTTCTTCTCCATGAAATCAGGGTCCAGGGCCATCTGGTCCCGGACAAAATACAGCAGGGACGTCTTTATGCCGCTGAAACTGTAGTCCAGTCCCGGCACATGCGGCTTGGAAAAATGAAAGCGCTGCGGATCGCCCTGTCTGGCAAGCCTGTCCACAACAGGCCCGCCGGGATAGCCAAGCCCCATCATCTTGGAGCATTTGTCGAAAGCCTCTCCTACGGCATCATCTATAGTCTGTCCGAGTATCTCGAAGTCGAGGGGGCTGTTGACCTTTACAATCTGCGAATTGCCTCCGGACACAAGCAGGCACAGATACGGAAACGACGGACACACATTCTCAGAGCCGTACTGCCTGATAAACCCGGCCAGGACATGCCCTTGAAGATGGTTGACTTCAATAAGAGGCTTGTCCAGAGCCACAGCAAGCCCTTTTGCAAAAGAAGTCCCGACCAGAAGCGAGCCGAGAAGCCCGGGACCTCTTGTGAACGCTATGGCAGTGATGTCCCCGGCACTGATTCCAGCCCTGTCTATTGCCTGGCTCACCACGGGTACAATATTGAGTTGGTGCGCCCGTGATGCGAGTTCAGGTATCACTCCCCCATATGCCTTATGCACATCCTGGCTTGCAAGCACATTGGAAAGAAGGTAACCGTCCTTTATGACTGCAGCGGAAGTGTCGTCGCAAGATGATTCTATTCCGAGAATTATATCCATATCCATACAAATGTCCAGACCGCAAAAATACGACTTTTATCCGAGATTTTTATTATTTTTGCCTGTTTAATCACCAAAGCGGACAGCATACGGTAAAGAAGATATTGAAAATATTATGGCTGACGGCAGTCGCCCTGACAGCCCTTGTCCTTGCAGGGATTCTCGGAATACAGACTCCCCAGGTGCAGACGTATCTGTCCCGCAAGATACTGGAAAAATTCGAGGGCAGCACCGATGCTGCAGTCAGTTTCGAAAAACTGCACGTAAAGCCATTCAACACCCTTGTCCTGAAAAATGTCGCAGTCACCGACAACTCGCCGGCCGGAGACACCGCGGCAGACACACTGTTTTCCGCAGAATATGTCATAGCAAGATTCACGCTGAGAGGACTCAGGAAGCAGGAAGGCCTGCACATATGGAGGGCAGTGATAAAGGATGCCCGGATGAACCTTGTCCTTGAAGAGGGAGGCACCAATCTCGAAAGGATGTTCGGGATAAAGGGAGACCGGAATAAAAGCAGAAAGGACAGGAACATTTTCGACATAAGGCGGGTAGACATCAACGGGATGGGGTTCCGACTGCAAAATCTGAGGAAAGGCCCGGGATCGCCCATGGAACATAAGATAGACTGGAGCGACCTCGACATAAGAAACATAAATATCGCTGCCCGGAATCTCCGGATGAGCCGCGGCATAATGTCAGGAAGGCTTGACTGGCTGTCGTTCGAGGAGAAAAGCGGATATGCATGTACATCCCTGTCAGGGAAGGCAAAAGTCGGCGGGGGGAAAGCCATCATAGAAAATCTGGAGATACATGACCTGTGGTCAGATGTGAACATGCCGTCATTTGTCATGTCCTACTCAAGTTCAAAAGATTTCAGCGATTTTGTCAACAAAGTAAGGCTTGACGCTGATATTAACAGCAGCATCCTTGACATGGCCACCCTTTCATATTTCACGCGCGGCATTTCAGACAACCCCCTGAAAATCACTCTAAAAGGCAAAGTCAGCGGATATGTCAACAGCCTGGAGTTCACCGGACTTGAGGCAGATGCAGGCAGCAGGTACATGAAAGGAAAGTTTTCAGGCCGCATATCCGGGCTTCCCGATGTGTCAGGAATGACAATGGACATGAAAGTGGATGGCCTTTCATTCGGGCTTGCAGGCCTTGAAAACTTCATAGGATACTGGAACAGGGGGAAAGGCCCTGACATCGGGAAATATGCTTCAGGGACAGTCTTTGACATAAACGGGAATCTGAGGGGCACTCTGGGCAGACTGGACGCAAAGATGCATGTGGCATCGGAGTCCGGGGAAATCATGGCCGACATAACAGCAAGGAATCTCGCATCAAAGGACAGGCCGGCCAGCATAGAGGGCACCATAGGCTCGTCAGACCTTGACTTAGGGAGCATCTTCGGCACCGGCATCGTCCGCCAATGTTCAATGGCCGCAGGTCTGTATGCAAACCTCGGGGGGAAAGGCGAAGACCCGTCAGTAAGGATAGATTCACTGATGATAAGCCGGCTGAATATCAACGGGTACGACTACAGCGACATAGCAGCCAAGGGGGCAATAGCCAAAGAGGCGTTCGACGGAAAGATCATATGCAATGACCCGGCTCTGAGTTTCATGTTCCAGGGCCTGTTCAATCTTTCCAGAAAGACAAGCAATGCCCTGTATAAATTCTATCTCAATGTAGGGTATGCCGACCTGAATGCCATGAACATAGACAGGCGGGGAATATCAAGGGCAAGGTTCCGGACTACAGCCAATTTCAACTGGATAAAAAGGACCGGAGATCTTCTCGGCGACATTGATATCGGTGATCTCGTGCTTGAAAACAGGATGGGCAAACACGATATCGGCGACATCGCCATTACATCATATTCCGGAGACAATGTGTCGAGAATGAAATTTACATCGGCATTTGCCGACGGGAACTTTGCCGGGACCGGCTCTGTCAGGGAATTTGTCCGCGACCTGATGTCAGTGACACTGAAGAAAGAATTGCCTGCAATGTTCAGGGACAGCACCTCTACATGGGACGGAGGCAGGTACAGGCTTTCATTCAAGACATACGACACAATGGATCTGCTTGCATTCCTTGCACCCGGACTGTATATCGCTGACAGCACATCAGTGTCAATGGCGGTAGATACGTCCGGATATTTCAAGGCAAGACTGAATTCCAGCCGCTTAGCGTTCAAAGAGCAATATGTCAAGGACATGACATGCACACTCGACAACAGCAACGGAAGCATAGGAGGAGCAATCCGCAGCGAAAGCATCAGGCTTGCAACACTCATGCTGAAGAACAACAGGATAGAACTTTTTGCCGACAACAACCACATCGGTGCAGGATTCTCCTATGACAATGAAAGCAGGCTGACAAACAGAGGGGAATTCTTTGCGACTGGAGATGTACTTAGAGACACAGACGGGGTAATGAGACTGAACGTCAATGTCCTGCCTTCCAGCATATATCTGAATTCACGGGAATGGAGTATCCTGCCTTCTTCATTCAGCATCAAAGGGAAGGAAATAGAAGTGGACAATATGGGGTTCACAAGCGGGGACCAGGCAATCAAGATATACGGGAACACTTCTGAATATACCGACTCCAGACTTATACTGGAGATGGACAGGTTCGACATCTCCATAATAAACCCTCTCCTGCGGCAGGATATCCGGTTCTCGGGGGCAGTTACAGGACGTGCAGAACTGCTTACACCATTCAAGGCACACGGGCTTGACTTCAACTTCCTGTGCGATTCGGCCGAAATGGCTGGAGCAAGACTCGGCACCGTGACCATGACAGGTACACTGGACAACAGGAGCAAAAGTGTGGATTTTGTCTCGCGCAACAGCATAGACGGCCACATGTCATTCTCAGTAGAAGGGAAATACGGCCTTGAATCCGGCAATATAAGGGCCGGTGTAGTCCTGGACATGTTCGACATTGCATGTGCATCCCCGTTCGTCAAGAATATCCTCAGCGACATGAGAGGGGGCGTCTCAGGAAAAATATCGGTAGACGGCCCAATGGACAGGATAGCCATTAAAAGCGAGGGGGCAAGACTTGACAATGCCGAACTGAGGATTGCATACACGAACGTCCCGTATCTGCTCAACGGTGATTTCCAGATGGACGAAACCGGTATCAGGTTCGGGGACATGCGCCTGACTGACATGGAGAACGGGCGAGGGAGAGTGACTGGAGGACTTAGTTTCGACCATTTCAGGGACATAAGATTTGACACCACGATAAATGTCTTTGACATGCAGTGCATCGACATCGATGAAGCGGATGCGGAGACATTCTATGGGGACATAAAGGCATCAGGGACAGTGGGGCTTACCGGCCCTATGAAGTCAATTCTCCTGTCAGTCAATGCTGTCACTGCAGGCAACGGACAGATACATATACCTGTGTCTTCATCCGGAAACGCAGGAAGCGGAGACCTGCTGACTTTCAAGGAACCGGTGATAATCAGTACAGTCGACCCGTATGAAGCCCTCGTGGCAAGATTCAAGGAAGACGGGAAATCGTCAGGAGACTTCAGGATGAGGCTGCGCATTGCAGCGACCCAGGATACCGAGGCATTCATAGAGATAGACAAGGCTTCGGGCAATGTACTCTCAGGACGTGGCGACGGGGTGATAGAACTTGAACTCCAGCCGTCAAAGGACATATTCAATATCACCGGAGACTACACGATTGCATCCGGGAACTACAGGTTTGTCGCCTTGGGGCTCGCCTCAAGAGACTTCTCGATACAGGAAGGCAGCACCGTAAGGTTCAACGGGGACATCATGGAGAGTACACTCGACATCGATGCCGTCTACAACACAAAGGCATCACTTTCCACCCTGATTGCAGATACCACATCAGTAGCCAACAGGAGGAATGTGGAATGCGGCATCTCCATCACAGACAAGCTGAGCAATCCGCGCCTGAGTTTCTCAATCAATATTCCTGACCTCGACCCTACTGTCAAGTCAAGGGTAGAAAGTGCGCTCAGCACCGAAGACAAGATACAGAAACAGTTCCTTTCCCTGATAATATCCAACAGTTTCCTGCCTGACGAACAGTCCGGAGTCGTAAACAATGCATCGGTACTGTACTCCAACGTAGCAGAAATAATGTCCAATCAATTGAACAACATATTCCAGAAACTGAACATTCCGCTCGACCTGGGACTCAGTTATCAGCCGAACGAAAAAGGGAATGACATATTTGATGTGGCAGTTTCTACGCAACTGTTCAACAACAGAGTAATAGTCAACGGAAACATAGGGAACAGACAATATGCATCGAGTACCTCCAGCAGTGATGTGGTCGGAGACCTTGACATCGAGATAAAACTCACCCGTTCAGGAGCATTGCGGCTCACACTGTTCTCTCACTCTGCCGATGAATATACCAACTATCTGGACAACTCGCAGAGGAACGGGATAGGTATAGCATACCAGACAGAATTTGACCGTATAGACACATTCTTCAAAAATCTGTTTACAGGCAGAAAGAAACGTGAAGAGGCAGCAAGGCTGGCATTCGAAGAACGCCGGTCACAGAAGAAAAAGGTCATAACTATAACAGCGCCATGAATATGACTGGACATGAACCTGGCACCAGAGGTGCACTGTACCTTATCCCGTCTCCTCTCGGGGACAATCCGCCCGAAGAAGTGATACCATCGTCCGTACTCGAATCCCTGAAAGGATTCACGACATTCGTTGTCGAAGAAGTGCGGACAGCGAGGAGATACCTTTCCCGGGCAGGGCTCAAGGGCTCAATCCGGGACCTGCAGTTCTTTGAACTGAACGAGCATACGGATGAAGCGGCAATTGAAGGGTACATCCATCTTTTCGACGGGGGCAACAATGTCGCCCTGATATCAGAAGCCGGTCTTCCGGCCGTTGCCGACCCGGGGGCACAACTTGTTGCCCTTGCCCACAGGCACGGAATCAGGGTTGTCCCGGCTGTCGGGCCATCCTCCCTCATGCTCGCACTCATGGCATCCGGACTGAACGGGCAGTCATTCGCATTCTGCGGCTACCTTCCCGCAAAACCGGATGCAAGGAAAGAACGGCTCAAGACGATAGAGAAAATATCCGCATCAACCGGACAGACCCAGATATTCATCGAGACACCGTACCGCAATGACGCCATGTTTACAGACATATTGTCCGTATGCCGTCCGCAGACGAAAATCTGCGTCGCTGCTGACATCACCCTTCCTGATGCATTCATCAGGACAATGAACGTGGCACAGTGGAAGACTTCCGGACTTACAATCGGGAAACGCCCGTGCGTATTCGTACTTTCGGCAATATGAAAACAGGAGATGATATGGGACTGCTGGAACTTGAGGGCATGGAATTCTATGCATGCCATGGCTGTCTGGAAAGCGAAAAGAAGACAGGGAACCTGTTCATAGTGGATTTCAGGGCATGGGTTGACATGGCCGGGGCTATACAGTCCGATGCACTTGAAGACGCCATCGACTATGGGGAAATATACATGACAATAAAAAAAGAGATGCAGGTCCATTCCGACCTGCTGGAACATCTGGCAGGAAGGATTGTCCATGCTATAGAAAGAAATTTTCCCGGACTCTCCTCTTTCTCGATACGCGTATCCAAGCGGAGGCCGCCGGTAAACGGCATAGCAGCATGGTCAAGGGTGACATTGTACCATGGGGACAAAAACATGGAGGGAAAAGCATGAAGCAGAAGAAAAAGGCGGCGTTCGTTACGCTCGGATGCAAACTGAACTATGCCGAGACATCTACATATGAACGTGGACTTGTCAGGGAGGGCATCGAGGCCGTCCCGTGGGAAAATCAGGCGGATATCTACCTTGTGAACACCTGTACTGTCACTGAACATTCCGACAAGAAATGCAGGAATATCATCCGGAAACTCCACCGGGTGTCTCCACAGGCGGCCATCTTCGTCACCGGCTGCTATGCCCAACTCAAAAAAGAGGAAATCGGCAGAATCGAAGGTGTCGCCGGAGTCTTCGGGGCAGATGAAAAACAGATGGTGGTCCCGTCCATCATAAAATACCTCGAAGAAAAGTCCGGCATGCCGGCAGAAGACAGCAATGCATCCGGGCCGGAACCACAAAGCATCCCTGACAGGCAGGAAGGCAGAAGCGACTTCCTCCCGGCATATTCAAGCGGGGAACGGACCAGGTCGTTCCTGAAAGTCCAGGACGGCTGCGACTATTTTTGCGCATACTGCACGGTACCATATGCAAGAGGACGCAGCAGGAATCTCCCTATCAGCGACCTTGTCATACAGACAGAAGAAATCGCTGCTGCAGGCATAAGGGAGATTGTCCTGACAGGGGTAAATACCGGGGATTTCGGCAAAAGTACAGGAGAAAGTTTTATCGGGCTGCTCAAGGCGCTCAATGAGGTCAAAGGGATAGAAAGGTACAGGATATCCTCCATAGAGCCTAATCTTCTGACCGATGATATCGTAGACTGGATAGCATCCGGGACAAAGTTCCTCCCACATTTCCACATACCGCTCCAGTCTGGCTCAGACACCATCCTGAAAGCAATGGGAAGGAGATACAGCACTGATTTTTTTGCAAGGAAAGTGGATTATATCAGAAAGGCCATGGAGAGACCGGGAGGGCCGAAAGTATTCTTCGGGATAGATGTGATCGCAGGATTCCCCGGTGAGACGGACGGACTTTTTATGGAGACATACAATTTCCTGAAGGACAGGGTACAGCCGGCATTCATCCATATTTTCCCGTATTCACGCAGGGCAGGCACACCGGCAGCAGCCCGTAAAGACCAGATACAGGACTCTGTCAAGACAGAACGGGTGAAAGCCCTAGAGGAACTGTGCACAGAACTTCACAGGAAATTCATTGAAGACAACAGGGGCATTGAGGAGCATGTGCTGTTCGAAAGCACGGACAAAAACGGTATCATGTCTGGCTATACGGGCAACTACATCCGGATCGAACGGCCTTACGACCCCGAACTGGCCGGAAAGACTGTCCGGGTGACAATCTGAGTGCCGATACAGGCCATTGAACAGGAACACACACCATCATAATTCAGACTACGGCATGGAGACAAGACTGACATTTCTGGGTACAGGCACCTCACAGGGAGTCCCGATGATAGGATGTGAATGCGATGTATGCACATCACCGGATCCAAGGGACAAACGGCTGAGGGCCTCGGTATTTGTAGAATACGGAGGGCTGGACATACTGGTAGATGCAGGCCCGGACTTCAGGCAGCAGATGCTCCGCGCAGGCATAAGGCACATCGATGCAATACTGCTGACCCACAATCATAAAGACCATACAGGAGGTCTTGATGACGTGAGGGCGTTCAACTATATTGAACGGGCACCCATCAGGATATACTGTGAAAAATATGTGGAAGACTCCCTGAAGCAAGAGTATTCGTATGCCTTTGCAGAAAAAAGATATCCCGGTGTCCCGGAATGGCAGATTACAAACATTGACGGGCATCCTTTCACAGTCTCCGAGAACATCCCCGGCTTCAGACTGGTATGGGAAGACGGGAAAGGATATGA
This sequence comes from Candidatus Cryptobacteroides excrementavium, assembly GCA_017695025.1. GTDB lineage: Bacteria > Bacteroidota > Bacteroidia > Bacteroidales > UBA932 > Cryptobacteroides > Cryptobacteroides excrementavium. The sequence goes on from JADILX010000113.1 coordinate 11,459, forward strand.
AAAGGTAAAGGTACCGGTGGAAACACGCAGACCGAAACAGGTAGAAATAATCCCGATAAGAGGCAGGCACTACTTGCTTCCGGTATTGGGATACAGATTTGGCAGGACAGCATATCTGACTGACATGAACTACATTCCGGATGAGGAATTCAGTAAACTGCAGGGGCTTGAGCATTTCATAGTCAACTGCGTACGCAGAGGACGGCATCTGTCGCACTTCTCCCTTGAACAGGCAATTGAAGTGGCCCGCAGAGTCGGGGCCAGGCACACATGGCTCACACATCTGTCACACAGGCTTCCACGCTATGAGGATCTCTGTGCAGAACTGCCGGAAGACATCAGGCCTGCCTACGACGGACTTGTGATAGAATCATGACGGCACGTCTTTGTCCCGTAACAGCATGACGGACAGAATATGCCACAGCATGGGGCTGCAAGCCGCAGCAGCGTGGCGGACAGAATATGCCACAGCATGGGACGTGCAGGACTCGATACAGCGTGGCGGACAGAATATGTCACAGCATGGGGCTGCAAGCCGCAGCAGCGTGGATGACAGACCTTGCCTAGGTATGGGACATTCAGGCCTCGACCAGCGTGCCGGGTCATATCTCATATGGAGGGACGGAACCTTCATCTATCAGCCCGCGGAGAGTATCCAGAACAGATGCGCCGTCTACGCCTCCGGCCGGACTGCCATAGTGAACATCAACATCATTGACAGTATATTTCCCTTCAAGTTCCCCATTGACATATGATGACACGTCTCCACGTGTCACAGCAACTCCGTCATCCGGTTTTCCGGATGCGCCATGCCGGCGGGAACGGCAGACATCGCATGTGCCGCAGTCGCTGCTCTCTTCCTGCCCGAAATATGCAAGCAGATAACGGCTCCGGCATTCATCAGTCTCCTCCACGTAGCGGACCATCGTCTCCATCCTTTCAACATAAGTTTCCTTCAGCATCCTGTGCCTCTCGGGACTGAGACATACATTCTTCGGGGCGAGCCTATTCTCATGCAGGAAGATGACTGTCGCATGATCCGAGGGAATATATCTTATGATATGTTCAAGAGACATCCTGTACAGCAACTGGCGCAGTTCGGATACAGTTACATCAGCCTTCGCCGAGACATATTCCTCATCTACCGGGACAGGAAAAGAGAACAGTCCCGTGTATCTGCGCATGAGCACCTCCGACACGGCAGCCATTCTTGCATCAGGGAACGGCATGTCATACAATTCGGTACGGTCAACAGTGAACATTACCTTTGTCTGCACATCGACGTCCTCCATGACAGTCCAATGGCCTTCCTTCTCAATATATTTTATCGCATACCAGGCCGAAGAACGGTTGAGGCTGTAGCGGCGGCAGAATTCATACAGGTCAAACTTCAACTGCATGCCCATGCCTGCATCGTATGGGATGCCATACATCATATGCACCTTATGGTAGATATCCTCCGTATACTCAAGCGAAGGGAATGCCGTCGAGGCTATCTGCCTGAGACGCCGGATATCGCCGGAGTTCCACAGGAGCACGGCATAGGAACGTTTACCGTCCCTTCCGGCACGTCCGGCCTCCTGAAAATATGCTTCCGGGCTGTCGGGCACATCATAATGCGCCACGAAGCGCACATCCGGCTTATCTATGCCCATCCCGAATGCGTTCGTACAGACCATGACCCTTATTTCTCCGGATTTCCACTTTTCCTGCCTGTCGGAACGGCTCCATGTCCCGAGACCGGCATGATAGAACGACGCAGCGATACCGGAAGAAGACAGGAAAGCGGAAAGTTCTTCGCATTTTTTCCTGTTCCGCACATAGACAATCCCCGTCCCCTTTACACCGTTGCAGATGTTCAGCAGTTGCCCGAGTTTGTCCTCTGCATGCCTTACGACATAAGACAGGTTCGGGCGCTCGAAGCCGCTTTTCAACAGAAGTTTTTCCCTGAAGCATAGCCTGTCCATAATGTCATCCGCCACTTTCGGTGTGGCGGTAGCGGTAAGGGCAATCACCGGGACATCTTCAAGGGCCTCCCTCAACTCCCCTATCTTCAGATAGTCCGGCCTGAAATCATATCCCCACTGGGAGATGCAGTGCGCCTCGTCCACGACTATGTAGTTTACATCCATCTCCTTGACATATTGCCGGAACATCGCTGTGCCGAGACGTTCCGGTGAAAGATAGAGAAACTTGAAGTCACCGTAAGCCGCATTGTTCAATGCCCTGTCGACTTCGCTGCGGGACATTCCCGTATAGACGGCAAGAGCCTTTATGCCGCGTGCAGACAGATTCTGCACCTGGTCTTTCATGAGCGCAATAAGCGGGGTCACGACAAGGGCAATCCCTGGCCTCATCAGAGCCGGCACCTGAAAGCACACGGATTTCCCTCCCCCGGTAGGGAGAATTGCAAGCACATCCTTTCCGGATACAGCCGCACGGACTATATCTTCCTGCATGGGACGGAAGGCATCATAGCCCCAATACTCCCTGAGGATGTCAATGGGTTTCAGGTTATTGTCTGCGCTGCATGTCATTTCCATCTTTGCGAATTTACCATATGTCATTGGCACATTTTGTGCAGGATAAAATAGTTCGGACAGAATGTCCGCCTGCCACGGCACAGGATGACAAAAGTAATAAATTGCTGTAAATAAATACAACAATTCTTTGTCTCTATTGTTTGAACGATTGTAAAAATACTTTAATTTTGCACCGCATTCCGGTCATGACGGCCTTTGTCCAGAATGACAAGGCCACAGCATGCCGGCACGGACAAGGGAAATTCAAACCTTAATATAATTTTTGGAATTATGAGTAAAATTGATTTGACCAAGTACGGCATCACAGATGTCAAGGAAATTCTCCACAACCCGTCTTACGAGGTTCTTTTTGCTGAAGAGACAAAGGACACTCTCGAGGGTTACGAGAAAGGCCAGGTTACTGAACTCGGTGCTGTCAATGTCATGACAGGTATCTACACCGGACGCTCTCCTAAAGACAAATTCTTTGTTTACAACGAAGCCAGCAAAGACACCGTATGGTGGACTTCAGACGCATACAAGAATGACAACAAGCCATGTTCAGACGAGGCATGGGCAGACCTCAAGGCAAAGGCTGTAAAGCAGCTTTCAGGCAAGAGGCTCTTCGTGATGGATACTTTCTGCGGAGCAAACCCTGCTACCCGTCTTAAAGTACGTTTCATCATGGAAGTTGCATGGCAGGCTCATTTCGTGAAGAACATGTTCATCCGTCCTACCGAGGAAGAACTTGCAAACTACGGTGAGCCTGATTTCGTATCATTCAACGCAGCAAAGGCAAAAGTAGAGAACTACAAGGAACTCGGGCTCAACTCCGAGACAGCCACTGTCTTCAACCTCAAGACCAACGAACAGGTTATCCTGAACACATGGTACGGCGGTGAGATGAAGAAGGGTATCTTCTCCATCATGAACTACCTCAACCCTCTCCGCGGCATCGCTTCAATGCACTGCTC
>JADILX010000114.1 GCA_017695025.1 Candidatus Cryptobacteroides excrementavium
CTCCGGCTGCCCCTTTTCTATATGCATCTTGTAGGCAAACCTGCCGTCTGCGTCAACAGAAACTGTATCAAGCACATCAAACCTGTTGACATCCAGCAGTTTCACGACCACCTGCGAAGACGGGGCATCAGCAAGGCTTCCGTCTATAACTGCATTTGAACAGCAGGAAGACAGCACTCCTGCCGAGAATATAACAGAGATGGCCCACGGAAAGGTCTTGAAGAGACTAAAGTTTTTCATATTCTTTCTGTATTGAAGCCGCTATGGCAGCAAACTCATCTGCCGTCATGGCCAGTTTCTCTTTCCTGAAGTCAAGGTCAGACTCGCTTGAAAGCGGCACAAGATGGATATGGACATGCGGGACCTCCATTCCGAGGACAGCGACGCCAACTCTCTTGCACGGGACTGCAGCCTTGATTGCCACGGCAACTTTCCTGGCAAATGCACATAGCCCGAGATACACGTCCTCCTCGAGATGGAAAATATAGTCATCCTCCACATGCTTTGGAATCACAAGAGTGTGCCCTGCAGCAAGAGGATTTATATCAAGGAAGGCATAGTAGTCATCATTCTCGGCCACCTTGTATGAAGGTATCTCGCCTTTTGCAATCTTTGTGAAAATTGTAGCCATCGTCTAAAGGGTTATATCCAGAATCTCGAACTTTATGACTCCAGAAGGCACCTTTGCCTCTACAGTCTCGCCCTTTGAATGTCCCATAAGAGCCTTTCCGATAGGGGTAGTGGCAGCGAGTTTCCCTGCCGAAAAATCCGCCTCGCTCTCCCCTACAAGAGTAAACTCCACAATCTGGCCGTTGGCCAGGTTCTTCACTTTCACCTTGTTGAGCATCTGTACCTTGTCCGTACCTATCTGTGATTCGTCAATCACCCTTGCGTTGGCGACCAGATCCTGAAGTTTTGATATCTTAAGTTCCAGAAGTCCCTGAGCCTCGCGTGCAGCCTCATATTCCGCATTTTCCGAAAGGTCACCTTTGTCTCTGGCTTCAGCGATCTGCGCTGAAATTACAGGCCGCTGGGCTATCGCCTCAGACAAATCTTTCTTGAGTTTGTCCAGCCCTTCCTGAGTCATGTAATGCAATGCCATAATATTTCTGATATTTGTTAAATTTTAAAACCACATAATTAAAAAGGAGTCCTGTGAATAATCACAGAACCCTGACTTGTCATGCAAATATAATAAATCTTTCCGAACAGAACCACAAAAGACCTGACTTTTTAAGCCGGCCCTGCCAAATCCAGCCCGCGCTTCGTGTCACATGTCGAATTTCGGCTTCATAATCTCCGAATAGATGACAAGTTTCTTCGGGTCTATCTCAAGCCCGCACTTTTCCGGGGCAGCAGACTCGGCTGCAGCCTGTCTTCTTTCCCGGGCAATATCCTTCACTGACCTGTACCCGCCCTCAAGCAGTTCCGGGGGGATTTGCATCTGGACAGTGTCCGTACTTTCCTGAGACACAGGCACAGCCTGGGATGCAGAGACCGGTGCGGAGGCTGCCGCCTGCTCCGGCACGCGGGCAGTAGAGCTGTCTTCCTTTTCGTCTTCTTCACCTGTGACAGTCTGGATAATGTCCCTGAATTTTCTGGCCTGGTCAACCTTGCCGGCCTTTTTCAGCTGTTTCTCGATGAGAGGCCCGGCCGCACCGAGGACTATCACCAGCAGAGTGATAATTGTTCCTATGTCCATAGTCTCTTACCTTTTAGTCATGTCTACCGGAAGAAAGGGCCATGCAGGTCATCCGGTCTTCCTCGAGCTGTCTCTTGAGCAGGTCAATCGAGCCGAACTTGACCTCATCCCGTATCTTCTCCAGAAAAGTCACCTGGATATCAAGTCCATATATGTCCTCGTCAAATCCGAATATATTCGTCTCGACAGTTCTTGTGTTGCCGGCACCGACGGTAGGATGCGTGCCTATATTGCACATACCGTCCCATTCCCGGCCCAATGTCTTCACCTTTACGCGATAAGCCCCGTTGCCGGGGATCAGTTTCAAGGGCTCGTACAACTGCATGTTGGCCGTAGGAAAGCCCATTGTACGCCCTATCCTGTTTCCCGCTACCACTACTCCGAATAATGAATAGTCATAGCCAAGCATTGCGGCAGCATCTTTCACATCACCTTTTTCCAGGGCCTCCCTGATTTTGGTGGAACTTACGGCAATCCCGTTACACCGGGACGCGACATCCGCAGTCACGACTTCAAGGCCGAGATGCTCCGCTGCCGTACGTGACATAACGGCACTGTCTGCATCGCTTCCGAACCTGTTGTCATAGCCAAGGACAATAGCCTTGCCGCCATACCGGCCGATCACGACATCCTTCAGATATTCCTCCGAAGTCATCCTGCTGAATTCTTTTGTAAAACGGATGACCTCGACATGATCCACTCCAACCGCCCTTATCATCTCTTTCTTCTCATCCATTGTGGAAAGAAGCCTCAGATTGCGGGCACCGGACTGAAGAACATTACGGGGATGAGGCCAGAATGTAATCACCATGCTCTCATCCCCGTTCTGTCTTGCCGTCTCAACCAGTTTGTCAAGGACAAGACGGTGCCCTGTATGGACACCGTCAAAGAAACCGGTTGCTATAACCATTTTACAAGTTCAAAATCCTGTCTGTGAGGCAGCAGAGGATTCTTTGCATATATCCTTGCAGCCACCTGATACAGTCCTGTACGTTCCGGAAGTATCATTGCCTGATACTTGGCAGTCCCGTCAGCCGTAAGTTCAACAGGAGAGAATTCATATTTTTCCTGGATATGGAGTTTGCCCTTGTTGTCGGCCGTAGCGAAGAGAAGTTCTACCCCGATCTCCTCCGGCTGGAGGTCTCCGATACTCAGGACAACCTCTGCCTTGAACTCGTTACCGAGAGAGACATCATTGTACGAACTGTCAGGCTTGACCACAGATATCACACCGACACTCTGCCACTCGCGGCGCATGTGCTTTTTCCAGGCCGCAATGTCGCGGGCTACGCTATAGTCATTTGCGACAAGCCTTGCCTCGCGCTCGGACTGAGGGGCATAATACTGGTTGATATAGTCTGTCAGCATCCTGTTGGTCGTGAAATTGCATGCTACCATTGCCACAGTGTTCTTGATGTACTCAATCCACGCAGGCGAGAATCCGGATGCGTCCTTCTTGTAGAAAGTAGGGGCAATCTCATTCTCGATGATGGTATAGATGGTAGCGGCATCGAGTTCGTCCTGATAGTTCTGGTCATCATATGTCCTCTCCATCGGCAAGGCCCAGCCTGCACCTTTCTTATATCCTTCTACCCACCAGCCGTCAAGAACGGAGAAATGCATAACGCCATTCATTGCAGCCTTCTCGCCTGAAGTACCTGATGCCTCAAGAGGTCTTGTAGGGTTGTTCATCCATACATCCACTCCCTGCACAAGCAGTTTTGCAAGAGTGATATCGTAGTCAGGCACAAAGACAATCTTTCCTATGAATCTGTCCTGCTTTGAAATATCGACAATCATCTTGATGAGATCCTGTCCTGCCTTGTCGGCCGGATGGGCCTTGCCGGCGAATACGAACTGCACCGGCTGCTCCGGATTGTTCACTATGTCGTTGAGCCTGTCAAGATCCCTGAAAAGCAGATGAGCCCTCTTGTATGTGGCGAAACGCCTTGCAAAGCCTATCGTCAGTACATCATCCCTGAGGGTATCCTTTATGGTCACTATCTGGCGAGGAGAATAATGGTTGGTGGCAGAAGGGTTGGAAAGACGGTCCTTGATGGACTCGATAAGTTTTCTTCTCAACTGCGTTCTCACATTCCATACCTCGGCATCAGATACCTTGTATATGCCTTCGAAGCAGGACTTGTCATAATGATGGGTCTTGAACTCCTCCCCGAATACCTTCGAATGTATCTCCTTCCACTCAGGCGCTGTCCATGTCGGATAGTGGACGCCATTGGTGACATAACTTACATGCAGTTCCTCCGGAAGATAGCCGGGCCACATGTTAGAGAAGATCTCCTGGCTCACTTTCCCGTGCAGCCATGACACTCCGTTGACTTCCTGGGAAATGTTGGCGGCAAGGAAACTCATGGAGAACTTTTCATTCTGGTCGGCGGCATTGAGTTTGCCGAGCCCCATGAGTGTCTGCCAGTCAATCTTCAGACGCTGAGGATAATGGCCTATATATTTCCTGAGCAGGCCTTCATCAAAGGCATCATGTCCTGCCGGCACCGGAGTATGGGTCGTAAAGAGGGATGAAGCCCTGACAACTTCCATTGCCTCAGGGAAATCCAGATTGTCTTTCGAAATGTATTCATAAAGTCTCTCGATACCGATGAATGCGGCATGGCCTTCATTGCAGTGATATACCTCCGGATTAAGACCGAGTTTCCTCAGGGCGCGGATACCGCCGACACCGAGCAGGAGTTCCTGCTTGAGACGGTTCTCCCAGTCACCGCCATAAAGATGATGGGTAATGGACCTGTCTTCCGGAAGGTTCTCCTCATAGTCTGTATCGAGCAGATAGAGTTCAGTACGGCCGACGTCCACTTTCCAGAGTCTCGCATGGAGATTTCTTCCAGGGAAGGCAAGACTTACAGTCATCCAGTTGCCGGATGCATCGCGCACCGGAGATGCCGGGATCTTCATGAAGTCCTGGGCATCGTATTTTGCCACCTGGTCTCCCTGCGAAGACAGTATCTGTGTGAAATATCCGTATCTGTAGAGAAGGCCGACGGCAACCAGGTTGGTGTTCATGTCGCTGGTCTCCTTCAGATAGTCGCCGGCAAGGATTCCGAGACCGCCGGAATATATCTTGAGTGAGGTGTCAAGCCCGTATTCCATACAGAAGTATGCGACTGACGGACTCTTGCGCTCGGCCTTCATGGCCATATAGGCATTGAACTCGTCCATTACGGAGTTCAGAGCCCCGACAAAAGCGTCATCGTTTTCAAGGGCCTTATATCTTTTGAGACTTACCATGTCAAGCATGGCGATAGGGTTTTCCCCTGAGGCTTTCCATGCCTTCGGATCAATCTGGCTGAAAAGATTCTTCGCAGACTCATTCCAGCACCACCACAAATTTCTCGAGAGGGTCTCAAGCCCCTTCAGCCTGTCCGGAAGATGACGTGATATAAATACAGTGTTCCACGACGGCTGGTTTACATCTATTTTCGTATATTGCATTGATTTATCATCCCTTGCCTCAGGGAATGCTCCATTTTCTGATATGACTTTCTCCAAAGCCTTTGAATATGCTTCCTTGTAATAAACTATGTTGTTCTCCCAAAGTGCAATCTCGGACACTTCCTTGGCATTGTCCATATACACTTTCCGTGTCTCCTTTGTAAGACGGGCTATTTCCCTTACCCTTCCTGCAACATCTTCCACAACGTTGTTATAGTTGGAGTCATTGCGCGTGACAACACTTATCCCCGGGTGCTCCTTGCCATAATGGGTACGGACCCAGAGGCCGAAGCCGGCAAGGCTCGTGGTGAGAGTAGGGACCTTGAAAGCCAGACTTTCAAGAGGGGTATAGCCCCATGGCTCATAATATGAAGGGAACAGGGTCAGGTCGAGACCGACAAGAAGATCATAGTACGGCATATTGAAGATACCGTCATTGCCGTTGAGATATGAAGGGATGAAATACACCTTCACCTTGTCTCCAATGGCATTCTTGAACTGGAGTTCATTGAGTCTTCTGGTGATGATGTCATACTCGGGATCCATCAGGTAATGTGATGTCCTTGTGACATAGGAGGAACCGTTGCCGGCAAGTTTGGCAGCAAGTTCCTTGTCAGGCCCGTTGTTCCCGGAAGGAATCATGATGAAGGCCTGGATGCTCTTCCCCTCGAAATCAGACTTGTTGAGCCTGTCGAGTGCATCTATGAAGACATCGATACCCTTGTTCTTGTATTCATAGCGTCCGCTGATGCCGATAAACACAGAGTTGTCCGGCACCTCCTCTCCTGACATGGCTGCCGCAATCTCCACGAACTTCGCCCTTGCAGCCTTGCGCTTCTTCTCATATTCTTCATCGTCAGCCGGAGTGAAACTGTTCTCGAATCCGTTAGGGGTGACGATATCCACATCCCTTTCGAGGAACTGCTTGCACTCTGCCGCAGTGATTTCACTTACAGTGGTGAAAATATCCGCATTCTGCGCGGAATGCTTTTCGAGGGAATGCCGTGCAAGGACATTGAAGTCCCTTGCCTTCGCATCTCCATTGTACACTCCCATCGCATCATAAAGAGGCATATTGTTCCCGGCAAGGCAACGCCCCACTACAGTGGCATGTGTTGTAAAGACAGTCGCTACAGGCAGTTTAGTCCCCTTTATATAAAGGAGTCCGGCACCGGTCATCCACTCATGGAACTGTGCGACGACCTTGTCTGAAGGGCTGAGATTGAACCGGTAGAAACTCTCTATGACCTTGCCGGCTGCATAGCCGAAAAGGGCCGACTCTATATAATCCCAGTTGCCGGTAAGCGAGTCCACACCGAACTTTTTCCAGAAATCTGTCAGGATGACATCTTTCTGGGTAATGAACTGCTTGAAGTTCACCAGTATGGCCACAGGCTTTCCTGGTATGTTCCACTTTCCTACCCTTATTCTCAGGCCTTCAGCAGCAGCCTGGGCTCTCCATGCGCTATAAAGATGCGGATCCTCGATAAAATCAGGGTTGGACTCGGTATCCATCCATACGTCCGGACCGATCAGTATATGGTGTCTCTTTAATTCGCTTTTAAGGTAGAGGGACTTGGTCGCAATGACCGTATAGATTCCCCCTACCTTATTGCAGACTTCCCAACTGATCTCAAACAGGTAATCCGGTCTGATCAATTCTTTGCTCATCTACTTCTTGGTTGTTTTTACTGTTTTCTTCTTCGCGGCTGCAGCCGGCTTGTCCTCCTTGGCAGTCTTTGTTGCCCTGGATGCAGACTTTGACGCAGGCTTTGCCTTCACGGCAGTCTTCCTCGTCTTCGGCTTTGCCTCCGCTTTTGGAGCTGCAAATTTAGCATCAGAAACTGAAATTGCATCATCAACCCTCAAAATAAAATCACTGAGGACGTTCATATAATTTATAAATGCCTCATATGGAGTATCATACGGGTTGAAATATTTGTGCACTGCCCCATCCGAGAAGAACTTGGTGCACATATAGTAGAAATGGTCGCTCTCCTGAAGATGGCCGAAATCGGACCACAGAGCCTCGTCATTGACAAGAGACAGTTTTTCGGAAAGACTGTACAGTTTGTTGAATGCATCGTTCTGAAGTTCGTTCCCGAGCCATGCAGTGACATCGCGCTCCTCATCTGCCCATGAAATGGCGTCAGGTACATCGAGGACATCGACGGCATTGTGCTTCTTCGCAGCCTGAGTAGGGGTCACGAACTCGAACTCCCCATCCTGAAGCACCACTTCAGGGAGATACCTCATGAAATCGAAGATACCGCTCTGCACTTTCTGATGTTCGCCGAAGGTCTCATAGTCCATGAACAGGTTGATAATCTCGTCATTCTGGGCGGAGGCCTTCATCCATGCCAGATACTTCTCCCCTGTGAGAGGCCAGTCCGGCCAGTTCTTGTCGGAGAACCTGAATGCAATGTCATCGCTGAGGGATGAATTCTTGAGGAGAAGTTTAAGTTTCGGTGCCATTGCCCCTGAATAGACATAGTTCGGGCTCTTCCATCCGAGGACATGCTTTGCCCCTTCGGTAAGCATTGTCTTGAAGCCCATGTCGTATACCATGGAGCCTATTGCGTCCGAATAGATGAGTTCAGTATTTCTGAACGCCTTCGGCGTCACCCCGAAATAATGCTCAATAGCCTCCTTGTGCTTCATGACCTGATGTCTGAACTCCTCAGGTGAAGCCAATGAAGCCAATGAATGGTAATATGTCTCCGACAGGAATTCTACACATCCTGTCTCAGCGAGTTTCCTGAAACTCTCTATTACTTCCGGAGCATACCTGTCGAACTGCTCGAGCACGGAACCGGAAATCGAGAAAGTCACCTTGAACTCGCCCTTGTAACGGCCTATCATCTCAAGCAGGAGCGCATTCATCGGCAGGTAGCACCTCTGGGCCACCCTCCTGAGAATAGTCCTGTTGGCAAAGTCGTCGTAATAGTGGGAATCCTTCCCTATGTCAAAAAATCTGTATAACCTCAATCTGCTTGGCTGATGTACCTGAAAATACAGACAAATGCTCTTTTTCATAATTATTTAGGATTTTATTTTTTTATCACTGACTCGTAAACTTTCTTGATTTTGTATGCCGCATTGTTCCACTTGAGGGTATTCACCTCATCGTAGCCGCAGCGTGCCGCCATATCTGCAAGCGCTGGGTAGTTGAGCAGGCCGTAGATGGCATCCGCCATCGCGTCGATATCCCAGAAATCCACCTTGATGGCATATTTCAGGACTTCGGCCACTCCCGACTGCTTGGAAATGATTGAAGGCACATTGGTACGCATAGCCTCAAGCGG
>JADILX010000115.1 GCA_017695025.1 Candidatus Cryptobacteroides excrementavium
ATACGGCGGAGTCCCTCTTCAGGAACAGGCCGTCAGGGCTGCCGTGGAAAACAAGTCCCTGCTCGCCGTTTTTCCGACCGGAGGAGGGAAATCCCTGACATTCCAACTTCCCGCTCTGATGGCGGGACGGCATACGGGAGGTCTTACAGTCGTCATTTCTCCGCTGCAGTCCCTGATGAAAGACCAGGTAGACAATCTTGAGAAAAAAGGTATAACCGATGCAGTGACAATCAACGGACTCCTTGATCCGATAGAACGCTCGAAGGCTGTAGAAAGGGTTGAAGACGGCTCTGCTTCCCTGCTTTATATTTCTCCCGAATCCCTGCGCTCAAGAAGCATAGAAAGACTGCTGCTCAGCAGGAAAATCGTCAGGTTTGTGATAGACGAGGCACATTGTTTTTCTTCATGGGGACAGGACTTCCGGGTTGATTATCTTTATATCGCTGAATTTATCCGGAATCTGCAGCATAAAAAGCATCTTGCTGAAAGCATACCGGTATCATGTTTTACAGCCACGGCGAAAGTCAAGGTCATTGAGGATATCAGTGCTTATTTCAGACGGGAACTTTCCCTGGATCTCATGCGTTTTACGGCCAGTGCCTCGCGCCACAATCTTCACTATACAGTCCTTCCGGAAGAAAATGAAGAGGACAAATACCGGACTCTCCGGAGGCTGATAGAAGAAAGGGATTGCCCGGTAATAGTATATGTCACCAGGACAAGAAAAGCGGAAGAACTGGCAAGGAGACTTGCCGATGACGGTTTTATGGCCAGGGCATTCCATGGAAAAATGGATTCGGACAAGAAAACTGCCAATCAGAATTCGTTCATGACCGGTGAAACAAAGATAATGGTAGCGACATCGGCTTTTGGAATGGGTGTGGACAAGAGTGATGTCGGTCTCGTCGTGCATTATCAGATTTCTGATTCCCTTGAGAACTATGTACAGGAAGCGGGACGTGCCGGCCGGGATGAGCATATTGATGCAGACTGCTATGTCCTTTACAATGAGGAAGACCTTTCCCGGCATTTCATCCTGTTGAACCAGACGAAACTTACCATAAAGGAGATACAGCAGGTGTGGAAGGCTGTAAAGGAAATCACCAGAACGCGTTCCAAAGTCTCGAATTCCGCTCTTGAAATTGCCCGGAAGGCAGGCTGGGATGATGGGGTGGCTGACATCGAGACCCGCGTCAAGACAGCAATCGCATCTCTGGAGCAGGCCGGATATCTGAAGCGGGGACAGAATATACCGAGGGTTTTCGCCACAGGCATTCTTGCCCATACTGCCCAGGAGGCTATTGACAGGATAGAACAGTCCGGCAGGTTTGACTGCAAGGAGAAAACACAGGCAATACGGATAATAAAAAGCCTCATATCCAGCCGGAGCATAAAAAAGGCTCAGGGAGAAGAGGCAGAGTCCCGCGTAGATTACATCAGTGACCATCTCGGTATCAGCAAAGAAAATGTAATCCATATAATCAATCTGCTCCGGGAAGAGAAAATCCTTGCGGATTCAAAAGACCTTACTGCATATATCGGCAAGGATGACACGCAGAACAAATCCCGGAATATCGTCAGAAAATTCAATGATACGGAACTTTTTCTGGCGGAACATATACCGGACGGCTATTCATTGGTCGACCTGAAAGAACTCAACGCGCTTGCGGAGACTTCCGGCCACTCCTCGGTAGACCTTGACCGGATGAAGACTCTTCTTAATTTCTGGGCAATCAAAAACTGGATAAAAAAGCATTCCAGGGACAAGAATCATCTCGAAGTCCGCTGCCTGATTCAAAAAGAGCAGTTTGCGAAAAAAATCAAGGCGAGACAGGCTTTGGCAACATATATCATAGATTATCTGTATGAGCATTCTGAGTCCAGGCCGCAGGGATATGTGGAGTTTTCGGTTCTTGAACTCAAGGAGTCATACGAAAATTCGATATTCTCGACATCAGTTTCCACCGATGACATCGAAGACGCGCTGTTCTATCTGTCGAGGATAGGTGCAATCAGCATTGAGGGCGGTTTCATGGTCATCTACAATGCACTTTCAATAGAAAGGCTGGAAAAAGACAATCACATAAGGTACAAAGTCGAGGATTACCAGAAACTGAACGAATTTTATAAAAACAAGATGCAGCAGATTCATATTGTCGGTGAATATGCCAAAAAGATGCTTGAAGACTATGATGCTGCGCTGAAGTTCGTGGAAGATTATTTCAGTCTGAATTATCCGGACTTCCTTAACAGATATTTCAACGGCAGGAAAGATGAGATTTCAGTGAATATGACTCCTGCCAAATTCCGCCGGCTTTTCGGCGAATTGACCCCGTCACAGTTGAGTGTTGTCAAGGACAGGGATTCACGGTGTATAGTTGTGGCCGCCGGCCCCGGAAGCGGAAAGACAAGGGTGCTTGTACATAAACTTGCGTCTCTGCTTCTTATGGAGGATGTCAAGCATGAGCAACTGCTGATGCTTACATTTTCACGGGCTGCGGCAACGGAGTTCCGGCAGAGGTTGCGCGACCTGATAGGAAACGCAGTGTCATTTGTCGAAATAAGGACTTTCCATTCTTATTGCTTCGATCTGTTGGGAAAGATAGGCAGCATTAAGGAATCAGAATCAATTGTAAGGATCGCCGTTGAAAAAATTCTTTCTGGAGAAGTGGATGCGAGCCGGATTACTAAGACGGTGCTGGTCATAGACGAGGCACAGGATATGGATGAAGATGAATACCGCCTTGTCAGAGTCCTGATGGAAAAGAATGAGGACATGAGAGTGATTGCAGTGGGGGATGACGACCAGAACATCTATGCTTTCCGCGGCTCAAGTTCAGAGTATATGGAGAAACTTCTCCTGACAGACGGAGCCAGGAAATATGAACTTGTGGAAAATTTCCGCAGCAGGAACAATCTCGTTGCATTCGCAAACGCGTTTGCGGAAAATATCACGCATAGAATAAAAAGTTTCCCTGTAATGCCGGTGAAGAAAGAGGACGGGGAAATAGAGGTCACATCCTATTGCAGCAGTAATCTTGACGAGCCGCTGGTAAACGACATATTGCGCAAGGGCCTGTCCGGAACTACAGCGGTTCTGACCAAAGACAACGAAGAGGCTCTTGTGATATCCGGCATTTTGCAGAGAAAAGGATATCCGGCGCAACTTATCCGTTCGAATTCCGGTTTCTGGCTGTCAAAACTTGCGGAAATCAGATATTTTATGACCTGTCTTGATTTCTGGAATAATGACACTGTTGTCCCGTGGGAGAAATGGCTGATTGCAAAGAACCGCCTGAAAACAGATTTTGCCCGCAGCAGGCTGCTGGGGACATGTCTCGACATATTGGATGATTTCGAGTCAGTCTGTCCGGACTCGTCTGATACTCCGGGAGAAAAAGTTATTTATAAGACTGATTTCGACATATTTCTTAAAGAGTCTTCTTTCGAGGATTTTGCCAGGAGCAGCACTGACGCTGTGACCGTCTCCACGATGCATAAGGTTAAGGGGATGGAGTTTGACAATGTATTTCTGATGCTGGACAATTTCATCTGCACCGATGATGAAAAACGACGCCAGTTGTATGTTGCCCTTACCCGTGCCAGAAACAATCTGTATATTCATGATAATACCGGGATTTTCCGAGGCATTTCGGCAGGTAATCTGGTTGTCATGAATGATTATTGCCAATATGATAGAGCATCGGAGACAGTTCTCCAATTGGGGCTGACAGATGTCTGGCTCGATGATTTTGAATGCCGGCAATATGCACTTGGCGATTTCATGAGTGGGGATGCGCTTTATTTCAGGCCCACGCTTCAGGGACAGCCTGGCCCATATGACGGCAGTGGGGATACTATCCATGGAAAACTGCTTCTGACCGATAGCCTGGGCCGCATTGTGCTTCAATGCTCCAGAAGTTTCATGGTTAAATATGAAAAAATCATAAGGGCAGGCTATCGGCCGGAAGCCGCAGAAGTCAATATGGTCGTCTGGTGGAAAAATGACAGGATGAAAGACGAAATCAAAGTCCTTCTTCCGACACTTTATTTCAGATACTCCCTGTAGAAGGCCTCGATTCTGTCGAACGGAATCACATCAGTGTGGTCATACAGGTCCGTATGTACGGCTCCCGGGACGATGAGGAGTTCCTTGTTGTCGCCTTTCAATTTTTTGTACGTGTCCTCGCTGAAATAACGGGAATGCGCCTTCTCTCCATGTACAAGGAGGACGGCACTGCGGATTTCATCGGCGTATGCAAGTATCGGCATGTTGATCATGGATAATACGGCAGTGGTGTTGAAACCCTCGTTGGAGCCGAGTGAGCGTGCATGATAGCCTCTTTCAGTCTTGTAGAAGTCTACATAGTCCTTGATGAACTGCGGTGCGTCTTCCGGTGCCTTTTCAGGATTGCCGCCTGCATGGGCATATGTCCCCTTCCTGTAGTCTTCCGTGCGCTGGGCATTGAGCCGTTTCTTCATCTCGTGGCGTGCGGCGGCATTGTCATCGGCATCGAAATATCCCTTGGCTGAAACTCTTGTCATGTCATACATTGTCACTGCCACTGTGGCCTTGATGCGCGTGTCCATGGCTGCGGCATTCACGGCAAAGCCGCCGAATCCGCATACCCCGAGTATGCCTATGCGTTCAGGGTCTACATCCGGCCTTGTGGAAAGATAGTCCACTGCAGCGCAGAAGTCTTCGGTGTTGATGTCCGGTGAAGACACTCCGCGGGGCTCTCCGCCGCTTTCTCCCGTGAATGACGGGTCAAATGCGATGGTCAGGAATCCCCTTTCCGCCAATGTCTGTGCATAAAGCCCTGATACCTGCTCCTTTACTGCTCCGTAAGGGCCGCTCATCGCGATTGCCGGGAGTTTTCCGGAGGCATTCTCCGGAACATAGAGGTCGGCGGCGAGAGTCACGCCGTAGCGGTTGTGGAAGGTCACCTTGCTGTGGCTGACCTTGTTGCTCTGGGGGAACACTTTGTCCCACTCCTGAGTCAGATTCAGTTTTTCTTCCATGAATTTATCGTTTTGACTTTCTTGTGTCTGTGTCGCACAACATCCTGCTGCAGAGACGGCTGCCAGTATGATTGCAACTGTTTTTCCAAATGTTTTCATCGTAGAGCGGATTAAGTGAAAAATGACTTTACAAAAATATCGTCAAAATCCCGCACGGAAGATACCCCAAAGCGTGGAAGATATACCGGAATTACTGAAAATAGACTTATATTTGCATGAGGTACATCGTGGGTGGCATTGACATGAGGACTATATGATGGAAATGAATGGAAATGATGGTCTGGCGCTGGCGCGGGATATCATAGTGAATACAGGGAAGAACCTGTTCCTGACCGGGAAGGCGGGAACGGGGAAGACCACTTTCCTGAAAAAGCTGAAGGAGTCGGCCCCGAAGAGGATGATAGTCCTGGCTCCGACCGGGATAGCCGCCGTCAATGCAGGGGGGATGACAATCCATTCGTTCTTTCAGCTTCCTCTCGCCCCATATCTGCCGGAGACGGCATTCAGCTCCGGCGGGGCAAAATACGGTTTCAGGTTCGGGAAAAACAAGATCAGGATTATCAGAAGCATCGACCTTCTTGTAATCGATGAAATCAGTATGGTAAGGGCAGACCTTCTGGATGCCGTGGACAATGTCCTGCGCCGATACCGCGACAGGGGCAGGCCTTTCGGCGGAGTCCAGCTGCTGATGATAGGAGACCTGCAGCAGCTTGCGCCTGTCGTGAAAGACGATGAATGGCGGCTGCTCGGCAAATATTATGACACTCCGTATTTCTTTTCAAGCCAGGCTCTCCGCAAGACAGACTATTGTACCGTAGAGCTTGAGAAAGTCTGCCGGCAGAGTGACCGGGAATTTCTTTCGATACTCAACAGGATCAGGGAGAACAGATGCGGCAGTGACATCCTGTCTGCTCTCAACAGCAGATATATTCCGGGCTTCAGCCCGTCTGCGGATGAGGGCTATGTAAGGCTTGTCACCCATAACCGTCAGGCGAGGGACATAAACATGCAGGAGCTGCAGAAACTGCCTGGTACCCCGTATGTCTTTCAGGCGGAGACCCAGGGGCAGTTCCCGGAATATGCCTGGCCTGTCGATGACCCGCTTGTCCTCAAGGAAGGAGCTCAGGTCATGTTCGTGAAGAATGATTCATCGGGGGAGCACCGCTATTACAACGGGATGCTCGGGGTGGTGGAGTCTCTCTCCCGGGACGGCATAGAAGTCCGGAGCCGGGATGACGGGGAGACCATAGCCCTTGGCAGGGAAGAATGGACCAATGCCAGATATGTGCTTGACGAGGAGACAAAGGAAATCCGTGAGGAAATAGACGGCGTATTCCGCCAGTATCCGGTGAAGCTTGCCTGGGCCATCACCGTCCACAAGAGCCAGGGACTGACATTTGACCGTGCCATTGTCGATGTGAGCGGTTCCTTCGCCCATGGGCAGGCCTATGTCGCCCTGAGCCGGTGCCGTACTCTTGAAGGTCTGGTGCTGGGGGCCCCTCTCTCTGCCTCGTCTGTCATCACAGACAGGTCTGTCGAGGAATTCACCCGTGAGGCCGTCGGGACCGCTCCTGACGCTGCTGCCCTGCAGTCCATGAAGAAGGCCTATTTCCTTGACCTGCTGTCCGGACTGTTCGGGTTCCGGCAGATTGCTTCTCTGATGAGAAGGTATCTGCATATTGCCGGAGAATATTTCAGCCGGCTATATCCCGTGCAGCTCGGCGAGTATCGCGATGCCGAACGCGATTTCCACGAAAATGTGGAATCCGTTGCGGAAAAATTCAGCCGCCAGTATGTGAGGCTGGCCAATGATTCCGCAGATTATGCCTCCGATGCTGTCCTGCACCGCAGAATAGTCTCCGGCGCGTCATATTTCAGGGAAAAGCTGGAGGCGGCGCGGGATGTCTTCAGCGATGCCCTCACGGAAGCAGACAACACTGAAGTCTCCCGAAGGCTCAGGGACGCTGTCTCTGAACTGCAGGCCGCCATTGACCTGAAGGCCGCCCTGCTCGGCTTCGTCGTCACGGACGGATTTGAAG
>JADILX010000116.1 GCA_017695025.1 Candidatus Cryptobacteroides excrementavium
GTCCTGCAGAAGATGGAGAGATTGGCCGCACTGTCTATAAGTTCAGACATGAACCGGTTGAAAAGACGGCATCCGGACGAATCCCGGAAACTGTCCTTATAAAAAGCGGCCTGATCCCGCAAAGATGCAAGACCGGCACCATATAAAAACGAGGATATGCATTTCTCCATGTAGTACCCGTTGGACACCTTCATGCTGCGTGCCCGCGACTCAGCGGCGCATGAGGCGACATTTCTGGCATCACGGAACTCTGCAACCGACGCCCCCGCGCCATCAAGGGAAGACAGTACGGCTCCTGTAACTGATGCCGCCTTTCCGACATATTCCCCTGAAGTCAACACGGTGACAATAAAACTCTCCTCCCCTTTTCTGGAAAAAGTGCCGTCATGCCTGTACCTCAAGCCTGCAAGAGGTATTGAATCAAGCCTGAACTGCCGTTCAAGCCGCCGGCACAGCACATGCCCGAACTCCTCCCCAAACCTTTTCATAACGGAAGGGACTGCTGTTCCCATATATTTTTCAGGTGTCCCAGGGGCCCTGTATGCAACTGACAGACGGGACACAGGGAGACCTGCGGAATATTCCACCCCGCAGACAGCGGTATCCCTTGCCGTCCATGCCGGGACAGGGCTGCGGCTGTCAGTCCCTCCGGAATGCACCATGAGGGACAGCATCTTCAGTTTCATTTCCATCACCCCGCTGTCCACATCCCCGGATATCACTATCGCGTCCCCGGAAGAACGGCTGTCCGCTCCGGCCATACCGAACATCATGAGCATCAGAGAATCCGTAACTTCTTCCCCTGAAGGCAGGCGGACATCACTGAAAAGCAGCACGACATCTCCGTCACGCTCCTGGACATAGCCTTTCTTTCCGGGATGAATCCCGTTGTCAGCAAGAAAATCCGACGGCCGCCTTCCGGCAAATGCAGGAAGCGAATCGAGCAGCCGGCGGCAGGTTGCAGCATCCGCATCCTTGCGCACAAGGGCAAAATCCGCAACACCCTTGTCTGATGGATTCGGGACGAGATAATATGATATGCCGTCAGGCAGGATGCCTTTCCGGACAGACGGGTCATCAGGCAGCACAGGTATCTCCTGCCCGGACAGGAATACCGGACCGGATACTGTCGCAAGAATGAAAACGCACAGGAAATACAGCTTTTTCATTATTAAATTTTTATATTCCGCAAAAATAAAATAAAATTTTCCTATTTTTGCACTGATACGGTTGTTTGAAAACATTTTAAAACGGAACTGATATGAAAAGGTTTTTTCTTACTTTGACGGCTGTTGTCCTTGCCGCCGGCACTATGGCAGCCCAGGATATGGCCCAGGCCACTGAGACCTACAATAATGGAGCCATGTCTCTCCAGATGGGCGACAATGCCTCTGCACTTGCCTATTTCGAGCAGGCTCTCGCGATGGGAGAGGCTTGCGGAGAAGAGGGGACAGACCTTGTGAACAACTGCAAGGACATCATCCCGCAGGTTACCCTGGCCATTGCAAAAGACATGATCCAGGCCGAAAACTATGACGGCGCTGTACCTCAACTCCAGAAAGCCGCAGAAGTTGCCGGCACATACGGGAAACCGGAAGTTGCAGATGAAGCCAACGGACTCATCCCGCAGGTGTACATGCAGAAAGCCAACACGCTTCTGAACGCAAAGGATTTTGCCGGAGCAATCGCTGCATATGAGCAGACAATTGCAGCCGACCCTGACAACGGGAACGCATATCTGAGACTCGGTATGGCTTACGGTGCAACCGGGAAAATCGCTGAAGCCGAGGCTGCCTACACATCAGCAATGCAGTATGGCATGGAAAGCCAGGCGACAAAACAGCTTTCCACCCTTTACCTGAGACTTTCGCAGAGTTACATCAAGTCCCAGAAATATGCTGAAGGCATCGATGCCGCCCTCAAATCCAACGAATACAAGGAGAATGCAAATGCCATGTATCTCGCCGGAAATGCAGCGATGAAACTCAACAAGACAAGCGATGCCATCAACTACTATGAGCAGTATGTGGCACTCAGTCCTAACGCCAAGAATGTCAACGACATATACTATACTATCGCTGTCGTTGCACAGCAGGCAGGCAACAAGGAGAAAGCCTGCGGATATTATCAGAAACTTCTGAGCCACGCAAAATACGGGGCAACAGCCAAGGCCCAGATGCAGGCACTCCAGTGCAACTGATTACAGCCCTGACAGATGGACAGACAGCTGGAACTTCTGGCTCCTGCGAGGAATTGTGTCATCGGCATTGCAGCAATAGACTGCGGTGCCGATGCCGTATATATTGCGGGTCCGGCTTTCGGGGCAAGACAGGCTGCGGGCAACAATATCGAGGATATCAGAAGGCTGTGCGACTATGCACACAGATTCGGGGCAAGAATATTCGCCACGCTGAACACCATCCTCTATGACGGGGAACTGCCTGAGGCCAGGCGGCTGCTGCATGATCTGAAAGACGCCGGGACGGATGCCGTCATCGTACAGGATCTCGCTGTCGCTGTGATGGCTGCGGAAGACCGGCTCGGAATCCCTCTCCATGCCTCGACCCAATGCGCCATCCGGACCCCGGAACAGGCGGCATTCTATGAAAGGCTCGGATTTTCCCGTCTTGTCCTTGAAAGGGAACTGTCTTTAGATGCAATCCGCACCATCAGGAAAACAGTCGGTTGCGAACTCGAAGTCTTCGTACACGGGGCACTGTGTGTATGTTACAGCGGACAATGCTATCTTTCGGAAAAGATAGCAGGACGAAGCGCCAACCGGGGTGCATGCATCCAGGCATGCAGGTCGAGATACGACCTGATTGACGACTCGGGGCACACAGTTGTCAAGGACAAGGCCCTGCTCTCACTTAAGGACCTCAACCTGAAAGACCGGCTCGAAGAACTCGCTGATGCCGGCGTGACATCATTCAAGATAGAAGGCCGGCTGAAAAACGGCTCTTATGTCAAAAACATAGTCCGAGACTATTCCCTGGCGCTTGACAGGATAGTCCGGAAAGAAAGGCCGGAGGGTCATGTGCACTACTGCAGGGCGTCTTTCGGGAAGGTTGAAGGCGGCTTCACTCCTGATGCAGACAAGACATTCAACAGAGGATATACATCTCTTTTCCTGGACGGGAAGCGGGGGAAATGGGCATCTATGGACTCTGCCAAATCAATGGGAGAGGAGATAGGCACGGTCTCATTTGTCAGCAAGGACAGGAACATGCTCCGCATAAATCCCCGGGACGGGAAAAAAATCCGTCTCAACAACGGGGATGGCTTTTCATTTGTGGCTGGGCATGAAGTAATCGGGTTCAGGGGAGACATATGCTCCGGGACGGAAATCAGATGCAGCCCTACCCCTGCACTCTATATCGGGGCCAGGCTATTCCGGAACTTTGACAGCGCCTTTGAGAAGGAACTGGAAAAGAATATGCCCAGACGTGAAATCGGTGTCACTCTCAATATAGACATACAGGACTGCGGAGAGGCCGCAGGAACGGAAGAACGCTTTCTCCTGTCTGTAACTGCCGAAAGCGAAGACGGGCGTATCGTCCGCAAGACATTCAGCGCAGGCAGCCAGAAGGCAGACAACCGGGAAAGGATGGCCGCAATGATACAGTCCCAGATGGGCAAAAGCACAGCACACTACAGGTTTGCAGTTGCCGGTATCTCTGCCGGGAATATTCCTGTCATGCCGGCCTCAATGCTGAACGGCATAAGGAGAAACATCGCAGAACACCTCGACTCTATCCCATGCAACAGAAGGCCAATGTCAAACTGCAGCATCCTTGAGTGTCGCCCGGACGAGAAACGGCCAGAAAAGGCAGCCGGCAACTGCGGCATTGCAGACTACAGATGCAATATAGCCAACTCTCTTGCCAGAAATCTGTACATGAGACTCGGGGCAGACGTCCGGGAAATGGCTTATGAGACAAGCCACCCTGCCGGGGCCGAACTGATGCGCACAAAATATTGCGTACGCCACGAACTCGGTCTGTGTCCGAAACAGGGGAAAGGCATTGCAGCAAAACCCATGTACCTGATGAACAACGGCAGAAGGCTTGTCCTCAACTTTGACTGTGCGGCCTGCGAGATGACTGTCACAGAACCTCAAATTTCAGGTCGACATCCCCAAAATGACCGGTGACGTTACTGTTGGCCATGATATACCGGCTGCTCAACTGTCCTCTCCACACAATGTCATCCCGCGTATTGACCGGAATGGATATCTCCACCCCATAACTCTTGGAAGCGATGCGCACAAGCGCAGAACAGTTCCACGATGTCCTTGTACCGCCGTCATCCTCAATAATCATAAATGCACACTGCGACAACTGGTCTGTCCAGTCGGAGACAAGTATTGCATTGAACGGCTGCGGAACCCCCTTGTGCTTTCTCTTTACCACTATCATGAAGTCAGTGACAGTCGGAGTGTACAACTTGAGTTCCGCCTCTGTACTGGCAGTGAAATTTTCGACAGCCCCCATCTTTACAAAGAATTCGGATGCTCCGGCAAACCACGAGTCATAGTTCCTCAGCATGGTAAATTCCTTGAGGAGCAAGGTCCGGACCGGGCTTTCCCCGTCTTCAGGCACAGTCCCGTCTCCGGCATCTTCCGCCACTCCTGTGGCTGCTCCATACAGGGATGTCTTTATGGTATGCTGCGGTTTCACGATAACAGTACCTCCGCCATTGCCCCATTCCGGGTCCTGCCTGCGGAGCAGTTCGAGAGAATCATATCCGCTGTCATCATTCAGATTGACCACCCAGACTGTCTCTTTCGAAGCAAGTTCTTCGTCCACAATGATTTCCTCCACATATCGCTGGCCATGCTGATCCTCGGAAAGCCGATATCCCACATTGGTCTCCGCCCCGTCAAGCGGGTCGAATGTGATTATCGGGAACTGCTGCCCGTCCCAGTTCTCGGAAAATGGCCAGTATATCTGGATATCTGAAGACTCCAGGGCAGCAATAAAATCATCCGGACTCATCGCCGGCACTCCTCCGGAACGGGTCAGGGCCTCCTGCCGCAAATGCAGGTGCTCTCTTATCAGGTCCCTCATAGGCCTGCTGTATTCTCCTGATGATTTCATGCCCTCCGGAAGCCTGTCGTCACCTACTCCGGCCCCTGGAAGCCGGAAGAGATCCCTCATAGTGTATTCCTCGTCATAACCGTTGGCAGAAGATGAATTTACTGCATCATATACCTCCTGCATCTGGCCGGCCCCTATAGGCATCTCCGACAGGAGGGCAGCGACTTCCTCCAGAGAGACTGAAGCGGTGTCCTGACCGCCTCCATGCTTCTCTATATCATTGTCGAGTTCCTCACATGAGACAAAAAACAGGGCAAGCGCCGAGACAATAATATAAGGAAGTACACCATAGAACAGAATGTCCCGCATCACAGGACGGGAATTGCCCGACATACGGGCCGGAATCTTTTTCATAGCAACCATAATTAGTCCGACATTAGAAATCACACTGCAAAGTGACAAAGAATTATCCGTGTACACAAAATGTACACGGATAATATCAGAAAAGGGCATTCTGCCGTGATGTACATGCATATCCGGATGCCAGTCATCCGGAAATTGTCACACCGGGACCATCTGGCTGCACGGGAAAAGTCACCTTGAATACCTGATGATCCGGACCTTGTTATTGATGTCTTTTATCAGGTCAGTATGGACAAAGCCGCCCTGTTCGAAAACCTCTGCCGTCATGCCTCCGAACGCCTCGTTGACCTCTGCCAGACCAAGCCCGTCATGAGCGAGGTATTTCTCTGACCAGAAGGATATTGCGCGATAGTACCGCATCGGGTCATCGTCAGGGACGAAGAGTGCCGAAGCCGGCTCAAAATCCAGAACATTTTTGTTCATCAGGGCCTTTTCGGATTCGGTCACATATGGGGGGTTGCTGACAATCAGGTCAAAAGTCCCGAGCCCGGGGTCTGTCTCCGTATCAAGAACATCCTGATGTACAAAGCGTGGAACTTTAATGTTATGGGCTTTCACATACTCTCTGAAATTCTGCGATCTTGCGACTTGCAGAGCCTTCTCGGATATGTCTGTAGCAACAACTTCAATACCGGGGACGGAAAGTGCAAGCGTCCATGCTATGCATCCCGAGCCTGTACAGAGGTCAAGCGCCCTTACGGGGGACGCAAACTTTCCCGAAGACTGCCTCATCCTGCTGATTCTGGAGACAAATTCTATTGCATGCCGGCAGAGAAGTTCTGTCTCCTGACGTGGAATCAGGACATCGGGGGTGACCTTGAAGTCAAAACCGCAGAACTGCATATGACCGGTCACATACTGAAGCGGCTCACCGGACTCAAGCCTGGAAAATTTCTCCTGGAGTTCCGGAAGCCTGTTCTTGTCTATAACGAACCCCGGCTCTACTATGTGCGTATAACTTCTGGTACCCAGAACGTCCTCGCACAATCTGAAAACTATGGCTCTGGCCTCATTCTGGGAATAAGATTTCTCAAGTGAGGCCACAGAGGCTGAAATAAATTCTTTAAGAAGCATCTTGAAGTGTTTTGAATTGCACCGTCCCGGCACTGAAGGCATCAGAGTCAGGCATTCTCAATGATTCCGGACAGGAATTCCGTCATGTCGATACCGGCGGTCCTGACCATTTTCGGCACGAGAGAGGCCGCTGTCATGCCCGGGATTGTATTTACCTCAAGGAAATAAAGCCCGTCTTCGGCAAGTATATAGTCCACCCTTACCACGCCGGAGCACCCGAGTCTGGCGTAAATCCTTTTTGAAGTTTCCTGCACGGAAGCCGTCAGTTCCGCAGACAGGTCCGCCGGGCATATCTCCTTGCTGAAACCATTGTATTTTGCATCATAGTCAAAAAACTCATGGTCAGTGACGATTTCTATCACAGGCAGGGCAACCAGTTCCTTGCCGTTGAAGTACACGGCATCGGTAATCTCTCTTCCGGCGATATACTTTTCCGCGATGGCCGTCTTTCCTTCAGAAAACGCAAGTTGCAGCGCCTGGCCGAAATCCTCCTCTCTCCTTACCTTTGTCACTCCGAAACTTGAACCGCCGTCGGTAGGCTTGACAAACATAGGGAGCCCGAGCCTGCGGACTGCTTCATGCGCAAGGCCTTCTGCCCCCTCCTCTCCTTTCCGTATGAAGATGTCGTCAGCGCATTTCACACAGTCCATGTCCCGGAGATAATTCTTACAGGAGAACTTGTCGAATGTAACCGCTGAAACGAATGAGGAGCAACTGCTGAACGGGATGCCAAGCATCTCAAAATAGCCCTGCATCAGCCCGTTTTCCCCTGGAGTACCGTGCTGCATGATGTATGCGAAGTCAAACTTCACCTTTACACCGTCCAGAATCACGGAAAAATCCGTCTTGTCTATCTGCGGGCGTGTCTCTGCAGGCATTATGACCCGCATCGAATTGCGCCGCCTGTGCGCCACGAGAGACCAGTTGCCGAATCTTGCAAAAATCTCATATACATTGTATTCAGCCCCGTCGATACGGGAAGAGACAAACTCCCCGCTGCGGCATGACACCTCCCATTCGGAAGAGTCGCTGCCATAGATGACCGCTATATTGCTGTATTTTCCCATAGAAATGTCATTCAAAGAAATAATCCTCGCTCTCCTCTTCACCTGTCCTGGTGGCATCATTGTCACTGCCGTCACAGTCAAGGTTGAGATGCATGCCTGGAGGGGAGACGAACCTGTCTGTCTCCGATATCCCAAGAGTTCCGTCCTCTATCACTTTTTTCATCCAGATTCCCCATATAGGGAGAGCCATATTGGCTCCCTGTCCGTAAGACATCGACTCAAAATGCACCTGCCTGTCCTCGGCACCGACCCATACACCGGCGGTAATGGATGGAGTATAGCCGATGAACCATCCGTCAGCATGGTCATTGGTCGTACCTGTCTTCCCGGCAATCTCTCCCTTAAGACCGTACTTATACCTCAGCCTGACAGCCGTACCGCTGTTCACGACACCCTGCATAAGGTTGGCCATCAGGAAAGCCGTCTGCTCGCTTATCGCCTCCCGCTTATGGGTATTGAACTCCGAAAGGACATTGCCGGAATTGTCTTCTATCCTCGTGACAAACAGAGGCTCTATGTACACTCCCTGGGAAGGGAAAGTATTGTATGCTGCAACCATCTCGTACAGTGACAGGTCAGCCGGCCCGACGCAAAGCGACGGCACTGCCTCGATGTGGCTCTTTATACCCATCTTCCTCATCATCTCGGCCATCGCCTGAGGGCCGAACTGTTTCATCAGGTATGCAGATATATTGTTGCTGCTCTTGGTAAGGCCCCATTTCAGGGTCACTGTCTGTCCTATCCATTCATCCCTGTCCGTACTCTGCGGGGTCCAGATATCCTCTCCGACGATGAATGTCTGCGGCACATTCACAACCTTGTCGCAAGGGGTCATCCCCTCCTGCATTGCAAGAGTATAGAGGAACGGCTTGATGGTCGAGCCAACCTGACGCTTGCCCTGGCTGACATTGTCGTATTTGAAATATCTGTAGTCCGGGCCGCCGACATAGGCCTTGACATGACCGGTCTGCGGCTCTATCGCCATAAAGCCGGCACGCAGATGCCCTTTATAATAACGTATCGAATCGTCCGGTGTCATCATGGTGTCGATGTACCCTTTCCCGTCCCACGAGAAGACCCGCATCTCCACGGCTGTCCGGAAACTCTTCATAATCTCGGACTCGGATGCCCCCCTTGACTTCATCACACGGTAGCGGTCACTCCACCTGCGGGCCTGGGCCATAAGCCGGTCTGCGACATCCCGGTCAATGTCATTGGCAAAAGGCCTGTTGCGCAATCCCCTGCGGTCGTACTCGAACTTTTTCTGAAGATCAAGGCCGAGATGCTCCTCGACAGCCTCTTCAGCATATTTCTGCATCTTGTAGTTGATGGTCGTATAGATTCTGAGCCCGTCCTTGTCGAGGCTGTATTTCGAGCCGTCAGGCTTGAGGTTCTTGTTCAGCCAGCCATAGAACGGGTCATCCGCCCACCGGACGGAATCCGCCACATAATCCTCATAGATACTGTACCGCTTCCGCTCCGGCTGCTTTGCGTTCATCGTTCTTCTGAGCAGGTCCCTGAAATACGGAGCAAGCCCGGCATTATGGTCAAGAATCTGGTAGGAAAGGACTATCGGTATCTGCTGGATGGAGTCCCTCTGCGCTGCGGTAAGATATCCCGCCTTCTCCATCTGCCCTATCACAAAGTTTCTCCTTGCCAGGGCCTTGTCCGGATTGATGACAGGATTGTATCTTGTAGGCTTGTTCACCATGCCGACAAGCATGGCGCTCTCTTCCACGGTGAGATCGGCAGGCGCCTTCCCGAAAAATGTCATGGCTGCAGACTTGATGCCATAGGCATTGCTGCCGAAGAATATGGCATTCATATACATGTCCATGATCTCATCCTTGGTGTAGTTCCTTTCCAGTTTGACAGCGGTTATCCATTCCTTCAGTTTTATCCACACCATCTTCATCTGGGACACCCCCGGCACACGGCTGCTGACATCAGACCTCGGATAAAGGGTCTTGGCAAGCTGCTGTGTGATGGTACTTCCGCCGCCCTGGCTCGAGTCACTCAGGAGCAATGTCTTCACAAAGACGCGCCCGAGACTGACAAAATCGATGCCCGAATGCCTGTAAAACCGCACATCCTCTGTGGCGACTGCCGCATTCACAAGATTGGGAGAAAGATCTTTATATGCCACATATGACCTGTTCTCGATATGGAAAGTGGCGAGAATCTCCCCGTCCTCGGCAAGAACCTGGGTGGCAAGTTTGCTCTCCGGATTCTCAAGTTCCTCAAAGGAAGGTATGTCGGCAAAAGCCCATACAAGAAGAAGAAGCACGGACACAAACACCACCGGGAACGTGATTATGATCCAGAACCATATGATTATCCGCTTTTTGACCTTATCTGTCATTGTCTGTCAAATTAATTCGAAGCCACAAAAATAGCAACAAAATTTGGAAATTTGCCCTGTTTGTCCCTTACTTTGCAGTCCGAAACATTAACAGCTCACCGAAAGGCACTTGAGAAAGAGCCTGATGG
>JADILX010000117.1 GCA_017695025.1 Candidatus Cryptobacteroides excrementavium
CAGCAGTACTTGTACTTCTGCTCGGGCTGAACTGGTCCATGATTGTGCTCCTTACATTTCTTCTTTATATCATCATAAACATCATCGGAGTCCTTACTACAAAGAAATAACCGTTCATTTTTCCATCCAAAAGAACAGGGTATGAAGGACTCATGCCGGGATGGCATGAGGAGAACTGTAGCCGCCCGTGGCTTCGTGAACAGGTAAAAAAGGGGGTGGTCAAAATCTGACTCACCCCCTTTTATCCGTACTCCTTGATGGAGTCTTGTTTCAAATACTCAATTCTCACGGAGGAAAAAATCCTCCTGACCCACCCTCTTACTGCCTATCAGAAATTCGTAGCGTGAATCTTGAAATAACTCTTAGGATGCTTGCAGACAGGGCAGATTTCCGGAGCTTTCTTTCCGACAACGATATGTCCGCAGTTGCTGCATTCCCATATCATGTCCTCGTCACGTGAGAAGACGAGACCTTCCTTGACATTTGCAAGCAACTTGCGGTAACGCTCCTCATGCATCTTCTCGATAGCAGCCACCTTCTCGAAAAGAACCGCTATCTCTGTAAAGCCCTCTTCCCTGGCTTCTTTGGCAAAGCCGGCATACATGTCTGTCCATTCATAGTTTTCACCCTCTGCCGCATCAAGAAGATTTTCCTCTGTTGCAGGCACTTCACCGCCATGAAGAAGTTTGAACCATATCTTGGCATGCTCCTTTTCATTGTTGGCGGTCTCTTCAAACAGTTCGGCTATCTGGACATATCCGTCCTTCTTGGCCTTTGAAGCATAATAGGTGTATTTGTTACGTGCCTGGGATTCTCCTGCAAAAGCGGCCTGGAGATTAGCCTCGGTCTTTGTTCCTTTAAGATCCTTCATGACTTTGTAATTTAGAATAATTAAAATTTAAATCCTGTTATGCAAAGGTAGACAAATTAATCATAATTACAATGTCTGGCTATGGAAAAATTGTCCGGTGACCGTCAATTTGCTCCGCTGTCTGTACTGTCTGACTGGAGGGAGGTCCCGCTTGCGGAAGCAGCCACTGTCTTGCCAGACCTGTAGATTCTGTATCCTATGGCCGCCACGGCGACAGACATCAGAGGAGAAATTATGTTGAAGAGGCAGTACGGAAGATAGTCGACTGTAGGCACCTTGAGCACCGTGGACTGCGTCATGCCGCAGGAATTCCACGGGATGAGCACAGATGTCACAGTCGCCGAGTCTTCAACAGAGCGGCTCAGAAGCCTCTTTTCATATCCTTTGCGCTCATAGAGTTTCCTGTAGAGACTGCTCGTTAGGATTATCGAGAGATACTGGTCGCCTGTAGTCATGTTGCAGAAAAGGCCTGTGCCCACAGTCGAAGAGACCACTGACAGTCTTCCTGAAATATGTTTTACCAGCATCTCTGTCAGGCTCTGCAGCATGCCGCTTCCGGTAAGAAGTCCGCCGAAAGTCACCGAACATATTATCAGGAATATCGTATTGAGCATCCCGGTCATACCTCTGGTAGATATAAGGGCATCGAGTTCCGGATTCCCCGTAACTATGCCTGTATGGCCGTAGACAGAGACCATGATTCCCTTGAATGCGTCCTGGAAAGAAAGGCTGCCGGTGTGGCCGGAAATCCCGGTAGCCACTTCGTGTATGATATGGGGCTGGGCGAATACTGCCGCCACCCCGGCCATCAGCGCTGCGAGAAAAAGGGTAAGCAGGGCCGGAAGTTTCCTGACAATCAGTACTCCTGTCAGGACAGGCACAAGCAGAAGCCATGGCGAGATATTGAAAGTATCCCTGAGAGTTGCGGAGAACTCCTCGGTCTGCGAGACTTCGGGAGAATGGTGAATAAGGCTTGCCGTCAGAAAGACAATGATGGCTATGGCCATTGAAGGCACTGTTGTTATAAGCATATATCTGATATGCGTAAAAAGAGGTGTGCCTGAAGAAGATGAAGCCAGTACAGTCGTGTCTGACAGAGGGGAAATCTTGTCTCCGAAATATGCCCCGGAGATTATGGCGCCTGCAGACCATCCTGGATCAAAGCCCTGTGCCGTACCGATGCCTATCAATGCAACACCAACAGTGGCGATTGTAGTCCAGGAACTGCCAGTCATGACGGAAATCAATGCGCTTATGATACACGATGCAGCAAGGAAAATAGCCGGGGTAATGACCTTCATTCCGTAGCATATCAATGTAGGGACGATGCCGCTGACCATCCAGGTCCCGGCTATTGCCCCAATCAGCAGCAATATCAGAATTGCAGTCCCTACAGACCGTATATTGTCAAGTACCGAATCCTCAAGAGCCTGCCATGAGACACCATAAAAGCACATCGCTATCAATGCAATGACGGCGGAAGCAATGAGCAGGGCGACCTGGCTGCCTCCTGCAAGCGAATCCGCCCCGAATACCCTGATGACAACGACCAGGACGGCTATGAGTACTATAAACGGTATCGTTGATACCATCCATGAAGGCTTTCTGATGTTTTCCGCGGCTCCGGCGCCACCTGCACCCCCTGAGGACTCCCCTGCCGGCTCCTTTTCAGGAACATTCTGCTGTCTCTCAATGCTGGATGATATACGGATCCTTGCTTCCTCTGCCCCGACATCCGTCATCTTTCTTTTTCTGAAAGGAAATCTTTTCATCTTCTAAAATCCGTTACCTTAACTTGTTCTGCTCAAAATGCCGCCTTACATGGAAAAAATACCAGACCACTCCGGCTGCATTGACGGCAAGTGCAGCCCAGAAAGCACTGTGATACCCGAAATGCTCTGACAGCATTCCTCCGAAAAGGACGCCGAGACCGAGACCGGCGTCCCAAGAAGTAAGAATCGAAGAGTTGGCTGTCCCCCTCTGGCTGTTCTCGGCCAGATTGATGAACATGTTCTGGAAAGCCGGATACATGTGTCCGTTCCCCAGACCGATTACAAAGGCAGAAGCATAATATCCCACAGGATTATGCATGGCTGCAAATAAAAGATAGCCGCACAAGGATGCGATGACACCGACAGAAGCATTATAAGTGACCCTGTTCTGTCTGAGCGCCTTCGCGCCTGTAAGCCTTGATACGATGAGCCCCACGGCAAAAAGAGAGAAGAATATGCCGGTGCCGCCTGTCATGCCGAGTTCCTCCTTCCCGTATATGGCGACATAAGTGGAAACGACGCCATAACTGAATGAGTAGCAGATCATGGCAAGTGCCTCTCTCCAGCCTTTCAACAGAAAGAAACGGTCGAGGGAAATGACTTGTTTCTCCGGCCTGAACTCCCGCGGAGAGAGCCTTATCGAAGCATCCAGAAGCAGCCCGGCAAAAGAAAACATGGTGGAAATCCAGAACAATGCCTGAAAATCCCCGTTAAACGCATGCAGAAGGTATATGGCAAGAACCGGCCCGAGAGCGGTCGCAAGATTGTTGCTCAGTCCGTAATATCCTATGCCTTCCGTTCTCCTTGAAGACGGGAGCACATCTATCGCTACTGTACTTGCTGCTACGGTAGTAGCCCCGAACGGTGCCCCATGCAAAGTCCGGAATACCGTGAACATTGTCAGGGAGCCTGCCACAATGTATCCGAAAAAAAGCAGAAAGAAAAAGAAATTGCACACCATCAGCACGGCCTTCCGGGGATAATTGTCGACAACATAGCCACTGAAAGGCCTTATCATCAAGGCCATAAGCGTATAGCCTGCCAAGGCCATGCCTATAGTGTCATTTGTAGCCCCGAACCTTTCACTCAGATACAATGGGAGCAACGGCACTATGAGCGTAAACGAGAAATTGAGCAGGAAGTTCCCTGTCCATATCTTCAGGTAATTGCTGTTCCAAAGTCTGTCTGCCATCATCTGTTCTTCTAAAAGGCGGCTCCCGCCCTCCGGAAGAGGAGTCAGCCTTGCCAAAACAGGCGCAAAGATACAAAATAAAACATTCCGGCAGCGGTCAGTACAAAAAAAGCAGGACTGCCTGAGGCAGCCCTGCATATGGAATACTGAAGTATCCGGAATTATTTTGCGATGACGCGGGCCATTTCGCAGACTTTGTTTGAATAACCCCACTCGTTGTCGTACCATGAAACGACCTTCACGAATGTAGGGTCGAGCTGGATACCTGCCTTCTCATCGAAGATGGAAGTGTGGGAGTCACCGCGGAAGTCAGTTGAAACGACAGACTCGTTGGTGTATCCGAGGATACCCTTGAGTTCGCCCTCTGACGCCTTCTTCATTGCAGCGCAGATTTCCTCGTAAGTAGCCGGTTTCTCGAGCTCTACAGTGAGGTCAACAACTGAAACGTCAGAAGTAGGGACACGCATTGACATACCTGTCAGCTTGCCGTTCAGCTCAGGAAGAACCTTGCCTACAGCCTTGGCAGCACCTGTAGATGAAGGGATGATGTTCTCGAGGATACCGCGGCCGCCTCTCCAGTCTTTCTTGGAAGGACCGTCAACAGTCTTCTGAGTAGCAGTAGCAGCGTGAACAGTGGTCATGAGACCTCTCTTGATACCGAATGTCTCGTGAAGAACCTTAGAGATAGGAGCAAGACAGTTGGTTGTGCAGGATGCGTTGGAGATGATGTCCTGACCTGCATAAGTCTTGTCGTTAACACCGTATACGAACATTGGAGTAGCGTCCTTTGAAGGAGCTGACATGATGACTTTCTTTGCACCGGCCTTGATGTGGGCTGAAGCGAGTTCCTCAGTAAGGAAGAATCCTGTAGACTCTACTACGACATCCACTCCGAGTGCGCCCCAGGTGATGTTTGAAGG
>JADILX010000118.1 GCA_017695025.1 Candidatus Cryptobacteroides excrementavium
TTCTGGTACGCCACACTGGCCATGCAGCGCGATTCCACAGTATCCAAGGCCGACATGAAGAAGAACATCAGGACACTGCTTGACAGAGATTCTGAAGGAGACAGGCTGAATGAAAGGCAGCTTATGCAGGCGCATCAGATAGTATCCTCGATACTTCCGGATTCTACTATGAGAGCAGAAATAGAAGAGAGGCTGTCAGAGCGTTATCCGGACGGTGAATTCTTCAGGGAAAAAACGGCACGCGAACTGTTCCTGATGGACAAGTCCGATCCTGATGATTTCAGTTCATGTTTTAAAGGATTCCTCAAAAGATTCCCGCCAGAGAAATTCATTGACTCATTTGTCGAAGATGATATGTTTGACCACTATTACAGCAATCTTTTCAGGATATATATATACAATGCAATCATTCTGGACAATGACTATTCCAGGCTTGTCGAATGTCTTCCTGTCGCTCCGAGAAGAGATCTGTCAATGTATTTCTGGCATATAATCCAGATTCCTTATATGCGCGGAGATGTGTCTGCAGAGAATCTCTATCCTTATGCAAGGCTGATATATGAAGAACTGCAGTCCCGCCCAAGAAATGCGGCAGAAAAAGTATGGTCTCCTAAAGAATGGAAAGACAAGTTCTATCGTGACAATGCACCTGCCTGGCTTGACTACTCTAAAATCCTTGATGAAATAGGAGAAAACAGCCATGCAATGTCACTGATGGATACACTGTCATTATATTTAGGCAGCCGTAATGCAGATTTCAATGATTTCTATGTAAAGCTGCTGAAGAAGAACGGGAGGGACAATGAGGCCCTTGCTCAGATCAAGGCCGCCGTGTCAGAGAACCAGGCATCTCCAGAAATGCTGGATATCCTGAAAACTGAATATATGAGGAACGGAGGTACAGAGGACGGATTTGACGGATACATCAATTCGATGAAATCTGAAACACTTATGAAAGCACATAGGGATGCCCTTGTGTCCAGCATGATCAATGTCCCGACAAAGCTGTTCAAGCTGGACAGACTTGAAGGGGGCAAAGTGAATATGGCTAAACTTGACGGACATATAATAGTGCTCGATTTCTGGGCAACCTGGTGTGGCCCGTGCAAAGCCGCGATGCCTGGTATGCAGATGGCAGTGGACAGATACAAGGATGATGATGCAGTTGATTTCTTCTTCATTTCCACAATGGAGAACAGGAAAGACTATGTCAAGGTTATAAAGGATTTCATCTCTGAAAAGGGCTATGACTTTCAGGTACTTCTGGACAATCCGGATGAAAAAGGACAGCGTCAGGCCGTCTATTCATACTACGCAAGGCAGTTCCATTTCTCCGGGATACCGCAGAAAATGATAATTGACGGTGAAGGCAATGTACGGTGGATAGCGACAGGATACTACGGATCTCCAAGCGCCCTTGCAGATGAGATCAGTATAATCATAGAAGAGATAAAGAAATGAGACAGATATTCAGAGCGACCCTTGCCATCTGCTTCCTGTGCTGCGTATGCATCGCATCCGCCCGGCAGCCGGAATCTGGCTTCCGGTCCGAGAATGTGCTTTTCTACGGACAGGACTCCCTGCACTATGCAGGTACTCTCACTCTGCCAGACAATCCCGGCAGGCATACAGCCGTAGTAATCGCATCCGGGACATATCCCCAGGACCGTGATGGAACAATGGCCGGGCACAAGATTTTCAAGGAGATAGCCGAATATTTGAGTCGCAGAGGAATAGCCGTACTCCGAGTAGATGACCGAGGCGTCGGGGGATCTGACGGAATATACGAGGATGCCACCACTGCCGATTTTGCCGGGGACGTGATAACTGCAGTAGAATATCTCCGTACCAGAAAAGAAATTGACAGGAGAAGAATCGGTGCACTGGGGCACAGTGAAGGTGGCGCAACATGCTCCATAGCGGCTTCAGAATGCAAGGATATCAGATTCCTCATATCCGTAGCCGGACTTATGACAGATGGTCTGAGTTCTGTCATACAGCAGAACAAAGACATTGTAGCCTCAACTGACGGGATACCTGACATAAACAGGAAAAGATATGACGAGATAAACGGTATTATGTTCCATACGGCGTATGAATATGCGAATGCCGACAGCACGACACTGTCAGCTGCCTTATACAAGGCCTACGATGAATGGAAAGCTAAAGACGATGAAATGATACGGGAATCCGGCATCATGAACGATCATTTCAGATATCCTATATACATGTATGTCCAGCAGGCTACAAGCAATTGGTACCGATTCTTCATCAGATACAATCCCGCAGACTATCTGAGCAAGGTGAAGATTCCCGTACTGGCTGTCAACGGGACAAATGATGTAATGGTGAACTGCAGCCAGAATCTTGAAAACGTAAGGAAATATCTCAGCCACAACAGAAATGTCACCACTGTGGCCCTGCCCGGGCTGAATCATCTTCTGTTGCCTTGCAAGAAAGGGACACCTGATGAATATGCAAAGATAAGTGCACCCGTGTCTGCGGAAGCACTTGAAATCATATTTTCATGGATAGAGGAAAATATCGGATTATAGGCTTACGGTAAACTCCACTGTTGAAGGAGGAATGCACATCGTGTCATTGCAGGCCGCATATTCCAGGAATCCCCTGACATTGCATCGCTTGCCCCTGATCTTGAATTTCTGGATAAATGTCACCTTCTTCTCGAAATAACGGACTTCCATCCCGAACATACTGTCAAAGGCTGAAATCTCTTCACCCAGGGCAGAAAGCTTGCCATCTGCGGATGCACCCTTTGCTGATTCAACTGTCACTGAAGCAGATATAGGACCTCCTTCAGGCATATCGGTAGAATATACATGCCATCCGTCAGCCATATCGGCTTCAAATATCACCTGCACTTCCTTTTCAGATACCTGTTCCTGCCTGACTGTAAACCGGACAGGAGAATCATTCTGTGCTGCCGCTGCAACCCCTGTAGCAAGCACGACACAGCAAAGAAACAATTTCAATGCTTTCATATCGGATTATTTTTTCAATAAACAACCGTCTGTCGGGTGACAAAAATAGCGTTTTTTTTACAATATTTATAAATTTGTATCCGACCTTGATATCAGTCCGATTTTAAGCAGGCATCATCAGGAAAAGATAATATGGGAAATTACAGACATGTCTTCAATCCTGCATCCGGCATTGCCGGAGAGTTCATCAATGACAGGGAGATACTCGAAACCGTCAGCTATGCTATGGAGCACAGCCGCGACAGAGCTTTGATGGAAAGCATCATCGCCAAGGCAGAGGAATGCAGGGGACTGACACACAGGGAGGCGGCGGTGCTGATGGAGTGCAGCGAACCGGACCTGCTCGATAGGATATATTCCCTTGCACGGCGGATAAAAAAGAAACTCTACGGGAACAGGATAGTGCTCTTTGCACCGCTATATCTGTCCGACTGGTGCATAAACGGCTGTATCTACTGCCCATACCACGCAAAGAACAGGCATATACCCCGCAGGAAACTGTCACAGGACGAAATCCGGGCCGAAGTGACAGCCCTCCAGGACATGGGACACAAGAGACTGGCCATCGAAGCCGGTGAAGACCCCGTACACAACCCGATAGAATACATTCTCGAGTCTATAGGCACAATCTACGGCACCCATCACCGCAACGGCACCATCAGGAGGGTGAACGTGAACATAGCTGCCACCACAGCAGAGAACTACCGCAGGCTGAAGGATGCCGGAATAGGTACCTATATACTGTTCCAGGAGACATACAACAGGAAGAACTATGAGAAGCTGCATCCGAGCGGTCCTAAAAGCGACTACGCATGGCATACAGAGGCCATGGACAGGGCAATGCAGGGAGGGATAGATGATGTAGGGATAGGTGTACTGTTCGGATTGAACACCTGGAGATATGACCTTGTGGGGCTGCTGATGCACGCAGAGCATCTCGAGGCGAGGTTCGGGATAGGGCCGCATACCATCAGCGTGCCCCGTATCTGTCCGGCAGATGACATCGATACAGGAGACTTTCCGGATGCAGTGCCGGATGACATATTCTGCAGGATAGTGGCCATCCTGAGGCTTGCCGTGCCGTACACCGGAATGATCATCTCCACAAGGGAATCCGAAAAAGTAAGGGCGAAAGTACTCGAACTTGGAATATCACAGATAAGCGGCGGTTCCCGTACAAGCGTGGGAGGATATGCAGACAGCAGAGGGCAGCAGCACGGGGACTGTGGGACTGGCCATGTGACAGACAGAGGGGAAGATGCGGACAGTACGGCACAGTTCGACATAAGCGACAGAAGATCTCTGGATGAAGTTGTAGGATGGCTGCTCGACCTGGGGCATATACCTAGCTTCTGCACCGCATGTTACCGTGAGGGCAGGACCGGAGACAGGTTCATGTCGCTGGTCAAGCGGGGGAAGATAGCCGACTGCTGCCAGCCGAACGCACTGATGACACTTATGGAATATCTCTATGACTATGCATCTCCCCTGACAAAGGAAAAGGGACTTGCCGCCATCCGGAAAGAGCTGAAGAATATTCCGGGAGACAAGGTCAGGGAACTGACTGCCGGACATCTGGAAGAAATCCGGAACGGCCGCAGGGATTTCCGTTTCTAAACGGCAGACAACAAATGATTTGAGTATGGAAACACCGGCAGCAGAAAGACTCCACATAGCGATATTGGGAGCACGGAACAGCGGCAAGTCAAGCCTTGTCAACGCAATGGCGGGACAGACAGTCTCTCTTGTGTCCGGCATCCCCGGAACAACCACAGACCCTGTCAGCAAAGCTATGGAAATACCCGGAGCCGGAGCAACCGTACTCATCGACACCGCCGGGTTCGATGATGAAGGAGAGCTCGGGGCACTTCGCGTGAACAGGACCGGAAATTCTCTCGACAAGGCAGACATCGCCATCCTGCTGTTCAGGGACGGCTCAACGGGCTTCGGACCGGACAAAATATCCGGAAGAAGACTCAAGAAGACAGGAATTGACGACACCTACAGAGAATGGTACAGGATTCTGTCTGACAAGGGAATCCGCGTAATCCCGGTGCTGAATACCTGCGCTGAGGATGAACTGTCCCTGGATACGGAAGATGCAGGTCAGAGGACTGCATTGAAG
>JADILX010000012.1 GCA_017695025.1 Candidatus Cryptobacteroides excrementavium
ACATCATGGGCGGCAAAGGTGTGGATATCGTTCCGGGAGAGGCATCGGGACTTCTCTCTGACGGCGACCTGATATACGGTGACGTCCGCCCGGACATGCTTTCTTCTCTCAGTGATGCCCTCATTCCTCTCATGGGGAAGATCTCGGCGGCGGCAGACAGCCTGGGCCACGCAGCAGGAAATGTCAGCGGCATACTGGACGAATCCGCCCGTAAAAAGATTGAATCGCTGCTGGAGAGCCTGCAGGCGACGGCACTCAATGCGGAGCGCATATCCGGGGCCCTCGGAGAAAGGGCCGATGAACTCGGGGCTTTTGCCGGAGATCTCGCCACCCTTTCATCCGGCCTCATGTCGGTGGTGGAAAAAGCAGATACGGCAATGGCTAAAGTAAACGGGGTCGTGTCGGATCTGGATGATGCTGACATCAAGTCCATGGCCGAATCTCTCGAAAGGCTTCTTGAGTTGATGCAAAGTCCGGACGGGACGGTAGGCCGTCTCCTCCATGACCCGAAGGTATATGACTCACTCGAGTCTCTTCTCTTGGAAGCCGACAGCCTCGTGAAAAAAATAAGCGAAAATCCGCGTAAATATGTCCGGATTTCTTTGTTCTGATGCCCTCAGTGACGTCCCGGCAAAGGATTTTCCAATTTAGAATTATTATAAACTAATATTTACCCTGCATCAGTGTCTTAGATAATTTATTCTATTGTAACTTATTAGTTTTCAATAAATTATAAAATAAACGTTTGAGGATTTGCGAAACGTTTGAGATGTAAAATAAAATTAATATACAATAGATAAATTAATTTTTTATTACTTTTTTTTCATCAACTTTGCCATCCGATTCAATAACTCAACAGACAATTCGACTAACCTTTGATTCGAGTATGGCGGAAGAAAAACATATGATGGTGTGGGACAGGTGCCTGAAGGTGATAAGCCAGATTGTGGAGCCGCAGCATTTCAACACGTGGTTCAAGCCTATCAGACCGGTTGCAATGCAGGACTCTACTTTGGAGGTGGAGGTCCCTTCCGAGTTTTTCCGCGAGTATCTTGAGGAATATTATCTTGAT
This sequence comes from Candidatus Cryptobacteroides excrementavium, assembly GCA_017695025.1. Taxonomy (GTDB): domain Bacteria; phylum Bacteroidota; class Bacteroidia; order Bacteroidales; family UBA932; genus Cryptobacteroides; species Cryptobacteroides excrementavium. The sequence continues at coordinate 1,073 of JADILX010000012.1, forward strand.
GTGCTCAAAAAGACACTCAAGAGGGAGATAGGCGCAGATGCCCGTCTGGTCTACAGGGTGCGTCCGGTCTCGGTCGAGCCGCCGCTCCGCTACCCGGGGTCCCACGGTGTGGCTCCGGTAAACGGCACCATCACAATCCCTACATATCCTCATGGCAACCCGGGGCCGTTTGTATATCCGGGACTCCAGAGGGTACAGGTCAATCCGCAGTTAAATCCGGTGTATTGTTTCGGCAATCTGGTCGAAGGTGAATGCAACAAGATGGGTATCACCGCAGGCGAGAGTATCTCCTCGGCCCCGGGCAAGACCGCGTTCAACCCTCTTTTCCTTTTCGGCGGGCCGGGGCTTGGCAAGACGCATATAGCCCAGGCGATAGGAATAGCCATCAAGGAAAAATACCCGGAGCAGGTTGTGCTCTATGTGCCGGCCAACAGATTCAAGACACAGTATATGGATGCAGTCAATGTCAATAACAAACTGACTGACTTCCTTGCGTTCTACATGAAGATGGATGTGCTTATAATGGATGATATCCAGGAACTTTCCTCTCCAGGGACGCAGAATGCATTCTTCCATATATTCAACCACCTGCACCAGCACGGGAAGCAACTCATTTTCACATCCGACAGACCGCCTGTGGAACTGGAGAAGTTCGAGGAGAGACTGCTCTCAAGGCTCAAGTGGGGGCTTTCTGTCGAGTTGCAGCGGCCGGACTTCGCCACAAGGCTTGCCATGCTGAAGGCGAGAAGTTTCAGGGAAGGTGTGGCCCTTGACGATGACGTGCTCATATTCCTTGCTACGCGGATCACATCCAATTTCCGCGAACTTGAGGGGGCGCTCATTTCGCTGATAGCCAATGCTACTCTTGCACACAAGCCCGTCACTGTGGAACTTGCGGAAAAGATTACTGACAAGATAGTAGGGGAGCAGAAGCAGGAACTTACCATAGGAAAGGTTCAGAAGGCTGTCTGCGACTATTTCAACATCACAAAGGATACGCTGCTGTCAAAGTCCCGCAAGAGACAGATCGTACAGGCAAGACAGATAGCGATGTATATGAGCCGCAATCTTATAAACTGCTCCCTGTCCACCATCGGGGCCGAAACAGGAGGGAAAGACCATGCCACTGTATTGCACGCATGCACTACTGTTACAGACCTGATGACATTTGACAAGACATTCCGGCAGTATGTGACCGACATCGAAAAGATGCTCGTGCCTGTCCACAGATAACTCTTGAAATATCCAGCATATGACATCAGATGAAGTACTGTCCATCTTCAAGGAGATTACGCGTGTACCGCGCGAGTCAGGGCATGAAGAAAAGATAATCGCATGGCTTCAGGATTTTGCAGCCAGACATTCCCTTGAATGCAGGACGGACAGTGCCGGCAATGTGCTCATAGTCAAGGAGGCGTCTCCCGGAAAGGAGAATGCGCCCGTTGTTGTCCTGCAGAGCCATTCCGACATGGTCTGTGAAAAGAACTCGGGGGTTGAGCACGATTTCTCGACCGACCCGATAAAATGGGAGATTGAGGACGGGTGGATGATAGCGAAGGACACCACCCTCGGGGCTGACTGCGGCATCGGGATGGCGGCACAACTGGCCGTACTCACCAGCGGTCTGCCTACGGGCAGGATAGAGGCTCTTTTTACCGTGGCTGAAGAGACTGGCCTTGACGGGGCCAAGGCGCTGGAGCCGGGGTTCATAACAGGCCGGATGCTTATCAACCTCGATTCAGAGGACGAGGGGGAAATCTTCATAGGATGCGCGGGAGGTCTCGATACCACGGCACGTTTTAAATA
>JADILX010000119.1 GCA_017695025.1 Candidatus Cryptobacteroides excrementavium
TCTATGGTGGCTCTCAGGAATGGCCTCCCGAATCTGTTCGTGCCTGCCTGGACTGCCGTCACAAAGCCTCCGATGTTCACGTTCTTGACGGTCTTTTCCCTGTCGCACTGGGCGATGAGTGTGCTCAGGCCATTGAGCCTGCATGTAGTGAAATTCTCGATTTCAAATGTGTATCTGTCCAGCGGGTGAGAAGAAAGATACATTCCTACGAGTTCCTTCTCCTTGTGCAGAAGTTCCAGCGTGTTTTCTTCAACAGTCATCCCTGGCATTTCCGGTCTCTGCGGCTTTATCTCTTCAGCATCTCCGAACAGTGAGCCGGCATCGTCAAGTGTGTCTTTCCTGTACCTGTCTGCATATTTGACAAGGGCGTCCAGGAAAATGTCACCCGATGCGCAAGGCTGTGTGTACAAGGCTCTGCTGTGTCCGAAACTGTCAAATGCCCCGGAATAAAGCAGGGAGTCGTAGGCTTTTCTGTTCACTGTACCGGCCATCCTCTCGGCAAAATCGAAGATATCTTCAAAGACGCCGTGCTCTTCCCTCTCCTTAAGTATGGCGCTAACGATGTTGTCTCCGAAGCCTTTTATCCCTCCGAGCCCGAAACGGATGTTCCCTTCCTTGTTGACCGTAAACCTTGCGTCACTCTCGTTTATGTCCGGATTGAGGACTTTTATCCTGGATTTCTTGGCGTCATCCATGATTTTCTTGATCTCGTCCATGTTGGAGAGATTCTTGCTCAGGTTGGCCGCCTGGAATTCGGCCGGGTAGTGCGCTTTCAGATAGCCGGTCTGGTAACTTACCCATGCATAGCATGTAGCGTGTGACTTGTTGAAGGCATACTGGGCGAATTTCCTCCAGTCTCCCCAGATTTTTTCAAGTATGTCTTCCGGATGGCCGTGCTCCTTGCCTCCGCTGATGAATTTGTCGTGCAGGGACTCGAGTACATCCAGTTGTTTTTTCCCCATGGCTTTGCGCAACTTGTCTGCCTGGCCTTTCGTAAAGCCTGCCAGTTTCTGCGAGAGAAGCATGACCTGCTCCTGATAGACAGTGACGCCATATGTATCCTGAAGATATTCTTCCATCTCAGGCAGGTCGTACTCTATCTTTTCCCGGCCCTGCTTTCTTTCTACGAAAGACGGGATATAGTCCAGAGGCCCCGGCCTGTACAGGGCATTCATGGCAATCAGATCCTCGAATCTTGTCGGCTGGAGTTTCTGGAGCCACTGCTTCATACCTTCCGACTCGAACTGGAATACGCTTGTCGTATCCCCGCGGCCATACAGTCTGTAGGTCTCTTCGTCATCTATAGGTATCTTTTCGATATCGATGTCTATTCCATGGCGTTTCCTGATGTTCTCGAGGCATTCCTTGATGATGGAAAGGGTGCGCAGCCCGAGGAAGTCCATCTTGAGCATACCCACGTCTTCTATGAAGCATCCTTCATACTGGGACACCCACACATCCTCTCCTGTCGCCTTGTCGGAGGCAATGCTTATCGGTATGTAGTCTGTCAGGTCTCCGCGGCCGATAATCATGGCACATGCATGTACACCTGTCTGGCGGATGCATCCCTCCAGTTTGACTGCATATTTCAGCACATCTCTCGTGAGATCAGAGCCGTTCTCGTACTCGTTCCTGAGTTCAGGGATGTATTTGACGCAGTTTGAGAGTTTGGGCTTGAACTCCTCCATGACCTTTCTTGTCACAAACCGCTTCTCGACGACTGTCTTCTGTCCGGGATGTTCAGGGTCGTCTTTCTCGAATTGCCGCACAGTCACCTTTTCTTTCGGGCCGGGGACTTCATTCTCGGCGAGTTCCACCTCTTTTTCCACTTCTGCCTCAAAAGGCTTGTCAGGAATCATCTTGGTGAGCCTTGCTGACTCGTCCATAGGCATGTTGCTGACTCTTGCCACATCCTTTATGGCCATTTTCGCGGCCATTGTCCCGAATGTGATGACGTGGGATATGTGGTCCTTACCGTATGTGTCCTCTACATACTTGAATACCCTGTAGCGCCCGTCATCATCGAAATCGATGTCGATATCAGGCATGGAAATACGGTCAGGGTTGAGGAAACGCTCGAACAGAAGCTGATATCTTATCGGGTCAATATTGGTGATTCCAAGGCAGTAGGCTACGGCAGAGCCGGCTGCTGACCCTCTTCCCGGACCTACTGAAATGCCGTTTCTCCGTGCCGCCGCAATGAAGTCCTGCACGATGAGGAAGTAGTCCGGAAATCCCATCCTGCATATGGTCTTCAGTTCAAAGTCGATACGTTCAGCCTGCTCCGGTGTCAGGTCACCGTACCTTCTTCTTGCCCCTTCGTAGCACAGATGGCACAGATAGGCTACGGAATGTGTAAAGTCCACCCCTCTGTCGTTCCCGTCCTTGTCGCATCTTCCGGCGTCTATGACATCCCTGTATTTCTCAAGGTAAGTGTCGACATCCTTGAGGAAGGATTCTTCTATCTTGAATATCGGGAGCACGTGTCCGCGGTCTATTTCGTACCGTTCTATCTTGTCGCAGACTTCAAGGGTGTTTGCCAGAAATTCCGGATGGTCCGGGAACAGGGCCAGCATCTCTTCTTCAGACTTGATGTATTCCTGCTGTGTATAGCGGAGCCTGTTTACATCAGAGAGGTATGCATTGGTAGTCAGGCAGATGAGTCTGTCATGAGCCGGGCCGTCCTCCTTCCGTACAAAGTGCGCATCATTTGTGGCCACTATCTTTACGCCTGTCTTTTCCGCCAGGCTGATTATCCCTTCGAGGGCTATTTTCTGCCGTTCGTAGACCTCCTGCGACTGCCCGGGCACTTCGGTGCGATGAAGCTGCACTTCAAGATAGTAGTCATCACCGAAGACTTTCCTGTGCCATTCTATCGCTTTCTCGGCAGCCTCCATATCTCCGTTAATGATATTTCTCGGTATCTCTCCGGCAATGCACGCAGAGCAGCATATCAGGTCTTTGGAATATTTTTCTATCACCTCATGGCTCACCCTCGGCTTGTAGTACATGCCTTCAATGTGCCCGGTTGAGACGATTTTCATGAGGTTCTTATAGCCGTTATAGTTCTTGGCGAGAAGAATCAGATGGTAATATTCCTTGTGGTCCTTGTCTTTCAGTTTGTGGTCGTAATGCCTTGTCACATATATCTCGCATCCTATGATAGGTTTTACAGAAGGATGCTTTTTCGCAAACTTGAAGAACTCTTTCACCCCGTACATGTTGCCGTGGTCGGTGATGGCAATCCCCGGCATTCCGAGTTCGTCCGCACGGTTGAAAAGATTTTCAATCGACGACTGGCCGTCCAGAATGGAATATTGCGTATGTACGTGAAGGTGAACGAAAGACATGGTGCTGCTGTATTCTATATTATGTATGATGGATTGCCCGCATTCCGGAATTTCCGGGAAAGGCAAAGATACTTAAAATAGAGAGGAGGACAATATAAAGTTTTCAACATGCGTTGCCGACATGCAGAACAGCCTTGCCGATACGGGGGAGATGCCTTGCTTGTCCTGCAGGCATGTACAAAAATAGGGCATGACCCTGTCTTGAGTCATGCCCCATCTGAAAAGTATGTCTGTCATCCGTCAGCAGGCGGAACTCTGTGTCCGTCTGTCACGGAGCCGGCGTCTTATTTTCTTGCTGCCTCTTTGGCTGCCTTTCTCCTTTCGACCCACATTGTCACATCATACATGAGCGGTGTGGCAATGAAGAGGGATGCATATGTACCGATGGCGATACCGAGGATGAGGGCCACTGCAAGTCCCCTGATGACTTCACCTCCGAAGATGGCGATGGCCACCATTACCACGAGGGTAGTCAGAGAGGTGTTCATTGTGCGTGAAAGCGTACTGTTGAGGGCCTCGTTTGCATTCTGTTCGAGCGGCATCTTCGGATGCAGGGTCTTGTATTCACGGATACGGTCAAAGATGACCACTGTATCGTTGATTGCATAACCGATGATGGTCAGGATGGCTGCGATAAAGGTCTGGTCCACATCAAGGCTGAACGGAAGTATCCCGGAGAACAGTGAGAAGAATCCGATCACGATGATTGCAGTGTGGGCGAGTCCCATGACTCCGCCGAATCCCCATGTCCATTTCTTGAACCTGAATGCGATGTAGACGAAGATGGCGAACAGTGCGATGACCACAGCGATGATTGCATCGCTCTTCATGTCATTGGCGATTGTCGGGCCCACCTTGTCGGAACTGATGATACCGTTCGGGTTCTCAAGGGTAGAAGTGAACTCTGACAGGGTGAGGTCTTCAGCAAAGAAGCCTTTGAGTGCATCGTAGAGAATCTGCTCTACTTCAGCATCAACTTCGGTTGACTCCTGGTCTACCTTATACTGGGTAGTGATTTTCATCTGGCTTTCGCCTCCGAACTGCTTCACTTCGACAGCGGAACCGTAGTTCTGGCTCTGGTCGGCCTCGTCAGCAGCGCTGAAGGCGGCGATGGTTGCCTCCCTGACATCCTCTGCTGAAACAGGCTGGTCAAACCTTACTACAAATGTACGTCCTCCGGTGAAGTCGACACCATATGTGAAGCCCTTTGTGAACATCGATACGATGCAGACTACAATGACAAGGCCAGAGATTGTGTATGTGAATTTTCTCTTGCTGAGGAAGTTGACATGAGTGTTCTGAAGCAGGTTCCGTGTGAACTTGTTGTCGAAAGTGATGTTCTTTCCCTTGGCAAGCCTGTCTTCAAATATCAGCCTTGAGATGAAGATAGAAGTCAGGATTGAAGTGATGATACCTATGATAAGGGTAGTTGCAAAGCCCTGTACAGGACCGGAACCGAAGATGAAGAGGACGATACCGGTGATGATGGTGGTCAACTGGCCGTCGATGATGGCTGAGTATGCATTTGAGTATCCGTCCGCGATTGCCTTGCTCAGACCCTTGCCTGACCGGAGTTCCTCCTTGATGCGTTCATAGATGATGACGTTGGCATCCACCGCCATACCGAGGGTGAGGACGAGACCTGCAATACCAGGCAATGTCAGTACGGCACCGAATGATACAAGGGAGCCGAGGAGAAGCAGCACGTTGCAGAGCAGTGCGACATCTGCCACGAGACCTGCACCATGATAGAAGAATGCCATGTACAGGAGCACGAGCAGGAAGGCTATCACGAAGGATATGAGACCTGCATTGATGGACTCGGCTCCAAGGGACGGACCTACAACCTGTTCCTGGATGATGGTTGCCGGGGCAGGAAGTTTTCCGGATTTGAGCACATTGGCAAGGTCTTCTGCCTCCTCAAGGGTGAAGTTGCCGGTGATTTCAGAACTTCCTCCTGTAATCTCAGTGTTGACTGTAGGGTATGAATATACCATGCCGTCAAGGACGATGGCAATCTGTTTGCCGATGTTGTCCTTTGTCATCCTTGCCCAGATGTTGGCGCCCTCTGCGTTCATTGTCATTGATACGTTAGGGTTACCGCCGCTGTTGCCGTACTGCACGCGGGCATCTGTCACCGCACCTCCGTCGAGAGGGGCCTGTCCGTCACGTGAAGTCGCCTTGATGGCCACGAGTTCATATGTATTGCCACCCTGGATGTAGGATGAAGGCTTTACTGTCCAGCAGGCCTTGAATTCTGCCGGGAAGAGAGCCTCGATCTGCGGCATGTGCAGCCAGCGGTTGATCTGTGCTGTATCCACATAACTTGCATATCCTATGCATGCACCGTTTGCAAGCCTTCCGTTGAACATGGCAGGCTGGAGTGCGGCAAAAAGAGGATTGTTCTTTCTGTACTGCTCCATCTCCTCTGCATCTGCTGCAAGGTTCTGAAGTTCCTCTGTGAGGAGACTGTCTGCTGTCTGCTCTGCCTGAGACTCCTCTTTTTCTGCTGCCGGTGCGGCTGTCTCGTCAGATGCAAGTATCTGGGCAAGAGTGCTGTTGGCTTCCTGCAGGAACGGGAAGATCTCAGAGTTGTCATATGTTGCCCAGAACTCGAGCGATGCCGTACCCTGGAGGAGTTTCCTCACACGTTCAGGCTCCTTGACACCAGGAAGTTCGACAAGGATTCTCCCGCTGTTCCCGAGTTTCTGTATACTTGGCTGTGTGACACCGAAACGGTCGATACGGTTTCTCAATACGTTGAAAGAGTTGGAGATTGCGCTCTCGGCTTCTTCGCGTATAACAGAGATTACTTCCTCGTCACTTGACTCAGGCCTGATCTTGTCCCTCATTTCGTATGTCCCGAAAATCTGGGCAAGCCTCTGTCCGTTCCCGACTTCTGTCCATGCTTCCTGG
>JADILX010000120.1 GCA_017695025.1 Candidatus Cryptobacteroides excrementavium
TTTGTCGTCGCTTCCGGATGCCCTCATGTTGGTAAGTTTCTTTGTCTTGCAGATATTGATGTTAAGGTCCCTTTCCCTTGTGTGTTCCCCGACAACCTGTCCGGCATAGATTTCGTCCCCGGGCTCCACAAAGAAGCGTCCCCGGTCCTGAAGTTTGTCCATGGAATAGGCCACGGCCACGCCAGTCTCGAGAGAGACGAGGGAGCCGTTGGTCCTGCGCTCTATGTCGCCCTTGTACGGCTCATATCCCTTGAACCGGTGGGCGACCACCGCTTCTCCCTGGGAAGCAGTAAGGAGATTGCTTCTGAGCCCCATAAGGCCTCTTGCAGGTATGTCGAAGTCAAGATGCGTCCTGTCACCTTTGGTATCCATGTGTATCAGCGCACCCTTTCTTCTCGTGGTAATCTCTATAGCCTTTCCGACAAACTCTTCCGGGACTTCTATGGTAAGGTTTTCGATAGGTTCGCAGCGCTCTCCATTGATGGTCTTGTCCAGCACTTTCGGCTGGCCCACCTGAAGTTCGAAGCCTTCCCTGCGCATCGTCTCGATAAGGACAGAAAGATGCAGCACGCCCCTGCCGTAGACTACGAATGAGTCTGCATTAGGGCCAGGCTTGACTCTCAGGGCAAGATTCTTCTCGAGTTCCTTCTCAAGGCGGTCTTTCAGATGGCGGGATGTGACAAACTTGCCTTCGCGGCCGAAGAACGGGGAATTGTTGATGCAGAAAAGCATGCTCATTGTAGGCTCGTCCACAGAAATCGGCGGCAGGGCCTCCGGATTCTCGAAATCTGCCACCGTATCCCCTATCTCAAAGCCTTCGAGCCCCACAACAGCACAGATATCCCCGCACTGAACGGAATCCACCCTGGTCTTGCCGAGACCGTCAAACACCATCAGCTCCTTTATCTTCTGCTTCTGGACGATGTCGTACCTCTTGCACAGGCTTATGTTCATACCTGCCTGCAGTTCACCTCTTGTCACCCTGCCTACAGCAATCCTGCCGACATAAGGAGAGTATTCAAGGGAGGATATCAGCATCTGCGGAGTCCCGGGATTGTGTGCCGGGGCAGGAATCACCTCCAGAATAGTATCGAGAAGGGCCGTAATGTCGTTTGCAGGCTTCCTCCAGTCGAGGGACATCCACCCCTGCTTGGCGCTTCCATATACGGTGCGGAAATCCAGCTGGTCTTCAGTCGCATTGAGGGAAAACATCAGGTCGAAGACTTCTTCCTGCACCTCGTCAGGACGGCAGTTGGGCTTGTCCACCTTGTTGATGACCACGATAGGCTTCTTCCCCATCTCTATGGCTTTCTGAAGCACAAACCTTGTCTGCGGCATACAGCCTTCAAAAGCGTCCACAAGCAGAAGCACACCGTCTGCCATATTGAGGACACGCTCCACCTCGCCCCCGAAGTCGCTGTGCCCCGGAGTGTCGATAATGTTTATCTTTACACCCTTATAGGTGACAGATACATTCTTTGCAAGTATTGTTATACCCCTCTCCCTCTCAAGATCATTGTTGTCGAGTATAAGTTCCCCGAGTTTTTCCTGGTCACGGACCAGACGCGCCTGATAGATCATCCTGTCCACGAGCGTCGTCTTGCCGTGGTCGACATGCGCGATGATTGCGATATTTCTTATATCCTGCATAACCTGTGATAAGTTGTCTCAAAAAAGAGGTGCAAAAATATACAATTCTCCCGTCATTATAAAGTTTTTATATTATTTTTGCCGAATTGTCGGGGGAAACGGCTCCAGGTAAGACCTGCCCCGCCGCCCCGGACAGGCAGCCGCATGGAAAATCTACACGACAGCATATGACAGAGAAAATCATCATTCTGGACTTCGGCTCCCAGGTCACCCAACTCATCGGGCGGAGACTCAGGGAACTGAATGTCTATTGCGAAATCTATCCGTTCAACAAGATACCGTCACTCGGGCCTGATGTCAAGGGGGTCATCCTCTCCGGAAGCCCGTTTTCAGTGAGGGACGGAAAGGCCCCGCAGGCAGACCTTTCCGCCATAAAAGGCAGAATGCCGCTTCTGGGCATCTGCTATGGGGCGCAATACCTTGCATACCACTATGGAGGAGACGTAAACGCATCGATAGCAAGAGAATACGGAAGAGCAATGCTCGATGTAACGGTACCGGACTCCCCTCTTCTCAAAGGAGTCCAGGCCCATTCACAGGTATGGATGTCGCATGGGGACACTATTGCGAGACTTCCGGAAGGCGGTGAGGTCATCGCATCTACAGCCGATGTCACCAATGCAGCCTATCACATCAAAGGAGAAGAGACGTATGCTGTACAGTTCCATCCGGAAGTCTATCACACACGGGAAGGCAGCAAGATACTGGCCAACTTCGCCTATGGCATCTGCGGATGCAAGGGTGACTGGACTCCGGCCTCATTCATAGACACGACAATTGCGGAACTCAGGGAGAAACTCGGGGATGACAAGGTGATACTCGGGCTGAGCGGCGGAGTGGACTCCACTGTCGCCTCCGTCCTGCTGCATAAGGCCATAGGACACAATCTGACCTGTATTTTCGTCAACAACGGGCTGCTCAGGAAAAATGAATTCGAAGATGTTCTTGCATCCTACCAGGACATGGGGCTGAATGTCATCGGTGCCGATGCATCAAAAGAATTCCTGGCAGAACTCGCGGGTGTCACAGACCCTGAAAAGAAGAGGAAGATCATCGGGAGGCTCTTCATCGAGACCTTTGACAGATATGCCCGCCAGATAGAGAATGCGAAATGGCTTGCCCAGGGCACAATCTACCCTGATGTCATCGAATCCGCTTCAGTCAACGGCCCGTCCTCAACCATAAAGTCACACCACAATGTAGGGGGGCTCCCGGAAAAGATGCACCTCAAGATTGTGGAGCCTCTGCGTTCCCTTTTCAAGGACGAGGTAAGACGTGTTGGCCGAGCACTCGGCATCAAGGACGAACTCATCGGCAGACATCCGTTCCCGGGGCCATCTCTCGGGATAAGGATACTCGGCGACGTGACAGAAGAAAAACTCGCCATCCTCAGGGAGGCAGATGACATATTCATAAAAGGGCTGCGCGAATACAGCCTCAAAGACAACAGGACGGCAATCGAAGCCATTGCCGGGCCGGGAGCGGCAGAAGTCCGCTCTGCTTCAGACCCGACGATGACAGCATCGAACCTCTACGAGGCAATATGGCAGGCAGGGGCAATCCTTCTTCCTGTACGCAGCGTAGGCGTGATGGGAGACGAAAGGACATATGAGAATACGGTGGCTCTGCGTGCCGTGATTTCCACGGACGGAATGACAGCCGACTGGGTACACCTCCCGTATGACTTCCTTGCCAAGGTCAGCAATGACATCATCAACAAGGTGCGTGGAGTCAACAGGGTAGTCTACGACATAAGTTCAAAACCACCTGCCACAATAGAGTGGGAATAGAAAAATGCGGGGCTGCCGTCACATTAAAAAACCGGCAGCCCCGTTTTCTGTATTATAAGGATACTCCTGCGTCACCTGCCTCCAGTCCGACGGACGCGTATAGACAAAGAAAACTCACGAGGACAGGCAACAGCATCAGTATTCCAGTCATTTCCGGCAGGCTTCAATCAGAGATGTCACATCAACAGTGTCATACGGTTCATCTGAAAATGCGGCATAATAGGTATATGTAATCCTGCCGTCCTCCGGGCCCGCCTCGAGGATACCGTACCCCGGCAGGTCGGTCTGCCTGAAATATGTCACATGCTCCGCCTCCTCAGAAAGCCATTTCACCCTCTGGTCCATTGTCTCCGGCTCCCAGTCAGGACGGGACAACGCAAGAGACGGGCCGTATTCCGTAATCAGGTACGACGGCTTGAACATCCCGGCATCACGGATCACCGAATTGGCCATCAACTGTACTATAGGCCCGTATTCCGTGTCCCGGCATACCACGGAATAGAGATGCATGTGGGCACAGAGGACTATGGCTTCCTCCCCGGCTATGATTCTGAGCAGTTCGGCGCGTTTCTCATCATCCCGGCGCAGCACATGCCAGCATCTCTCATTAATCGGGATTACAGGCTCATGGACAAGCACGAACTTATGCTTCGCCGAGGATGCCGCCAGATTGTCACGCAGAGCGTCCAGGCCGTGGTTATCCTTGTCCCACGGGTCATAGCATACAAAGCAGCAGTCCCCTACCTCTGTACGGTAGTTGGCGGAAGAAAGGCTGTCATGTCCGGAGAGACGTGCCATATTCGGCAGATAGACCTCGTCGAATGCCTCTCTGGCCCCCGGCCCTGTAATGTCATGGTTGCCTTTTGTAATGATGACAGGGACTTCGAACCCTATCCTGTCTACTGCACTGAACACACTGTCCGCCATCTGTACAGCCAGTTGCGGAGTACCCGCCAGACCTTCGGAAATGTCCCCGAGCTGCAGTACGGCATCCACATCCACAGCCTTTTCTGCAAGCACCCCGGTAAAGTCATCCCAGTTCTCGGCAGTGAATACGGTATATTCCTGCGTCACCTGCCTCAGGTCATCCTTTGTGGTGGCAAGCCACTCCAGGTCATGGTTTTCTATCAGGTCATAGTGCATATCCCCCAGCACGAGGAACTTCTGGGCTTCATCCCCGCCTGCACATGAGCAGGCGAGAAGAAGAGCCGGTATCAATATAAGATTATGTCTCATCATTTTTTAAATTGGTCATATGTTATCTGCATGTATTTCTCCCCGTATTCGGCAGTCGGTTCGAGAGCCGTATCATTGGTATAGTCGTTCCATGAGTTTATAAGGACGATTCTCTGCGAGCCGAGATTTCTCTTGGCCACATTGCAGAAGTCGGTGTAGTTCTCCTCGCTGCGGTCGATGGACCTTGTCCCGCTCTCCGTTATATGGAACTCCGGGTATATGCAAGGGATGAAATCATTGCCCCATCCGGCCGCATAGTCCCGCCAGTTGCTCCATGCCATGTCGGTGAACGGATAGAATGACGACCATCTCTCATATCTCGACTCCGGGTACCACCTGCCTGTATAGTTGGCGTCAAGATATCTTGCAGCCCTCTCATTGGTCTGGGGAGCCGGCCAGTTGGCGGTATTCTCGCCTATGAGATAGAAATTCATCGCATTGTCATCCACACTTCCGTTCTGGGCCTGCAGTTCACTTGTAAATTCCGCCATGGCAGTCCTGAAGGCCGGGACGAAGAGGGAGTAGTCATAGGCATCATTGTTCATCCCGGACACTATTATCACAGGGCGCCCGTCCGGAAGCCGGTAATACCAAGGCTTGCTGAAGACAGTGGTGTACAGGGTCTTGAAGTCTGCCACCACCGCATCAAACCCTGCGCCGCTGCCGGCAAGTTCGGTAAGGCCCAGATGAGAAAAACTGTAGTTGATGACAACATCCACAGGCATCTCTCCCTGATTGTAATAGATTTCATAATTGGCCAGGAGGTTATTGTCCGTTTCCGAAGCATTGTACGGGAAGACGAAAAATTCTATGCCTGCACTGGCTGCCCATTCTCCCTGCTGAGTAAGCACACCCACCTGTGTCGATGTATATGGAGTCTCGGCAATGACTTCACCATCCTCCATTGTCTGGTTGAGCACCGGAGTGTATTGTGCCGATGCCCATGTGGCATCAGTATAATTGTGGTACAACGCCCCGAGATGGATTTCAGACGTGACAGGCGTATACGGGATATCATAGTTCCAGTCCGGCGGAAGATACAGGTCTTGTTCGCATGACATGGCCAGTGCTGCCGCCATCACCGCTGCCGGCATTATCAGTACCTTTTTCATATGGAAACCGTTTTTCTTCATTGTATTTTTCATTGTAGGATTACAGATAAGGTGTAGGGTTCGGGATAGCCGCTATCGCGTTGTTTGGCAGTGCCCACCAGAGTTTGACGTACATGTCGTTGCCGCTGAACGAGCCCCGGGGCTCAAGGTATTCCGTATATGCCTTCTCGCATTCGGCAGTATTGTACTGGGTCTCGGAAGTCGGATATTTCAGACGGTAAGGGAGGTATTTGTAGAAGCCCTCATAACCGGAGAAGCAAGGCTCGAATGACAGCACCTGCGTCCGTCTGAGCAGAGTCCACATGTCAAGCCCCTGGTTCGGGATGGCAAGCCAGTGCTGCATTATGATCTGGCGCTGGAAGTCATTGGTCCCGACAATGCTGCTGCACAGTCCCAGCCAGTCCTTGAATTCGGCAGACCTGTCTACTCCGTTTTCATCTGTTGTCTTTGTGGCTGTCCCCCACTTGATGCCAGGAGTCTCAAGATAGGCAGCAACGGCATCTTCAGTGATGACATCTGAATAATGTGCCATGGATGCCCTTATGCCTTCATAATAATAGTCCTCGGCTGATTTGGAGGAACTTGCGCCCCAGCCTTTGAGCCTGGCCTCGGCCTTCAGGAAACAGCATTCGGCATAGGACATGAAGACGAACTCCGCATCAGGGGCAAGAAAGCGCTCGCCTATAGGGGAATAGTCCTCCCTCGTGAGTGCGCTGTGGACATTATCTCCGGTAAGGACAATCCCGCTCTCTCCGCCATAGCCTCCATAACTGGCAGTGTCCCCGAAATATTCCCCCGCATGTGCAGGTACGGTACCGTCACTTTCTTTCACGCTTACGACCGGCTGCGCATAAACAGGAAGCCTCGGGTCATTGTACGGTTTCATATGGTAGACCCCGGTCTCGCCGAATGCAGGCAGGGTACCGATATTTTTCTGCTTCTCATACACTGCATAATAATACAGAGGATTGTAGTCCCCGCCTTCCGCACTGATGAGACCTCCCCATCGTCCCGTCACGCAGTCATCATCCGATGACATGGTAAACTCCTCGTTGGCAAAGACATCCTCCACCACCTCCTTGGCCTTTACCGGGTCGCCGTTCGGAGACGGATTGGAAATCCTCATCGCAAGCCTGAGCCTGAGGGAGTACGCAAACTTCTTCCATTTCAATATGTCGGATGTCCCGGCGGCTGAAGGGAGAAGCATGTCAGTCCCGAACACGTCACCATCCATGTCAAGAGCATCGGCAGCATTCTTCAGGTCATCAAAGAGCATATAGTATATGTCCTGTTCCCTGTTGTAAGGAGTGGTGATGTCACCTGCGAGCCCCGTCTCATAAGGAATCGGGCCCCATATGGCCGTCATCTGGGAAAGCAGATAGCATTTCCATATCCTTGCCATAAGCACCCGGTTGCTGTAGGCCGGGTCATCCGCGTAGATATCGATGATATTCTGCGCCGGCATAAGAGCCCGCAGATAGGCATCACGCCAATAGTTGACAAGCACCTGCGGGTCTTCCGAATATCTCTGGAAGCGGCCCTGGAATGCCACGAACATCTGCGTGTAGTTGAACATCGCCACACGGTTGAAGTCCCCGCCATAGAAGTTCATGGCACCGCGTACCGACGAATTCAGAAGGAGTTCCGGAGTAGGCCTGTCCATCGCATTGGGATTGCGGCCGAGTTCCTCAAATCCTTTTGTACAGGAGGAGAGCAGCATCAGGGACGCTGCGGCTATCAATATAATTTTCTTCATAAACGTCATCATTTGGAAGTAATGGTAATCGAAAAGCCTATGGTGGTAATCGGAGGAAGCGAGCCGTTCTCAATACCGCGGCCGTTGCCTGTCGTGGCTACAGATTCCGGGTCTATTCCCTTAGGTGTATTCTTATAGATGGTCCAGAGGTTCCTGCCCACAACCGAGAACTTGACTGTCGACAGAGGAGTCTTCCGGAGCACCCTGGCCGGAAGGCTGTAGCCGATGGAAAGTTCACGGAGTTTTATATAACTCGCATCGAAAATCGCAAACTCATTGATGTTGGAGCGGCAGTATTCATATGAAGACGGGGTATAGAGTTTCGTGACAGGCTTGTATCCTATCGTATTGCCTGCGTCGTCCTTCACCCTCTGCACCACATTGCTGCCCCATGATATACCGTGGGTCATCTCTGCGTCGCTTTCGTTGTAGATGGTCTTGGAAAGGAAGTAGCCTACGCGTCCGTCATAGTTCTCGGTAGTCATACCGTTGGTCATCATCTTCTTGTACGTGTTGCTGTACATGATGCCGCCTATCTTGAAGTCAATCATGAATGAGAGGGATATGCCCTTGAAACTGAAGTCATTGATCCAGCTGCCGGTCCATTTGGGGGCGACAGTGCCGAATCCCATGTTGTCCTCAGTCTCGAAATAGTCCCCTCCGTCATTCATTATCATCTGCCCTTTCTCGTTGCGCACGACACCGATACCGCGGATATATCCGAAAGGCTTTCCGACTTCCGCATTGACAGTACAGTTGGATGCACTGTAAAGGGAGATGCTCGATACGTCATAGTCTTCAAGGAGACTTACGACCAGAGAATTGTTCTTGGCATAGTTGATTGTGCTCTGCCACATGAAAGACTTTGTCTTCACCGGCACGCCGGTCACCATGAGTTCCACTCCGGAGTTGCGGATTTCACCGGCATTGAAATACCTTCTCTCATACCCGCTGGTAGGAGTGATATAGGCACGTATGATCTGATTGTATGTGGAACTGTTGTAGTAAGTGAAGTCGAAGCCGAGACGGTTGCCGAAAAACTTCATTTCAAGGCCGGCCTCATATGACACCGTTATCTCAGGCTTCAGGTCAGGGTTGTTCATCTCAGTGTTGCTGTTGATGAACGGATGCCCCCCGAACTGTCCGCCGATTGTATAGTACTGGGCAGTCCTGTATGGGCCGGTATCATTTCCGACCATCGCATAGGAAAGACGGAGTTTTCCGTACATCTTGTCCCTTAACGGACGGTTGAAGAGTTCGGAGAAGATAAAACTTGTTCCCACTGACGGATATGCAAACGAGCAGTTGTCTATCGGGAGAGTGGATGACCAGTCGTTCCTGATGGTACCTTCAACGAAAAGCAGTTCCCGCCAGCCGAGAGAAAGCGCCCCGAAGACAGAATTGGTCTTCCTGGAATACATGTTCTGCACAGGCGTAATCTTCTGGAGCGAGTTGGATATGTGGACAAATCCAGGCTCCACAAGACCTATCACCTCCTGGGTACGCTTGTCGTCGCTGCGCGTATTGGTGGACGCCCCCACCCTTGCATTGATGGAAAAGTCCTTGAACTTCTTGTTCCACTGGAGGATACCTTCAAGGGTGATACTCTTGAAGTTGTCATTGAACTCGGTAATGCTTCCGGTAGGGTCGTTCATTCCGCCGCTGTTCTGGAACGCCGTGCCCTTCCACCAGAAGAAGTCGAGTCCGGCGCGGCCGAGAATACGGAAGCCCCATGGAAGGGTGACATTGAGGTTGAATGCACCGCTGAGCCTGTCCCTGTCGTCTGTAGTAGGGTTCTCATTGATGATCCAGTACGGGTTGGAGGTATTCCTGTTGGTCGCAGTCTCATTCCCGAACTCATCTTTCCACGGGATGAGTTCGTCCAGAGAGGTAGACCTCGCCATATGGACATAGGTATTGACAGGGTTGCGGTTGTTGGAATTGGTATACTGGCGGTTGTTCACCACGTCAGAGATATAGGTGATACGCGAAGTCAGTTGCAGCCATTTGGCGAACCTGTTGAAAAGGCTGAGGTTGAATGTCCTCTTGGTCTCTTTGTTGATACCGTCCACGATGCTGTTTCCCCGGTAGTCGGTGTAGGTGAAACGGGCATTGTTGTCCTTGTTCCCGGATTCGATGACGATGGAATTTGTCATCAGGGTGGCAGTCTGATAGAAGTCGCGCACATTATAAGGCTGAGGGGAATAGTCCCGCACCTCTCCGTTTATGGCCACATATTTCTGTCCGAGCATCATAGGGCCCCAACTGCGGTAACGGCCGCCAGTGACAGGATTCGGCAGTTCCATGATGTCGCTTGTCTGGATGTTGAGGTCCATACCCACACCGAAAGTATTCTGGTACTGAGGGTATTCGCCAATCATCTGGAACTGCGTGTTGTTCGTAAACGAGATCTTGATGCCGCCGTTGCCGGATGCCCTCTTGGTGGTAATCATTATGACACCGTTGGAGGCACGCGAGCCATAGAGGGCCGTCGCATTAGGTCCTTTGAGGACCTCGATGGACTCTATGTCCTCAGGGTTGATGTCACCCATGGCATTACCATAGTCGAGTCCGCCGCTCTCGCCTCCGACAGCACCGTTCTCCATGATGACACCGTCGACAACGAAGATGACATTGTTGTCACCGGTAGCAGAAGAATAGCCCCTTATCACGATGCCGGAACTTCCGGTATTCTGCCCTGCCGTGGACACCTGCAGACCTGCCACACGTCCCTGGAGGGAAGTGACAAAGTCCGGAGTCTTGTTTTCCATGACACTTGCGGCATTCACACTCTGGCGCGAATAGTTCAGGGCCCTTGTCTCCCTTTTCATACCGAGAGCCGTGACAACGACCTCGTCAAGGGTAGAACTCACCATTTCCAACTGGGCATCAATGACGTCCTTGCTGCCTATCTTCATGCTGATGCTTGACATTCCGAGCATGGAGAACTCTATGGTGGCAGCATCCTTCCCTGCAGAGACAGTGTACTGCCCCTGAAGGTCCGTAGTGGCTCCCGTCATGATCTTGCCAGATGCATCTTTCACGACTACACCGGCTCCCACAATCGGACTGCCGTCCGACATGTCCGTGACTGTACCGACAATATTCCTCCTCTGGGCGGAGACTGCTGTACACAGCAGAATTGTCACCAACAATAATATATATTTTTTCATAAACGATTATTTTCCATTGAGTAATTCTGTGAGATTGACTTCATCATAAGGCTCGTCAGACCAGGCCGGATAATATCTGAGCATGATATCCCCTGTCTTCCCATTGATGGAGATGAGCGCATATCCGGGCAGGTTGGTCATATTGTAATAGTCCACATATTCTGCCTCAGCAGTGAGAGTCTCCAGCCTCCACTCCCTGTTTGAAGGGGAATAGTCCGGCTTCCACTCCACGAGACCGGCGCCATAGTCCTTGAGGCCCAGTTCATATGAAGGCGTCACCTTTCTTTTAAGGTCAGTCACGGAATTGACCATGACCTGCACCACCGGACCCCATTCAGTATTACGGCGCAGAACCGAATAACGGTGAAGATGGCCGCACAGAAAGACTGCCTTGTTTTCCGCGATGGCCTTCAAGAACTCAGGCCGCCGCTCCGGAGAATTCTTGAGATAGTGCCAGCAGCGTTCAGTCGCAGGGACTGCAGGCTCATGCATGCACACGAACTTGTATTTTGCATCAGACTCTTCAAGAGCCTTCCTCATGAATTCCGTCTGGTCAAGAGTCCGGTTGTACGCGTCAAGCACTACAAAGAGTACATCGCCGGTACGGTAGACATAGTTGGCATCCTCTACATTCGTCCCGACCTGGGCACTTATATAAGGCGAGACATACCCGGTAAATGCCGCCCTGGCTTCTTTTCTGTACGCGTCCCCGACACCAGTGATGTCATGGTTGCCTTTTGCGAGCAGGACAGGGACACCGAAATCCGCGTCAGTAAGGACGTCCACCACCTTCTCTGCAATCTCTGCGGCACCTCCAGGTGTATTGGCAAGCCCTTCGGACATGTCGCCCAATTGCACAATACAGCCTATCTCCGGTTCTGCCTCCAGCCTGTCTTTCATGACAGACACGAAATCTTCCCAGTTGGCCCGGGTAACAGGAGAGTACGTCTTTGTTATCTGTCTCCAGTCTCCCGGCTTTTCTTCAAGCATCGCATCCAGATCGTAAAAGTCCTCGTCGCACCAGTGGATGTCTCCACAGACAAGGAAACTGAAACTCCCGGATGCCTTGTCAGGTCTTTCCGGATTCCGCGGAATGGACGGAGAGTCCGGAACCGATGTCCCGCAAGACAGGGCACCTGTCAGCAATATGGCCGCAATGAATGCAGCGGCCCGGTAATAATGGTTCATAGTTGTCAAGTTGTTATAAGGCCCGCCGTTCTTTACGTTTCCAAATATATCTTCGGGGTATTAATTTCTAATTAACAGCACGATTAACGACATAATTTTTTAATAAAATCCTGAAAATGAGATAATTTTTTAACAAAATTTCCAGTAAATGACTTGACTTTTTAAACAGAACAGATAACTTTGCAGAAAAATAATCCCGTCCGTTCTTTACCGCAAAACTTTTCAAGTCATGAACGGGATTAAACAGAAACTGATAATTGTATGTGCACTGGTATGCTGCACAGCCATTTCGTGTCTGCAGGTGGAAGAGTTCGTCCAGGAGACGTTCGTCTATGAACCATATGGAGAACATTTCACCATAGAGCAGTTAAAAGCCCTTCCTGCCGACAATCTCATTGAGCGGGAAATCTATGTACAGGGAGTGGTCACCTCTTCCGATGAAAGCGGGCAGTACGCCCAGAGCATTGTTTTCCAGGATGAAAGCGGGGCAATCAACATCTACGCTGACCTGAGTTCGTCAAACAGACTGTTCCCGATCGGGCAGAAGATATCTGTCCAGTGCCGTGGGATGATGCTCGGGGAAGCAGGAGGGATGCTGTCCCTCGGTGCTTCCGTCAGCGGGGAAGGACTCGACAAGAAAGTCAACGCCATCGACAACAGGAGTGCCCGCAACTCAATCTGGCCAGTGGCAGGAGGCTCTCCGATCGAGGCTATGACAGTCACTCTATCTGAACTTTCCGTCGACTCGCGGTCACACGAGCAGGAACTCGTCTGCATCAATGACGTATTCTTCCAGACGGCCGACCTGCCTTTCGCCAACGAAGGAGGCTCTTCCGAACAATACCGCACACTGTATGACGATGAAGGGGAATCCATCCTCCTCTGCACAAGCGATGCAGCCAGCATGGCCGGAGACAATCTTCCGGCGGGGAAAGGCTCTGTCACAGGTATCGTGACCTACTCCAACGGCTCACGCATCATCACGGCCCGCACAATGGATGACTTCAACTTCAACCCGGACCTGTCCGGAAGCGTGAACATACCTGGCGATATGGAGTCCGATATCTTCATAAGCGAATACTATGCGTCAGACGGGGCCTATTATATAGAGGTCACCAACGTCGGCACCACATCGTATTCTCTCAATGAGTTCACCCTTGCCTCAGACACCGCCTCAGACGGGGAATTCACTAAGACCGTGGCTCTGGAAGAAGAAGTGCTCGGGCCTTTCGGTGTGGTAATCTACATGAATTCCAAAGCCTCAGAGAAAGGCATCTTCCCTCAGACCGGAGAGTGGGACCCATACCGGGCCAATGTCTCCGCTGTCAATATCGACGGGCTGAGCCTTGACGGGAGCTCCCAGATAGCCCTTATGAAAGGCGGGGAGACAGTGGACATGCTGTCCTCCACCGGGAAAAACAACTGGGCTGCGGAAAGGACTCTGATACGGCGCACAGGAGTAAAAGGACATTGCAAGCCAAGCGACTTCACCCGTGCAGATGCAGGATGGGTGAACAAGATCAGCGGCTATACATATGACTGCGGTTCACACAGATTCTATGAGACAGACCCTGACACCGAAAGCCCGGGGACTGTCATGCCTGAGACAATCCTGAATGTAAGGTCTCTCCCGCTCGGGAATATCGCCTCATGGCTCTCAATCACAGGACGGGTGACATCCGACAGGGAGGGAGGAAACGTGGAGCCTAACGTACTCTTCATGCAGGACGGCTCCAACAGAGGTATCCGTGTGGCATTCCGTGAAGGACAGGCCCACAGTTACGATGCCGGAGACGAAGTGACAGTGGAACTCTACGGAAGCGAGATGACAGACACAGACGGGGTACTGAGCATCTCCGGAGCAGTCATATCACGTTCGGAAAAGACGGCGTCACCTAACGGGATGCCGCAGCCGGTAGAGGCGTCAGTCTCACAGATTGAAAGTCTCCAGTCCATGTACATCCTCATCAAGGACGTCCAGGTCAGGGATGAATATACAGGCCAGACATACGGGGCAGCCCCGGTCGGCTCTGAAGACCTTTTCGCCAACAACTTCCTGCTCAAATGTCTTCCTGACGCAGAGTTTGCAGACTCGCAGGTGTCACAGATGAGCGGGACGATAAAGGGGATCGCCTCCAAGTCAGGGGAAGACCTTGTGGTGCTGCCGCGCAACAATGAAGACCTTGCGGAACTTCAGGAACCGAGGTTCACAGCCATCACCGCAACCCCTGTCACTGTAGCACAAATGAAAGAATACGGGCCTGGCGTCATCTCCGATGAAGTCCGCGTCACCGGCACAGTAGTGTCTGACAACACCAACGGCAACATGCCGGAAGGCATGCTCTTCGTACAGGACGCTACAGACGGATTCCTGCTGCAGACTTCCGGAGAAGAGACATTGGAGTTCGGACAAAGCGTCATAATCGTATTGACCGGAGCCACACTCTCCAATGACGGGAATGTAATCATCACTCCGGCAGAAGCCGATAATGTAGTGGCTGTCGGTGCACCGGATCCGTCCATGCAGCCTGTACAGACAGAGCCTGCAGGTATAGCAGCCCATATGAACATGCTTGTGACCATCTCCGGCATGGAGGTATGCGAGGAAGACAGGCTGAAAAAGTTTGGAGGCGAAATAATTTTCAATGCACGGGGCATCTCACAGCCTGTCCATGTTGTGACCGGAGCATCGGCACCTTGGAACGGGGCCTACATACCGACTGCCGCAGGCTCGGTAACCGGGCTGGTGGCAGCACAGGGAGACCACTACGTACTGTACCCGAGAAAGACAGAAGACCTCCTTGCGGCCCTGCCTGAAAACGGTACGAGACTGGACGGGGAGAAAGTCGTGTATTTCGTCCCGAGTACGGACGAAGGGGCAGACCTCTTCATCTCGGAGACGGTAATGGGTGACCTCGATGCCGCAGGGGCACTTCTGGCAAGCGTGGCAAGAAACAAGTGCAACGCCAAGTTCGTGGAACTGTACAACCCTACAGGAGAGTCTCTTGACCTGCACAACTACAGGGTGGCCTGCATCAAGTACAACAACGCTGTCAACAGGAGCGACATATCATACTGGCAGTTCCCGGAAGGGGTTTCACTCGCCCCGGGCAAGACGGTAGTATTCAAATACGTAAGCAGCGCCCTCGGCACAGGTACCGGAGACCACATGACAAATACACTCTGGCCGTCAGGCTATACCGCAGACCAGACCCTTACCGAGGGTGTCACAGTGGACGGGACTTCCGTACCGGGAGTGATACTCTGCCTTGATGCAAGAGACTATTCAAAATCCATCGCCAATTCCACACAGTCATTCCCGGCCTTTGACGGCAACGACATCCTCGTGGTGCAGAAGACCGTGGACTCCGGGGCGACATGGACTGAGATAGACAGGCTCTTCTCCCTCCCTACCGCAGACGGGACTATCGGAGGCAAAGTCACATATCCGTTCCTCAACGGCTACCGCAGGAAACCGGGGATGCTCGGACATCCGGGCAATGTCACCGATGCCGCAGCACCGGAATATACTGCCTTGAACGACAGCAAGCGCAATGTCAATGACTTTGAGAGCATCCAGTGCAACCCTGCATCCGGAGCCGTGGCAGAATGGAACATATCCGTACTCGGGGATGTGACCGACCTCGGAGTACACACATTCTCCGTGAAATAATATGGCAAGAATATCCTATATTCTTTTTATAGTGCTCTTCACCTTGCTGCCGACCCGCAGCAATGTGAAGGCACAGAATCAGGACTCTGTATTGTTCCAGTCCCTGGACGGGCTTGTAATGGCCGGCTACCAGGGATGGTTCAATGCAGAAGATGACGGAGCCGGACTCGGATGGAAACATTATGCCAAGAACGGGGAATTCAGGCCGGGCAGATGCTCGGTCGAGATGTGGCCGGATGTAAGCGAGTATGCAAAGACATATCCGACAGAATTCAGGTTCGCTGACGGCAGTACGGCGAGGGTGTTCAGTTCGAGGGACAGGAGCACGACATTCCTGCATTTCAGATGGATGCAGGAATACGGTATCGACGGTGTGTTCATGCAGAGATTCGTCACTACGCTGCGCTCGGAAAAAGGACGGGAAAACTATGACATCATATTGTCCAATGCCGTCAAGGCTGCCGAAAAATACGGCAGGGCCATCTGCCTGATGTATGACCTGTCCGGGATGGACACGGAACACATGGGACTCCTGGCGGAAGACTGGAAGAGGATAGGAGAGAAACTTACAGAAAGCCCCAACTATCTCCGGCACAACGGGAAGCCTCTTGTTGCAGTCTGGGGAGTCGGGTTCAACGACAACAGGAAATACGGCTATGACGATATCGGGGAGATAATCAGCGCACTGAAATCCAGCGGATGCTCCATCCTGCTCGGTGTGCCTGCATTCTGGAGGTCACTCTCGATGGATGCCCTTCCGGACAGGAGGCTCCACAGCCTTCTGGAGCAGGCAGATGTCATACATCCGTGGTTTGTCGGCAGATACAACAACGACAGTTACGGGAGGATACAGGAAGTCATCAGGCAGGATCTGGAATGGTGCAGAGCACACGGCAAAGACTACATCCCGGTCGTATTCCCCGGATTCAGCTGGTTCAACCTCAAGAACGGAGTCGCTGCACCCCTTAACCAGATTCCGCGTCTGGGCGGAGAATTTCTGTGGAAACAGGTAGCAGGGGCCATCGATGCCGGGGCAAGAAGCATATACATTGCCATGTTTGACGAGATAGACGAAGGTACGGCCATATTCAAATGCGCCAATGAAGTGCCGGCCGGAGAAAGCCCGTTCCTCAGTTATGAGGGAGTGGAACCCGACAGATACCTTTGGCTTGCCGGCATGGCGGCAAAGATGCTCCGTGGGGAAATCCCGTTCAGCAGCACAATGCCGCTGAGGACAGGGCAGGATTCCGATGGACATGACCGACATTAAAGAGAGATGGAATGAGAATAAAGAATTTCATAATACTGACATTGGCCTGCACAATGGCTTTGGCATCCTGTCAGGGAGGCAAAGACCTTACTGTGCATGTCAACCCGTACATGGGCAATATCAGCCATGTGCTTGTACCGACATATCCGACAGTCCACAGGCCCAACAGCCTGCTGAGGGTCTATCCCGAGAGGGCAGACTATACGGGCGTACAGGTAAAGGGGCTGCCTGTCATTGTCACCAGCCACAGAGGCCGGTCAGCCTTCAACCTTTCATTCTGGCAGGGCGAGGAGTCCGGGCTGGAGCCATATTACATGTATTTCTATGACAACGAAAAGATCACTCCGTATTCATACGAAGCATACTTTTACAACGAGGATGTACATGTGAGGTTCAGCCCGGATGAAAGGGCTGCCATCTATGAACTTTCATTCGGCCGGAAAGACAGGCCGGCCTACCTTATCTTCAATGCCGGCAACGGAGGCATGGAATGGGACGGGGAAAGGCTTGAAGGATGGCAATACATCGACGGCAAGACCAGGATATGGCTGTGCGCTGAATTTGAGCCGGCCCCCGAAAAGTGCATCAGCGGCACTGAAGGGGAAAACACATTCTCCGCCCTGCAGTTCCCCCTCGGGACAGAGGAAATCGAAGTAAGATACGGGGTATCCCTTATCGGGCAGGAACAGGCCGGGAAAAATCTTTCCGGGATAAAGGAGGAAAACCTTGAATCCATCATGGCCAGAGGCAGGGAGGTATGGAACGGGAAACTCGGCAAGATAGAAGTTTCCGGCGACGAGCCTGACATGATGGCCGTATTCTATACGTCTCTCTACCGCACGTACGAAAGGATGATCAATATCACTGAAGACGGACGGTATTACAGTGCTTTCGACGGGAAAATCCATGAAGACACGGTAGACTTCTACACAGACGACTGGATATGGGACACCTACAGGGCGGCTCATCCTCTCAGGACGATAATCGAGCCTGAGATGGAGGGCAAGATGATATATTCATTCCTCAGGATGGCCTCCCAGTCCCCGCATCCATGGATGCCTACATTCCCCGAAGTAACCGGGGACAGCAGGAGGATGAACTCCAACCATGGGGTGGCTACCGTAGCCGATGCTGCATGTAAAGGCATCCGCGGCTTCGACCTCGCGGAAGCATACAGATACTGCAAGGCAGGCATCACGGAAAAGACACTTGCCCCGTGGTCCGGATGCGAGGCTGGACCTCTGACAAAATTCTACTGGGAGCACGGATATATTCCCGCCATCGCCGACGGGGAAAAGGAGACCTATGCCGAAGTGCATCCGTTCGAGCGCAGACAGCCTGTCGCAGTGACCCTCGGCACAGCCTATGACACATGGTGCCTTGCCCAGATTGCCGAAAGGCTCAATATGACGGAGGATGCCATGTATTTCAGGGAAAGGGCAATTGACTACAAGAACATATTCAACCACGAGACCCGCTTCTTCCATCCTAAAGACGAAAACGGGGAGTTCATAACCCCGTTCGACTATGTCCGCTCCGGAGGAATGGGAGCGAGAGGGGCCTATGGGGAGAACAACGGATGGGTCTACAGATGGGATGTCCCGCACAATATACCCGGACTCATCGAACTCATGGGCGGGAAAGAGGCGTTCTCGTCAGAACTGGACAGGATGTTCTGCACACCGCTGCAGGACAGCAAGTACTCGTTCTGGGCCCAATTGCCTGACCATACCGGCAACGTGGGGCAGTTTTCTATGGCCAACGAACCGTCACTGCACATCCCGTATCTGTACGTCTATGCAGGAGAGCCATGGAAAACCCAGAAATGCATTAATGACCTGGTCAGGGAGTGGTTCAGGAACGACCTGATGGGGATGCCAGGCGATGAAGACGGAGGAGGGATGTCGGCATTCGTGGTATTCTCCATGATGGGATTCTATCCTGTGACCCCGGGGCTTCCGGTATATGTAATAGGCTCCCCTATGTTCGAGAAAGTCACAATCAATCTTGACAATGGGGAAAAATTCACGATACGGTGCCTCAACTACAGCCCTGACAACAAATTCATCCAGTCTGCGAGACTGAACGGGAAGCCTCTTGACAGATGCTGGTTCACACACAAGGAACTGGTTTCAGGAGGAGAACTGGAGTTTGTCATGGGAGACAGGCCGCAAAAGGAATGGGCATCCCAGGACACGCCTCCGACAAGCCTTTCAGAAATAGAAAATCTATGAGTGTGAAAAGAAAAATCTGCTGCCTTGCAGCCATTTTCATATGCATCCTATGCGCAGAAGCACAAAACAGATGTATATTTGTGCAGATTTCCGACCCGCAGTTCGGGTTCAGGGAAGAGCAGGGATTTGCCTGTGCCCAGGCCCTCCTGGAGAAAGCCGTGATGATGACAAATGCGCTGGAGCCGGATTTCGTCGTTGTGACAGGAGACATGGTCAACTCTCCCGATGACAGCCTGCAGTTCAGTGCATATATGGAGACTATCGGGAAAATCAGCGGCGGCATCCCGGTATATCACATTCCAGGGAACCATGACATCGGACGAGACACAGAGACAGGGCTAAGGCGATATGCCGGCAGATACGGGTATGACAGGTTTGCCTTTGAACAGGGAGGATGCGCATTCATCGGCATCAACAGCCCCGTAATCAAAGAGATGGCCCGGCCATATGAACGGCAACAATACAGATGGCTGAAAAGACACCTCAGGGACATGAAAGACGCCGGAGTAAAAATCATATTCTCCCATATCCCTCCTGTACTCAAGGAATACGGAGAACCTGAGAACTACTCCAACTTTCCCGTCAGAATGCAAAAGAAATACATCCCGCTCTTTGCAAGACACGGTGTCACTGCCGTAATATCCGGACATCTGCATGACATGGCGGAATGTACGGCCAAAGGCATAAGGATGATTACCTCAGGCCCATGCGGGAAACCGCTCGGAAAAGGCTTTTCCGGCATCGGGATCGGCATTGTGGACGGGCAGCAGATGGAGTGGCGCTTCATCGGGCTGGAAACACAAGACAACAGTAAACTTACAGACAATAAAACACAAGACATCAGAAAATGAAAAGGACATTCATCACTTTTGGAGCACTGCTGCTTTCCATGCTGTTTGCAGCAGCGCAGGAACCTGTAAAGGGGGACATCTTACTGAATGAGGCCCAGGGGTCATACACCCCGTCATTCGAGAATGACCGGGCAGAGAGGACACCAAAGAACATCATCCTGCTCATAGGTGACGGCATGGGACTCGCGCACATATCGGCAGCCATGTATGCCAACGGGAATGAACTCACCATCACCAACCTGCAGACCTGCGGCTTTGTCCGCACACAGGCAGCAGGAGATGATTTCACCACTGATTCCGGAGCATCGGGGACAGCCTATGCCACAGGGGTCAAGACCCACAACGCAGCAATCGGGGTGGACGTCAATGACAAGCCGGTGAAGAATATCCCTGAAATCATCGACGGGATGGGATATGTCTCCGGAGTCATCACCACAGACGGCATCGACGGATGCACCCCGTCAGTATTCTTTGCGCACCAGCCTGACAGGCACATGTCTGAAGAAATCTGGGCAGACCTGCCAGGGGCAAAACTCTCATTCATCTCAGGAGGCAGTTGGGGAGCATTTGAAGACCAGAGTTATGAGACCCGTGATGCAATCGAAAAACGCTACAAGGTAGTCAACAGCCTTGACGATGTCGCTGCAGGCACCAGAAGGATTGCATACCTCCCTGAAAAAAGCGAGGTAAGTTCCATAGCAAAAGGCCGGGGCGACTTCCTCCCTGCAACCACGGAATATGCAATCAACTTCCTCAACTCGCATCCTGACAATGAAAAAGGATTCTTCCTCATGGTAGAAGGGGCCCGCATAGACAAGAGTTGCCATGACAATGACTTCGAGACAGCCATGCTTGAACTGCTGGACTTCGACAAGGCAGTAGAGGCAGCCATAAGGTTTGCGGAACAGGACGGCAATACTCTTGTAATCATATCCGCAGACCATGAGACCGGGGCCCTTTCACTCCGAGGGAAAGACAAGAAGACAGGGGCGATAAAAGGTCTCTTCGTCTCCAGAGGACATACCCCGATAATGGTACCGCTTTTTGCCTACGGGCCGATGTCACTCAAGTTCACCGGAGTACAGGAAAACAGCGATGTCAACCACAAGATAGTCGAACTCTTCAGCAGCCAGGCGAAAGACAGGCGCAAGGCAAGACGCAACTGAGATTCCGGAATCTGATACAGTCCGGCAGATGCCTCAACCAGCGGAAAATCCGCAAAGAAGGCATCTGCCGGATTTTTCTTTCTCTGTCCGATTATTTTACGAAGTCCGTGAACTGCTGGGAATACTCTTCACCCATCAGCGCAGCATATTCCTTTGAAAACTTGTCAAATACCTCCTTTGCCAGCCCGAACTTCCTGAGTTCCATCAAGGCCTTGCATTTGGCCTTAACGGTGACCTCGTCAAGAGAGTCAAAGCCAAGGATGGCATCGGCGATTTCGATGAGCCGTTTAGGATTGTCCATTATGGCAGGATTGTCGCGGAACTCGCATAATTTCTCAAGAATCCTGCTGTCATACAGGGACTTGAACGGATCAAGCCACTCAGCCTGGATATCAGGCAGCAATGTTCCCTGACGGGCGACTGCCACAAGGCCCGAAACTTTATCTCCTCCGCAAGAACTGTCGTCAAGGATACGCATATTCCTGAAGTAGTCGCACATGTCCACATCACATTCTATACGCCACAGGCCATTGTCGCTCTGAATACGGATCCCTGGACTTACAGGCTCAAGAAGAAGCCTGAGCCTGCGGAAATACACTCCCCTGTTGTTCCGGTAACTATCATCACTCTTGTCAAACCACAAGGCATCCTTGAGTTCCCCGGAAGAAATACCTCCCTTGCTTTCAGTATAGAGAATCAGGAGACACAGCAACTGCCGCAACTGCTGAGAAAAAGAGGATGTGATGTCTTTGTTCCCGGCACTTGTCACGCGGAATCCACCTATAAGGAAAATCCCCGGGGCACCGGTATCCTCTGCAGCACTGCCGCTCACGTCACTGGCTTCTGCAGCAGGCTCCTCATCCTTGTGCCTGCGTCTTCTTGCCGATACAGCCACACCCGCCGCCATACAGACCAGCAGGAGAACTGTCCCGCAGACCGCCACCCATCTCCACAGGCCTGCGGCATCTTCATCCGGAGCGCCGGTGAAATCCGCCCTGGAAAGGACAGGACAACGGATAGACCAGAACGAAGCCACATACCTGTCATCTTCATCCTTATGTATGGTAACGGCATACATGGAGGAATTGATCTCATCATACAGGAGACGTGCATCCGAGTCCGTATCCAGAAAGAAATAAGGTATCCTGTCCCCGAGAGGGCTGGAAGTCCCGTCAGCGACAGAAAATTCCGTGAGCTGGAGTGATGTACGGAAAGTATTCGGAGAATACACAAGCCCCCTGAACTTTGTCCCGTCCCTCGATATAATAAGATTCCATGCTGCAAGAGAGGCACTGTCTGCAGGATTTTCCCACACCTTGCGTACAGTATAATCCCTGATATTCATCATCCAGAAATCATTGGTCACTACAGCACCGAGTTCCTGGTTGCCTCCGTCATTACCTTTGCCACCGTAGATATAGGCTATACTGTCCCTGACACCCACTGCCGAAAGGTATCGGGGTGATATCTCATCTATCCGGCTCCGGTAGAAATCCCCCCTCTGAACGTTGCACACGTACATGTCATCGGAATAGTTGTGATACCCGTAGCCGAACATCTGCACGACAGAAGTATCAAGCAGATTATAGAAGACATTGTGATGCAGATACGGGGAATGCCTTTCTCTTGTAATCGGCCTGTCCCAGTCTCCCCTGGACTCATCGAACATCACCAGAGGGCTGCGCCCTGGCACAAAATCATAATACGCAATCCTGTCCCCGGGCAGCACAATGAAATTATTGGTCAGCATGGACACATTCACATGACTCCGGAAAACAGTCTCTTCAGTCTTGAAGGATGGCAGAGTCACCCTTGTCATACGGTCCTCCCCGACCAGCCATACACTGTTCCTGTAGTCAGTCACGACAAATACCTTTGACGGGGACACAATCTCGCCCACACGGCTCCATTTGAGATTGCGCTCAAGCACCCATCCGGGATTGGTCAGGCTGGCGGATACAATCCCTGCAGAATCCGGAATCTCGCTGCTTTCGCTGAACGTAAAGTTCCAGACATGTTCATGGCGGCAGCCGTCTTCAGAGACCCTGATATTGTCGATTATTGCCGGGGCGGCGTCAGTCGTGGAAAACTGGCCGCAGTCATTTGCCCCGAAAAGGAGCCGTGCCTCGTGCCTTCTGCGGGCAGCCTGCACATGGCCCAGCCCTGTCCCGTTGGCATAAAGCGCCAGTCCGGAATCATCACACACAAACCTTATATCCATTGTATGCCACTCATATATGGCATCGACAAGAGGAAAAAATTCAGGGGATTCACTGCAGTTGGCCACAATACCTATCTGCGGCAATGCATCGACATGATTGACAAGGATGATATCCACACTTGAGACACCGTCGACTATAATCCGGCAGATATATCCGAAATTTTCCCGGGAGGCATCTATGCGGTTGTCGAACCGGATACGCAATTCTCTGGAAAATCCGAACCCGGCATATTCCTCCGAAGGCACAGAAATGGAAGTCCTTACATCCGGAGCCGACTCATATGACCTGAAGGCAAGGCCTCCAGGACCATCATACGCCGCAACCGTCTGCAGGGAAAGCACCAATGCTGAAGCAAGGGACAGAAATGATGTTACAGCAGGGTTCATTTTGCGCATATCTGGAACAAAATTAATGAAAATACCGGACAGATACAGAAAACAGGGTATAAAATATTTGTTACCTTGCATATGTGGCCTCTGAGAGATATACAATCCGGAATAACTTTGTTATTTTTGCAGACCGGAAACATAGGCCATCAGGGCCTCAATCACACAGAAGATGATACTTAAGGAAATCAACGGGAAGACCCCAGTCATAGGAGAAGGGACTTTCGTGGCTGAAAACGCCACCCTCACGGGAGAAGTGGAAATCGGCAGGAACTGCAGCATATGGTATGGTGCAGTACTCCGCGGAGATGTCGGTGCAATAAGGATAGGGGATAACAGCAATGTCCAGGACGGAGCAGTGCTGCACGGCACACTGGGAGTCTCAGAGACAGTGCTTGGAGAGCATGTGTCAGTCGGGCACAATGCAGTGGTCCATGGGGCACGCATAGGCAATGACGTACTCATAGGGATGGGATCGGTCATCATGGACAACGCCATAGTCCCGGACGGGACTGTCATTGCAGCCGGGGCGGTCGTCCTTGCGGACAGCGTTCTCGAACCTGGCATCTACGCCGGAATACCGGCAAAAAAAGTCAGGGAAGGGTCAGAAAGGATAACAAAAATGGCCCACGACAATGCCGCAGGCTACCTTGAATACAAGGACTGGCACAAATGACACTAAGAATATAGCGTCACTGACTGGCCGGCACGGGCTACAATCCGCATTGCCCCACAAAAGGTCAGCACATGCCACAATCCGGGCATTGCGCCACAGGAAGACCGGCAAACATCCCAATCAGGACATCACGACACCGGAAGACCGGACTGAGGCCGCTCTGCACGGGTCACCATCCCATCGCTATATTGTCCGCTATCATTCCGGCCAGACGCTGCCGCGCTTCAACCGAGGCCCAGGCGACATGCGGAGCAAGTCTCAGCCTTTCCTGATGTTTCACATGCAGCAGCGGGCTGTCCTGAGGAAGCGGCTCTTCAGTAAACACATCAAGTGCAGCCCCGGCGATAATACCGGCATCCACGGCCTCAGCCAGAGCCGCTTCATCCACAATGCCGCCACGGCCCATATTGACAATGAAAGCCGAAGGCTTCATCAGTGCAAGTTCCGCGCGGCCGACCAGACCTGCAGTCCTTTCATTATAGGGGGCATGTATCGAGACAATGTCCGACTCTTTCAACAACTGTGTCAACGGCAGGCTCGGGTACTCCTTGCAATGCGAGGTGCCTGAAGTAGAAAAATAACAGACCCTCATACCGAAGGCTTCCGCAACTTTTGCCACCCTGCTTCCGATATTCCCCATACCTATAATCCCGATAGTCTTTCCGGCAAGTTCCGTCCAGGCCCTCGAGGCATCGGTAAACAGTCCGCCGGAAGAGTACTGTCCGCTCTTGACATAACTGTCGAAATATGCAGCACTCCCCGCGAGCCCGAGGATATGCATGAATGTAGCCTGGACAACAGATTCAGTAGAATACCCTGCCACATTGCGCACAGGGATACCCTTTGACGCAGCATATTTCAAGTCGATATTGTTTACACCCGTGGCGGCCTCGCAGATAAGTTTCAGCCTGCGGGCAGCATCAATAAGTGCAGGTGTCACCTTTACCTTGTTTATTATCAGCACATCACAGTCCCCCACCCTTTCCATGGCCTCTTCGGGAGACGATGAAGGGTACAGCACAAGTTCCCCGAGTTTTTCAATGGCAGTGAACGGGACATCGCCCATTGTCGCTGCATCTAGAAATACAATCTTCATATCCGAACTTTTCTTGAAACGGCCAGGGCATCAGGGCTTTACCCGTCCCTATGTCCCGCTTCCCGCAATTATATCCCAACAGAAAAGGCGATCCGTCTTCATAGCGGACCGCCTTCTGGAGTGCGCGGGATCAGAGTCGAACTGACACGCCATTTCTGGCACTACCTCCTGAGAGTAGCGCGTCTACCAATTTCGCCACCCGCGCCTCAGTAAAGTGGCTGCAAAGATACAAAGATTTTTTCAATAACACACATTTTTCACATTTTCTATGCAAATTTCTATCAATTGCCGTTCACGAGGCCACGAGCGGCCACGCAGTCCGGACTATTTATGGCCTTCAATAAAAGGCGTTCTAAGTGTCTGAAGACTATATTACCACCTCAAATACAGACTCGTCTTCCCACCCCTCCACACGGAAGATCACATCCGTTTTCGAATAGTCAATCTCAAGAGTCACATCCCTGAGGGCAGGTAAAGACCAGTCATATCCGCTCGCATTTATGATTTCACCAAGTGCGAACTCCCGCAATACCTTTCCTTCCTCAACAATTTCCATCCTGAGCGACCCGTCCGTCTGGCGCGGCACCCGCACACGGCATATACCGTCTGCATCCAGTTCCGGGACATGACTGAACTTCCCCTGCTTCGGCCGTCCATACCTGTCATAGCCCGATATATTCCCTGTGATACGCACGGAAAACGGCAGCGGCATGCTTCCGGTCTCGAACTGCAAGGTGACAATACAATAGTTCTTATACAGTACAGGCGCACATACAGCAGTCTCACATGTGGCATCTATGGCAGCACAATACAGATAGAGAGGAGGACATTGCATCCCCTCCGGGATGGAAAGGCCGTCCCCAGGTGTAAACAGGCCTTCAGCACCCTCGTGAATATTCACGGCCAACTGTCTCTGCGGGACATATACTACATACTCCATGCAGGAGGGAGGGACAAGGACGAGGCTGTCCTGAAAAAGAAAGCCGTCCGAAGACATCACAGACAATGATATCCCATGTGAGTCCTCACAGTCCACCCCACTGAAATCAAACACCAGACGGCACGGGCAATCGCCTCTGTCCTCCTTCACTGAACAAGCCACGGCAAGAATGATGGCTGAAATCAATACAACCACAACGGACGGCAATCTTCTTTTCATCGCATCAAGAATCTACTCAAACTGTACATTTCATATCTCAAATTTCCCCGAATAACCGTCCTGCCATTCCTGTACGTCGACAGAGAACGAGGCATCCGAAGGAGACACAGAATCTTCAGGGCTCCATGATCCTGAACCGGTAATCTTCAGTTCCGTCACCGTATAACTGTGATTGGCCTTGATTTCAGGCATAGTCATAGGATAATAGCACGTAATCCCGCCAATAGAAGCCTCCACTACGAGCCTTGTATGTCTCGGGGACCATTCCTGCCCAAAGGAATCCTCTGATGCATTGGGATAGCAGTAGAAATGATGCGCAGTCTCATAGGCGACACCCGGGGCAAGAGACATTGACATTTCCCCGCTGCAGAAGAGTCCGGCCCCGGAGACTTCCAGCCCCATTTTGTTCAGCCACAGAGACGGGTCTCCGTCAGAAAGATACGGCACGTCACCGGCAACATTTGTAAGATATATGCCTTTTATCACAAAATCCGTTTCCTTGAACTGATCCATCTTGAATTCAGTTACAATCCTCTCTATTGAGATTCTTGCAACCCGTCGGAAAACCGGTACGACAACAGTCGAAGAAGCCGTAAGTTCCATGGAAGTACGTCCGGCCATGACCAGGAAACCAAGACTGTTGTCCTCCAGGAGCGACACCCTTGACTCCAGATCTGACAGAGAGAATACCCCCTCTATATCAGGGGCGTTCGCCACCACAACTATCTCCCTCTGTCCGGCAGAGCACTCCACCGTAACTTCATCCGTTTCTGAAACATTCCATGCATCTATGTCTCCGTTTTCCTTGAATACAAATGCCTGGATTCTGTTCACAGTCCTTTCTCCTTCCAGTTCCGCCACTTTGGTCATCTTCTCCACCGGGGCGCAGATACCAAGTGTCACCCGCTCCGCAGCAGGACTTTCTTTCATGGCTGATTCTTTAGTACAACTGGCGGCCACCATGGCCGCAGCAAAAACAGTCAGCAGAATTTTTTTCATATCCTGAATTTTTGATATTGATTTATAATAATGGTAACTCATGTTCATATCGTCTTGCTATCCCGGATATTTCCGGGTCAAGATTGGCCCGATGCCTCATGGCAGGATCAAGGGCAACGCTTTCCCGATAAAAGTCCATAGCCTTGTCCGTTTCCCCTAGCCTGGACAGAGCCACGGCGGCAAGATAAAATGATGCAGCCGTATGATGCTTCATGCGGGACAATATGGACAGTGCCGTCTCTTCATATCCGGCAGAAAGACATGCAAGAGCACTGTTATAGTCTTCATACGGCTGCAGTATTGCCATTGCGTCCCGGTAGTCCAGATTGCGTATGGCCTCTACCCCTCTCATGTATGCGGTATCAAGTTCGGATGTATGTACAGTGTCCTTTTCCATATCCGTCCTGTGAAGCCAGAATTCAAATTTCACACTCCTGAGCCTTGGATAGACTTTCTCCCTGAGGTAACGGTATTCAGGCATCATCTGATATGCCGTCTCAACAGAATCCTTGTCCCGTCCGGAAGAGAGAGACAGGATCCTGTCCCGGCTCCGGCCTGCAATCACAGTGTCAGCAGACACAAGGGCAATGAACTGCTGCCAGTTCTCAGGCACAGAGGATGAACGCAGACGGGACCGCAGGCTGTCGGGAAAATCTTGCCGGAAATATTCCAGGACAGATCCTGAACGCTCCGCCGCAAGTTTCGCGTTATAATCCCACTGGCCTTCCGGAGAGCATGAGGCCGACACCATCATGGAGTCGAGCACAAAGTCAGGGGATGACGACATGTCCTTTATGCAGGCCCGTATCCTCCGTATCTCCGAGGCATTCCCGCTGATAAGGGTATCTACCTCCGCACTTCCTTGCCTGAAATCGATGAATGCCCTTGTGTTGTCATACACCGTCCTGTACAGCACCCGGGTCTTATACTTCGGAGTATTGTCAGCGAGAGACGACAAGGAACTGACATAGAACACAAGCGGTTCCGGAGAAGGAAGGGACATAAGGCTTCTGCCATCCTCAAGTATCTCCCCGTCAAGCGACACTATGATTTTCCTCAGGCCCGGGAATCCGGACATGGACTGGACATAACGGTAGGTCAGTCCGCCTTCCGGAGACACCAGCACTGTATCAAGCCTGAACCCTCCGTCAGGCAGGGGATCCCTGACATATTTTCTGAACATCATCCCTGCATTCCTGCCTCTGGCATCATTCCGGGCAATCATCCCATGTCTCGTATAATGCTCCAGAGCCTCTTTCTGGCTCACGCCGAATATGTTCTCCGCTACAGGATCCGATATGAACGACGTATCGTTCTTCATCGAATACGTCTGCGGATAATATCTCATCAGGAATTTCTCCAGCTGGCCTATACGGATAAAATCAGCACTGTCAGTTATTATGGAAGCGATGAATGCCCTGTACCTCTCATATCCTCTCAACTGTCGCTCCCTGTAACGGCTTCCCGTTATATACAACGGCTCCAGACATGACACGTCCCCCATGACATCCATTTCAGGCGTGAATTTCAGTTTCCATCTCGAGTCCATTACAGCGGCAGGGACTTCGATGTCGAATTCCACCGTGATTTTTCCCGCCCGTTCAGCCACATTTCTGAAGCGTGCAGTCACCTTAGATGCCCTGATGACATCAGTAGCCACCATCTCTCCCGTTTCCGTATCCCGTATTGCGTTCATTATCACAGGTGAGCCATCGTCTGAGGACATACTGTCAGCAGCCCCTTCCACGTCATCTCCGGCATCATCCAGGCCATAGTCCATATTTTCCGGGCCGTCATACGGGATGGATATTCCAGGCATGATCCCGTCCCCGGCTATGCCGGACAATTTCCTGTTCATAGAGCAGGAGGCTGCCAGTACAAGCGACAGGCCCAGAAAGATCTTTACAATCTCAGAACACATAGGATATCGATATTCTAAAGTTATCCGGAAGTATAAATGCCCTGTTGCCTGATGTGCGGGTCAGTCCGCATGCCGGACATGAATATTCAGTGAACCATTTTACACCGGTCCAGAATCCTGCCCCGAACTCGATATTCAGCCTCGGATGAAGCATATGGGTATATCCCGCAGCCAATCCTACACCAGCCCTGTCCCCCTCTTCAGTGCTGCGGGATATGATTCCACCCATATTGTATTCCTGATACTGCAACTTGCCGGCAATCCACCACCCGGAATATACATGCCATGGCCAGAACCTTGCGCCTGCGGCATATGTCTGCTGACGGCTCTGGAACTGCCTGTCCGCGTCCGATGCGTTAAACGTCCAGGGGTTGAAAGCCACGTATCCTGTCACTGTCCATCTCCTTGCAAATGCATATGAAGCCTCTGCATTCATGGTTCCGAGCCATGCATATCCCAGAATGTTGGTCGACACCGAGAATCCTTCAGCCCTCGCGGAAAGACAGGACACCAGGACAAGACACGCGGCAAGCATGCATCTTAGTTTTTTCATGGCATCAATTGTATCTGTTGAATGCCTGCCCTATGACAGTGGCCTTTTCAGGATACTTTGAAAGGAGCCTGTTCTCAAGCACATTCCTGTCAGTCACATCCGAAGTCAGGACATTGAGGATGTCAGAACGGGAAATCCCCCTTTCATCAAGATATCTGAATATCTGAGGCCGGAACCAGTATGATGTCCCGAATGAAGGGACTGCTCCCCCATAGCGTTCTTTATACATCATACTTTCGAGATAATAGGCCCACATCTCCCCTACCTCACAGTATCCGGCATCCGGCTCCGAGCCGGAACCATATGTAGTACCGCCGGAAGTAATGAATGATGTAAGTATGAACTTTATATATTTGTCCCAATATTTTTTACCGGCCTTGGCAAAATGGCTCGCATGGGCAAGTTCATGACATACCGTACTGTACAGTTCACGATAACTGCTTAGGCCATTTGTCCCTATGGTAATGTCCGGGGCGAAAAACTTGATGATCGAAGAAAATATCCCGAGAAAATTTGAGATAATACTGTTATCGACCACAGCCCCATGATGAATCATGACTGCACTGCTCGCTGAAAGCCCAGGGAAGAGCCAGATCCTCAGGTCAGACGGAGGCGGAGTAAGATTCATGTCCTCGGCTGAACACCTGGTAATATAGTCATAGGCAGCATTGTTGACTACACACCTCTTGAACAGTTTGCTTTCAGACTTCCTGGTGACTGTCGTGGAATAGCCTTCAGGAGACCTGCGACCAAGAGAAGAAGTGGAAGCCTGGACAATGATAAGGTTGAACCCGATGGCAAAGCCCTTGCTGTTCTTGAAGACAAGCCTGTACCTGACTTTGGACGAGTATTTCTTGGGTATCTTATAATAGCCGTCCCTGTCCGTATACGTAGAGGCGAACTTGACAAATACATTGCACCGCACCCTCACACCTGCGACACCGAACGGCTTGCCGCCATTGACATCTTCATCAACTATCGTTATCCTCCCCGATGGATACACTTTCTTGCCCTTCATTTCCGGCACAAGCATGTCCTCATTACCGGTCAGCCTGAACGACTCGGCCTCCAGTGCATCCCAGTCAATTGTCTCTCCGGAACGCGTAGTGACATCACCATCTGCAATAAAGCACTCGTCCAGCACTTCATACTTTACGTCAGGGAAGACAAAATCCTTGGGAACAACGGCATACTGCCATGTAATCTTGTCTTCGGCTATCTCCGGGTCATGATAGTAGTCCCCGTCGGTGACAATCTCATAGTCCACCGGATGGTCGACAAGATCCACCCCTTTGCGGAGAAGAAGTTCCAGATCATCAGAGTCCTCGGGAAGAAACCTGACATAGAGGTCTGTCGTCTCTATGTCGGTCCTTGACCTCGTAGGATAAATGGATGTGTATGCACGCTGCACATTATCCGTTGTATACGGATTTTCGAGTTTTTCACCGAGAACTATCATCCCGTGTGAAAGAGAATAGTCATCATCAGGCATGACTGCGCCTGACCCGGATCCTGCCGACCCCTCCTTGCTGCATGACAACACCATTGTCATGAGCACCAGCAATTCCAAAAATCTTTTCATGGTATCCGTAATTATTTATCTGACGGCAAAGATACCATGGGCTATCCGTGTTCAGGAAAAACAAACGTTTAATTACAAAAACGCCATTCTGACCATCTGTAGAAGGGATTTTCAGTCATAAGACCGGACAGGAAAGCAGCAAAAAATGAAAGGCCGGCCCTCAACTGGAACTGGAGGCCGGTCTTAAGACTCTCAATAGAAAGTATATCTGAAGCCTAAGGATATGCTCTGGGGGATGAACCTGACCCCCGTCAGAAACCTCACTTTAGGGGACCACTCGAGACAGAATACCACTGGAGATGACGGGAGCTTGTACTCAAGTCCGAGCGGCACGTCAGCAGACATGTAGAAACTCCTGGACCGCCGCCTTTCCTTGCTCCTGTCACCGAACTGGGTACCGGCGGAAAGCCCCGCACCGATATACGGCATAAGTCCGGCCGTTCTTTTCGTCAGATGCAGATTATATGCCCCCGACACGACAAGAAACTGATAATGCGGGGAAAACGGGTTGACAAGTCCGGCCGATATGTCTATGGCGCTCGACATTGAAACAAAGAATTTCCCCTCTGCGGCAAAATAATTGCCCAGCCGTATACCGAGAGAATAGTCATACGGCCTCGCATCCGCCTTGCACACGGCAAGAGCACATGCGATGGAAACAGCAATCCCAGATATCAGGGCTCTTACGGCTCCGGTCCTCATAAGGCATCAGAAATACGATACTGTCTTCTGCTCTACCTGCGAAAGGATGGCATTTGCAAGACGGCTTACCCCGAGCCTGAAGAGATCACGGGAAAGCCAGTCCTTTCCGAGCACAGTGGAGACTATTGAATAGTAGCATACGGCATCCATGGCAGAAGATATGCCCCCGGCCGGCTTGAAACCGACTTTTCTGCCTGTGGCAGCATGATATGCAGCAATACACTCACACATTACGTAGGCCGCAGCCGGAGTCGCATTGACACTGACTTTGCCTGTAGATGTCTTGATGAAATCCGCACCTGCCTCCATAGCCAGGAAAGATGCTTCAGCAATGTTTTCCAGACTCAGGAGCAGCCCTGTCTCCAAGATGACCTTGAGATGGACGGTGCGGCCCTGTTCTGCCGCAGTCCTGTCGACACATGCCCTTATCTGCCTTATCTCTTCTGCCGCAGCCTCTTCGTTCCCGTCAAGGAATGGACTGAGGGCAAGTACGATGTCCACTTCATCCGCTCCATGCCTGACAGCCATTTCGCATTCCTTCAACTTGACTTCAAGAAAACTCTGTGATGACGGGAAACATGCTGCAACTACCGTAACATGCAGGCCATCAGTTGACCTGGTATCCCTGACTACATCTGCAAAATCAGGGTACACACATACAGATGCAGGAAGGGGATATCCCGGGAACGCATCATTGAAAGCATTGACCTTCTCAACCAGTCTTGCAACAGAAGAACGGGTGTCATCAGTCTTGAGCGACGTGAGATCCATCATGGAAAAACAGTCTTTGAGCACCTGTTCCGAGACCACATTATCAAGGCCGGAGGCTATCATTTCAAGACTTCTGTCTATCTTCTCCTTATCAGGCACATAGCCGTATTTTTTCATCAATCTGTCCATATATCATATAATCTGTAGGGTTATTCCCTGTCTTTTGAATCAATCACTATCGTAACAGGGCCATCATTCAGAAGGGACACCTTCATGTCAGCCCCGAAAATACCTGTCGCTACAGGCCTGCCTGTCTTCTCCCCGAGCATGCGGCAGAAATCCTCATACA
Source organism: Candidatus Cryptobacteroides excrementavium (assembly GCA_017695025.1). GTDB lineage: Bacteria > Bacteroidota > Bacteroidia > Bacteroidales > UBA932 > Cryptobacteroides > Cryptobacteroides excrementavium. Next base: position 33,456 of record JADILX010000120.1, read on the forward strand.
ACGGGACAGCAGTCTCCGGCCTCGCAGCCTTTATGTATGACGGCCTGTTGCCGCGAGCGACAGATGCATAGAGGGTGAACTGGCTCACAACCAGTATTTCTGCTCCGACATCCATAGCAGAGAGATTCATCACGCCCTGGTCATCATCGAAAATACGCAGGGCCGAAATCTTTTTTGTCATCCATTCCAGATCGGAGACCTCATCTCCATCGGTAAATGCGGCCAGCACCAGCAGGCCCTTCCCGACAGAGGCCCGGTAGTCCTTGTCAGGGACATAGACCTCGGCATTGCTTACTCTCTGAACAACAGTCCTCATCGCTTTCGTAACTTAAGTGCCGCTGGCCTCAGCCGCGTACCTGTATATTAAATCCCTCTTCTTTGAGAGGCCGTACCATCTCTTCCATCGCAGCCGGCGCAAACTTGACAAGATCTTTCTGCGGAGTCTCCCTGTCTATCGTATAGACCATGACTTCACGCGGTTTCAGCCTGCGGACAATGTCCATCCATGCAGAAATATTGTCCATGTCAGAGGAGTCGTACTCCGGAGAACGCAGGAACATGGTCTGCAGGATAAAATCCCCTTCAAACCTCTCCAGTCCCGCCACTATATGTTCAAGTGAATATCTGCCGGAAGGCCTGTTGAGAGCCATGACACCCCGGTCATATGGAGAGTCTATCTTCATTATCGGATTGTCTGCCTTCCTGAGGGCACGGAACACATCATCGTTCCAGACCGTGGTGGCGTTGGACAGGACAGACACCTTTGCTTCCCGGCAATAGAGTTCCCGGAGTTCAAGTGTAATGTCCATTATTTCAGGGAAATCAGGATTGAGTGTAGGTTCTCCGTTACCCGAAAACGTTATAGAGTCTATCCTGACGGCATCTTCGGCACATGCCTGAAGTTTCGCAGACAAAGCCCTGCGCACATCCTCTGCCTGCGGGAACCTGCCATCGCCTTTCCCGTCCCTGTTCCACCCGCATTCACAATAGATGCAGTCAAAATTGCACAGTTTCCCCTTCGCCGGAAGAATATTTACTCCCAGGGAAGAACCGAGCCTCCTGCTGGATATCGGGCCGAATGCTATTTCATCAAAATGAAGCATTTCAGTAAAAACGGTTATATTCAGGTAATTTCAGACCAGCCGCGATGAACTGCTTTCAGCGGTAAGCCTGCCTTCCCTGTCAAGATGACTGACAAATACAAGTCCCGGGGCTTTGCCCGGCTCCACCGACCCGAGGACATTCTCCCTGGAAAGGAACTCTGCCCCGTTCCAGCATGCCCACACAAGCATCTCTTCAAGGCTCAATTCAGGAAAAGCAGTCTGCAGACAATACAGTTCCTTTACCATATCCAGTGCATCATTGCTGGACAGGGAATCCGTCCCCACAGTCAGTTTAAGCCCGTTCCTTCTCATCAGGCCCACCGGAGGCAGAGCATCGTGGATAAACAGGTTGGACAACGGGCACAACGCCCAATATACGTTTTTCATCGCCGCTCTGGCTGCATCAGCGGCCTCCTGCGAGAGACACACATTGTGCACAAGAAGAATATGCTCATCAAAAGGGGCGTCATGGACTTTCTTCAGCCTGTCGATGAAATACATCAGCGACGGCTTTCCGGTGACTGGAGGGGTACTCATTCCTGCCCTCCGTCTGTTGTCCCACATAGGCCCCGACCCAGACCCTATCATCTCCTCTTCCTCGCGGCTCTCCTGTGAATGATATGAAAGATATCCTGACGCCAGTCCGTCCGCTGCCGCTGCAGTCAACAATTCAGGACTCATCGTATAGCAGGCATGAGGTGTTGGTGCAGCATCGAGACCGCAGGCAGAAGCCTCCCGGGCAAGTTTCCTTACGGACGCCATGACAGGGCCGCAATCCTCCGGTTCAGTCCCGAACACTTCAAGAAACGTCCTTGTATATAAAGGGGAAGCAGCCTTGATTCCGAAACTGTCATTGCAGTTGCTTATGTCGCACATCGCTGAAACGCCATGCCTCCACAGGATGTCCATCCATTTTCTGACAGACTCTATCTTGTCTTCCCGTGATACACTGTCCCGCATTTCATTTATCTGGTCAATGAAACCGGCCATGCCGGTCCCCTTCCGGAATTTCCCCTGAAGATACGACAGTTCTATATGGCAATGCGCGTTGACAAACCCCGGCACGACGGCCCCCTGCAGAAATACAGGCTCTGAGTCCGGGTCATCGCACTGTCCTGTACGGACAACCGTCCCGTCATCCTCATACTCCACAAATCCGTTTGTCACCACGCCGGCCGGGCCGAGCGTATAAAGATATGATGATGCTATCCTGTGCATATTACAATAGGATATCAATTGTTTTTCTTCTTGTCCAGACGGATACTGGATACCTTGAGATCCTCTGAAGCTTTCTCCTTCACGGGACCGCCTGCAGGCACGGGACGTGGTTTCAGACCGCCATCCGGCACTGTCTTTTTTGGCGGCACTGCCATTCCGGCATTGTCCTTAAGCCCGGTATCCTCCTTAAGCCCCGCATTGTCCTTTACAGACAGGGAGCCAGTGTCAGCAGCATCTGCATCCTGCAGCGTATCTGCGGCAGATACCACAATGACCGGCCCGGCATATGAAGTGTCAGCCCATGACTCCGGATTAAAATCAAACCGGCCGCCGGCAGAGTCGACATAGAATGTCAGGCTGTCTTCCGTCAGCAGCCCGGGGTTATCCAGCCCCGTGAGGAAATATATCCTTTCCGGAGCATACAGACTTATACCGCTGCGCAATCTCTGAAGGGACTCCTCCATCTCTTTCTGACGCTTCAGGACACTTAACCTGTCTTCAATGATGACAGATGTCTTTCTCAATATGCGGGCATAACGATCCGGATCCTGCAGATAATACTCCACGCTCGCCCTGTAGTCATCCGATGTATATCCGTATTTTTCGAATATAGGCTCATATACCCAGGTCGTATCGGCTGTCCTTCTGGCCTCGGTATGAGACATTATCCACTGGTCCGCCAGGAACATCTCGGCATAAATCTCGGCCATCCTGTTCCTCGGAATCACCGACCCTCCCTTATCGCACGAGACAAGGGCAATCACAGCGAGAACAGCAGAAATTATTTTTGAGGAGACACTTTTCATCACTACATGATTACCTCAAGACAGCGCCATACTCATTGGAGAAGACAGCCAGAAGTTTAGACATGACTTTCTCCACATCATTGTCAGTCAGCGTCTTTTCAGGATCCTGGAGGACAAATGAAAGGGCATATTGCTTCTTGCCCCCAGGGATCTTGTCCCCGCGGTAGACATCAAACAGGGACACGCTCTTGAGAAGTTTTTTCCCGGCCCTGAAAGCGCTCTTCCTCAGGTCAGCATATGCGACAGACTCATCAAGGAGCAGGGCGAGATCCCGCTTCACTTCCGGGAATCTCGGAAGTTCCCTGTACTTTATCCTGTCTCTCCTTATGAGTTCGAACAAGGCCGGCCAGCTGATTTCAGCCGCGAATACAGGCTGCCTGATACCGAATTGCTTCAAAAGAGACGGAGCGACTGTCCCCATGACTGCAAGAGGGCCGTCAAAGCCCGGCACGCTGTATTTCAACCCTTCTGAAAACAGGTCGTCAGGGGCAGGTTCATAATACATCGAATAGATGTCAGCCCCAAAACGCCTCAACAGGAGTTCGAGATATCCCTTAAGCTGGAAATAACTGCCCTTATGTGCCTCAGAACACCATGATTTCTCACCAGGGCCGGTAATGAACATGGCATAGGCAGCCGACTCGTCATATGAGGCAAGAGTTGTCCCGTCAGTTCCGGGGCGCAATGAATACACAGACCCGTACTCGAATGTCTTCATTGTGGTGACCTGCCTGTTGATATTATAGGCTATGACTTCAAGTCCATTCAATATCAGGGTCTGCCTCATGACATTGAGATCCGAACTGAGAGGATTGAGTACACGCACGCACCTGTCCTCAGGGAATGTCTTCAGACGGGAATAGTATCCGGATTTCGTGAGCGAATTGTTCATCGTCTCGACAAAGCCATTGGCGGCAAGGAAATCAGATACGGCATTCCTGGCCTTCTCAGGCTCCGGCTGTTCCACAGCCACGAATGCGCCATGCACCGCAGACGGAAGTTCTATATTGTTATATCCGTATATTCTGAGAATCTCCTCGACTACATCGCACTCCCTGTAGACATCCACCATATATGACGGGACAGCGACTTTTGCTCCTGCAGGGTTACCGGCCGCATCCTTGCGCTTTTCAATGAATTCATAGGCAAGCCATGTGAGGATATTCTCCATCACATCATGCCCTATCTTTTTCCCGACAAAACGTTCAATCCTGTCATAGTCGAGATCGACAGTCTTCTTTTCAAACGGGACAGGACAGAACTCCTGTACTTTCCCGGCAACATGCCCCCCTGCGAGTTCCAGGACAAGAAGGGCAGCCCTCCGGCCTGCATAGGCAGTCACAAGAGGATCCGCACCCCTTTCGTACCTGAAAGAAGCATCCGTCTTGAGCCCGAGTCTCTTTGATGACTTCCTTATGGACACCGGATCAAACCATGCGCTTTCAATAAATACATCCGTCGTGGTCTCTGTCACGCCGGACTCCTCACCTCCGAATACTCCGGCTATGCACATGGCCTCACGCGTGTTGGCAATCATAAGATCTTCTGAAGACAGGGTCCTCTCCACCCCGTCGAGCGTCACGAACTTCTCCCCTTCAGCAGCACGCCTTACAATGACCTTGTTGCCGGTGATTTTGCCGGCATCGAAAGCATGCAATGGCTGGCCAGTCTCCATAAGTACGAAATTGGTTATATCCACCACATTGTTGATCGGACGCAGACCGACCGACAGGAGTTTTTTCTGCAGCCATTGTGGCGAAGGGGCCACTTTGACACCCTTTATCGTTATACCCGAATACCTCGGGGCACCGTCCGGAGCAAGCACCTCCACAGGAATAGCGCCATCTATCACTTCACTGGAAGAACATACGCCTTCCGGGCCTTCCTTAAATGCGGATACATCCGGAAGTCCGAGACTGCACGGAATCTCATGAAGCCTGAGCCATGCATAGAGATCCCTTGCGACACCTATATGGGAGGCCGCATCAATCCTGTTGGCCGTCAGCCCTATCTCTATCACCCAGTCAGTCTCAAGATGAAGATAGTCTCTGGCCGGTGTTCCCGGGACGGCCGATGGATCCAGCACCATGATACCGTCATGAGAAGTGCCAATACCGAGTTCATCTTCTGCACATATCATTCCGAAAGAGTCCACTCCGCGTATCCTGGATTTCTTTATCTTGAAGTCTCCGCCGAGAACAGTGCCTACCGTAGCGAGAAGGACCTTCTGTCCGGCAGCCACATTCGGGGCACCGCATACAACCTGGAGCAGGCCGCCTTCCCCGGTATTCAATTTCGTGATATGGAGATGGTCCGAATCCGGATGGTCATAGCATTCCACGACTTCAGCCACAATCACACCTGCAAGTCCGCCCGGGACAGACTCAACCTGTTCGACAGAATCCACTTCAAGCCCGATTGAAGTCAGGGCATCAGCCGTCTGTGCAGCAGACAGGTCACATTTAAGATAATCCTTCAGCCAGTTATATGAGATTTTCATATCCGATATATAATTTCAAAATCAAAATTTCCAGAATCATTTCCTGATATCATCGTTTGAAAACAGGGAATTCACAAACTCCTTGCGGTCAAATGTCTTCAGGTCATCAATGCCTTCCCCGATCCCGATGAATTTCACAGGTATCCGGAACTGGTCGACAATGCCTATGACAACCCCTCCCTTGGCAGTACCGTCAAGTTTTGTCACTGCCAGCGCCGTGACATCGGTAGCCTTAGAGAATTCCTTGGCCTGATGAAAGGCATTCTGCCCTGTAGAGCCGTCCAAAACAAGGAGCACTTCATGCGGAGCATCCGGAACTACCTTGCGCATCACATTCCTGATTTTTGTCAGCTCGTTCATGAGATCGACCCTGTTGTGAAGTCTTCCGGCCGTATCCACAAGCACCACATCCGCATTCTTTGCCACTGCCGACTTGACAGTATCATAGGCCACTGATGCCGGATCAGACCCCATAGGCTGCCTGACAATATCGGCACCGGCACGCTCAGCCCATATCGACAACTGGTCGACTGCAGCGGCCCTGAACGTATCGGCCGCTCCGAGCACGACCTTCTTCCCTTCCCGGCGGAGCCGGCTGGCCAGTTTCCCGATAGTCGTGGTCTTCCCGACACCGTTCACACCCACAACCATCACGACATATGGCTTCTTTGAAAAATCAAATGCCTCAGTCTCACGCGCACTATCCACATGCAGAAGTTCAGCGATTTCATCCCTTAAGAGAGAGACTAGTTCCTCGAAAGACACGTATTTGTCCCTGCTGACCCTCTCCTCAAGATTGTCGATTATCTTGAGCGTAGTATCAACACCCATATCAGTGGCCACAAGTGCCTCCTCGATGGCATCAAGGGTATCATCGTCAACCTTTGACTTGCCGACGACAGCCCGTGAGAGCCTTTCAAAAAAGCCACGCCTGGTCTTCTCTACTCCTTTGTCAAAAATACCCATAATCAGGTTAACAGTTAAACATGCAAATTTATAAAAAAGGCCGGAATAAACGAACAAATATGACACGCGTTTACTCCGGAAGGCATATGCAAAAAGAGACCGGCTCAAAGGTCTGGGCCGGTCTGTCGATATCAAACATGAAAAAACCTCAGTTCTTTGCGAAGAAGTCTTTCACTTTCTCAGTTTCAACAAGTTCCTCCTTGAAGACATATGCTCCTGTCTTCGGGGACCTGTCCATACGGATGCACTTCACCATGCTTTTGGCGCCGGACTTGGCGCTGAATGTTGCGACTGCTTTCTTTGCCATAAGTCAATTCCTCCTTATTTGATCTCGCGATGAAGTGTGACCTTCTTGAGGAACGGATTGTATTTCATACGTTCCAGACGCTGAGTCGTGTTTTTCTTGTTCTTAGTGGTGATATACCTTGAGATGCCGGGAACCCCGCTCTCTCTCTGCTCAGTACATTCCAGAATGACCTGAACCCTGTTGCCTTTTGCTTTCTTTGCCATAATCCCCTGAATTAAACAAGACCTACATATCCTTTCTTCTGAGCGTCTTTCACGACAGCGTCAAGACCGTTCTTCTCGATAGTCCTTATGCCTTTGCAAGACACTTTAAGTGTTATGAATCTCTGCTCTTCCTCTGACCAGAACTTCTTGTTCTTGAGATTCAGGGCAAAAATACGCTTGGTGCGTCTTTTAGAATGGGAAACATTGTTTCCTACCATTCTTTTTCTTCCTGTTACTTGACAAACCTTTGCCATTGTATATACTTTTTAATTATTTTCTATTGTAATCCAGTGTGTTCCAAACATATTCGGGCTCACGCCCAATATGGAGGGCTGCAAATATCGCATAAAATTTTCTAAAATACAAGTATTCTATACAAATTTGAACAGCCTGTTCCACCTGATGTTCTTTGGAAAACTCTTGTTCCTGTCTGATGAGAACCATATCATTGCCGGCTTGCCGACGATATGGTCTTCAGGGACAAAACCCCAGTATCTCGAATCCAGCGAATTGTGCCTGTTGTCTCCCATCATGAAATAGTAGTCCTGTCTGAAAGTATAGCTGCCAGCCTCTTCCCCGTTTATGAAGATGCGCCCGTCCTGGGTCACATTGATGTCATTGCCCTCGTAGACATCGATAATCCTCTGGTACAACGGAAGATTATCTGGAGTCAACTCTACTGTCGCGCCTTTTTCAGGAATCCATATCGGCCCGTAATTGTCCCGCGTCCATCTGAAATCCTCGTCAAAGGGGAAGAGCGTAAGATACGAATCCGGATAATCCGGAGGGTAGACATCTATGTTCTCCTCCACAGACACGACATTCGGGTATTTTCCGATCTCCTCAAGCATGGATGCCGTCAGAGGAATGGACGGATAGCCCGGGAGCCTGCTGTCAAACCAGAGTTCTGCTGTATTGAGACCAAGGCGGTCAAGATTTTTCGGGTTGATACGCTGTCCGTCAGTCACAACGGTATACGTATTCTGGACACCCGGCCAGATCTCGAGTTTTTCAGAATCAATATACACGATTCCGTCCCTGATTTCAAGAGTATCTCCGGCAACCGCGACACATCTCTTCACATAATGGTCCTTCTTGTCCATCGGACGGACCTTCACAGGCCCGAGATGGGAGATGGCATACTCTCTTCCCACTGTCCTGGCCATCATGTAATAGTCATCGGCAGGAGCCTTTGTAAGCACCGTATCCCCGTCCGGAAAACCGAACACTACATAGTCACCACGTTTGACATGCCCGAATCCTTTCAGTCTCCTGTAGTCGCTCTGGATAAGGGTCGAATAGGATTCTTTGCCGTTCGGAAGCACATTGTGCGTAAACGGTACAGTCAATGGAGTCTGCGGAATACGCGGGCCATAGGCAAGCTTGCTGACAAAAAGATGGTCACCCGTGAAAAGGGAACTCTCCATTGAGGATGAAGGAATCTTGAAGGCCTGGAAAAAGAATATGTTGATGAACGTGACTACAACCACCGCAAAAATGATGGCATCCAGCCAGTCCAGAATCCAGTTGCGTTTTTCTCCTTCCTTGTAATACTTTTTCCAGAACAGCCACTTCACCTTTCTGGTGATATGGTGATCGAAAATGACTACAAGGCCGAAAAGCCACCAGAAATTTCCGAGCCATATGACCCACAGCACATAAAGCAAAGCCCAGAAACTGAACCTCACCCATCTGTTGTGGTATAATTCCTTCAGGCTCATCAGCCGCTATTTTACAGAATTGACGATAGCCTCAAATGCCTGAGGATTATTCATGGCAAGGTCTGCAAGAACCTTACGGTTCAGACCGATATTCTCTTTTGACAGTCTGCCCATGAACTGGGAATAAGTCATACCGTACTGGCGGGCAGCAGCGTTGATTCTCTGGATCCAGAGAGCCCTGAATGTACGTTTCTTCGCTTTACGGTCACGGTAAGCATATGTAAGACCTTTCTCATAGGTGTTCTTTGCTACCGTCCAAACATTTCTTCTTGCAAGAAAATTACCGCGGGTTTTCTTGAGGATTTTCTTGCGGCGTGCCCTTGAGGCAACAGCATTTACCGATCTTGGCATAAATTCAATCTTTTATGGATACAGTGTCCGTCATCAGGAGCTTTCCAACTGTATTCCAAGTTTAACTTAAATGATACTGTAATCAGATGACCAGCAGTGATTTTACTCTTTTCTGATCAGCAGGGGAGATAAGCCCGAAATGCGTCAGGTTCCTTTTCTGCTTCTTGGTCTTCTTCGTGAGAATGTGGCTTTTAAAAGCATGCTTTCTCTTGATCTTTCCCGTTCCGGTAAGCGCGAAACGCTTTTTTGAACCGGAGTTGGTTTTCATTTTTGGCATAATTGAATTATTTGAGTTAATACAATATAATCATCCATAGTCACATGGATCATTTTTTCTTCACAGGCGCAATCATCATTATCATCCTCTTGCCCTCAAGTTTCGGCATCTGCTCGGCACGGCCGTACTCCTCAAGTTCCACAGCAAAACGCAGAAGAAGTTTCTCCCCCTGGTCGGAATAAAGGATGGAACGGCCCTTGAAAAAGACCGAGGCCTTTACTTTCGAGCCCTCCTGAAGGAACTCCATGGCATGCTTGAGTTTGAACTGGAAGTCATGCTCATCGGTATTCGGGCCGAACCGGATCTCCTTGATGACTATCTTGGCAGAATTGGACTTCATCTCCTTCGCCTTCTTTTTCTGCTGATAGAGATATTTCTGATAGTCGATGATCTTGCATACAGGAGGATCTGCCTTCGCACTTATCTCCACCAGATCAAGCCCGAGTTCGTCCGCCATTTTCATGGCCTGTGCAATAGGATAGATGCCCTGCTCTTCGATATTGTCTCCGACAAGGCGTACTCTTGAAGCTGTAATCTCTTCATTGATTCTCAATCCGTCATCGTCCCTGACAGGTCTTCTGCCACCGGCATTTCCTGATGCAGGACGCCCTGCTCCACCTGGTCTCGGACCATTGAAGCGAGGTGCAGATGGTTTGAATGGTGTTGCGATAAATGTGTCCTCCAAAAACTTTAGTTAATACAATATAAATATCGGGGCTATGAAAGTTGCGACTTCACTTCATCGGAAACCAATGCAGCGAAATTCCCGACAGTCATCGACCCTTCATCTTTTCCTCCCTGTCTCCTGACAGAAACCGTCCCCTCTTCCATTTCTTTCTCACCTACAACCACCAGGAACGGAATCCTCTTGAGTTCACTTTCACGGATTCTCTTCCCGATAGTCTCATTCCTGTCATCTATTGAGGCGCGAATATCGGAATTATTCAGCAAATCACAAACTTTTTTTGCATAATCCGTAAATTTTTCACTTACAGGGAGTATTACTGCCTGATCCGGGGTGAGCCAGAGCGGAAGCCTGCCTCCGGTATGCTCCAGAAGCACTGCGACAAAACGCTCGAGAGACCCGAACGGAGCCCTGTGAATCATGACCGGACGATGCTTCTTGCCGTCACTTCCGGTATATTCAAGTTCGAAACGTTCCGGAAGATTATAATCCACCTGGATAGTGCCCAACTGCCATTTCCTTCCGATGGCGTCTTTCACCATGAAGTCCAGTTTAGGCCCATAGAACGCAGCCTCGCCATATTCCACGACAGTATTCAGACCTTTTTCGGCAGCAGCATCGATGATCGCCTGCTCTGCCTTCGCCCAGTTCTCATCCGAGCCAATATATTTCTCCCTGTCGTTCGGGTCGCGGAGAGAGATCTGCGCAACATACTCGTTGAAATTGAGTGTCTTGAAGACATAGAGAATAATATCTATGACTTTGCAGAACTCATCCTTCAACTGGTCCGGACGGCAGAACAGATGGGCGTCATCCTGTGTGAATCCGCGGACGCGTGTAAGCCCGTGGAGTTCCCCGCTCTGCTCATAGCGATAGACAGTCCCGAACTCTGCAAATCTCAAAGGGAGATCCTTGTACGAACGCGGCTTTATCCTGTATATCTCACAGTGATGCGGACAGTTCATAGGCTTGAGAAGGAATTCCTCCCCCTCCTGCGGTGTATGTATCGGCTGGAACGAATCCTTCCCGTACTTGGCATAATGTCCGGAAGTCACGTAAAGATCCTTGTTGCCGATATGCGGAGTTATCACCTGGAGATAGCCGTACGACTTCTGAATCTTCCTCAGGAAGTTCTCAAGGCGCTCCCTGAGTTCCGTACCTTTAGGAAGCCACAGAGGAAGTCCCTGCCCGACCTTCGGGGAAAAGGCAAAGAGTTCCATCTCCTTCCCTATTTTCCTGTGGTCGCGTTTTTTTGCCTCTTCCAGCAATACGAGATATTCGTCAAGCATGGATTTCTTCGGGAAGGTGATACCATATATACGCGTAAGCATCTGGCGCTTCTCATCCCCACGCCAATATGCACCGGCAATCGATGTAAGTTTCACAGCCTTGATAACCGATGTGTCACGCAGATGCGGCCCACGGCAAAGATCAGTGAAATGACCGTTGGTATAGAATGTTATGGTCCCGTCCTCGAGTTCATCGATGAGTTCGCACTTATATTCATCCCCCTTTTCCCTGAATGCCTTCATCGCCTCAGCCTTGGACACTTCACGCCTCTGGAAGACCTCCTTGCCGCGGGCAAGTTCCAGCATCTTGTTTTCCACAGCCTTCAGGTCAGACTCTGTAATCTGCCTTCCGCCGAAGTCTACATCATAATAGAAACCGTTCTCGATGGCAGGCCCGATACCGAACTTAATGCCGGGATAGAGGCTTTCCAGTGCCTCAGCCATAAGATGTGATGAAGAATGCCAGAAGACATGCTTCGCCTCATCATCCTCCCATTTCAGGAGACGGACTGAAGCATCCGTCTCAATCGGACGCTCCAGATCATATGTCGCACCTTTTCCTGTCGTGTCATCAGATGTCTTAACATTTACAGCAAGTACTTCAGCCGCAAGCCTCGGACTGATACTCTGGGCAATTTCATAGCCTGTGACCCCTTTTTCGTAGGATTTCACACTGCCGTCAGGAAATGTAATGTCAATCATAGCAAACAATCTTAATCAATACAAGGACGCAAAGGTACAAATTTTTTTCTATCTTTGCTCCCGCAATACACCAATCATCAGTATATTTTATCAGCAATGAAAGAGACAGTCAATACCAGAGCCTTATGGAACAATGCCGGCATTGCGGGGGCGGCACTCGGACTTTTAACAGTATCATGCATGTTTATTGAACAGGCAGTTGCAGGAGTCCAGTCAAAAATACTGGTGACTGCTACAGGCATAATACTGTGGACAGTAAAATTTGCAGGCTGCATATTGCTGATGAGATTCTTCATGCTGCGGCTATGCAAGAATTTCGACGGTGTGACAAGCGGTATCACCATGAAATACGGGACGATGACCGCATTCCTGTCCGCCCTGATCAATTCTGCAGTGCTCCTTGCCAACATGCTCTTCATTTCGCCGGGAATATATGAACAGCAGTATGACCAGATAATGCAGGCATATTCCGGACTTCTTGATGCCAACTCCATGGGAATGATGGGAAAGATGGAAAGCGCATTGCCGAAGATAACATTCTTCACACAACTGATATATTGTTTCCTGTACGGCACTGTGCTTTCGCTGATTCTTTCGAGATACATCCCGAAACAGGATCCGTTTGCAGGATACGATTCTTCAGAAAACAGCCGCCAGGCATGACGGTGACAGGCCATTGGCAGTTACTCCGATTAAGCATATCATGATGAAAGACAACACGGCCATCCCAGGCAAAGACATATCCATAGTAGTCTCCCTGTTCAATGAAAACGAATCCATGGGTGAACTCGTCGGATGGATAAGAGATGTGATGCACAGGTCTGGCTTCAATTATGAAATAATCATGATTGATGACGGAAGTACTGACGGATCGTGGGAGACAATAAAAAGGCTCTCCAATGAGGCCGGAGACATCCGGGCCATTTCATTCAGACGCAATTACGGCAAGTCTGCCGCACTTTACTGCGGATTCAAGGCTGCAGAGGGCAAGGTTGTCATCACAATGGACGCCGACCTGCAGGATTCCCCTGAAGAAATCCCGGAAATGTACAGGATGATAACTGAAGAGGGGTATGACCTCGTCTCCGGATGGAAACAGCACAGGAAAGACAACAAACTGACAAAAAACATCCCGTCCAAAATATATAATGCAGCCGCCCGCAGTATAACCGGACTGAAACTCCATGACATGAACTGCGGACTCAAGGCATACGGACATGATGTTGTGAAGAATATAGAGGTCTACGGTGAAATGCACCGCTTTATCCCATATCTTGCCAAGAATGCCGGCTTCACGAAAATAGGCGAAAAGCCGGTACATCACCAGAAACGTAAATACGGGAAAAGCAAGTTCGGGATGGACAGATTTGTGAACGGCTTTCTTGACCTGCTGTCAATCTGGTTTCTCTGCACATTCGGCAAGAATCCGATGCATTTCTTCGGCCTTACAGGCACACTGATGTTTCTTGCAGGAGGAATAATTGCAGTCTGGCTCATTGCAGCCAAACTGATATACCAGGCAAACGGGCTTGACTTCAGGCCGGTAACAGACCAGCCTCTGTTCTATCTCGCCCTCGTCGCTGTACTTGTCGGAGTGATGCTTTTCCTTGCAGGATTCCTGGGGGAACTCGTCTCACGCAACAGCGCAGGAAGAAACCGCTACAACATCAGGGAAAGGATATAGCACCCTGCCAGGGAAGCATCACACCATCTTTTTTCAGTTTACCACTGATGCCGCATCAGGCAATGACAAGTGCTGCCTTGCCCCGCCGTCCGTCAGCGGAATCGGTAATTACCAACTACTTCGTGCACCATTACCGGATATACTGACACACCTGCCCGTACTTAAAAGCCCTCTATGGACAGATACCTCCCTCTAATGTCAGCCCTGCCGTACAAATAAAAAAGGGGAGGGACAGATGACTCTCAAGTCATGCAGTCCCCCCCCCGAAAAATGCGGCAGCAACCTACTCTCCCACCCGCCCTCGGGCAGTACCATCGGCGCGTCCGGGCTTAACTTCTCTGTTCGGTATGGGTAGAGGTGGATCCCCGGAGCTGTAGCCGCCGCAATATAT
>JADILX010000121.1 GCA_017695025.1 Candidatus Cryptobacteroides excrementavium
CCTCCGTCGCCAAGGCCGGCCATGACCTGAAAAGGCAGTGCAATGTGATGGCACATGCCGGGATACCGATGGAAGGCAAGTTCTACGACATAGAACTCATGCACTATCTCATCAATCCGGAGACAAGCCACAGCATCGGGATACTTTCAAGAAGTTACCTCGGGATTGAGATATCAGACGGGGCCAAAGAGGATACACAAGGCTCACTCTTCGGGCCGGAGGAAGAAAAAGCCGTCCCGTCCCGGACAGCAAGAGAGGCCGTCATCACCGGCATGCTTGCCGGAAGGCTGCGCGAAGACATGGAAAAGCATGCAGTATCAAGCCTGTACGACAAGATGGAGGAGCCGCTGATAAAAGTCCTGGCATCAATGGAAAGGACAGGCGTAAAGATGGACTTCGGCCAACTTTCAGACTACACTGCATCTCTCGAGGAAGAACTTTCGCAGCGGGAGTCCCGCATCCGTGAAATGGCAGAGGAGCCCGACCTGAACATATCATCACCGAAACAGATAGGCCACCTTCTCTTTGAGAAACTCGCACTCGACCCGAAGGCAAAGGCAAAGACAGGGGTGCGCTACTCATGGTCGACCGACGAAGAGACACTTACAGCCCTTGCAGACAGGCATCCCATAATAAACGAGATACTCGAATACAGGGCAGTGAAAAAACTCCTGTCCACATATATCGCCCCTTTCCCCAACCTGTGCTCCCCGGTGACAGGCAAGATACACACGACATTCAACCAGGCCCTTACGGCTACAGGCAGGCTGAGTTCGTCAAAGCCGAACCTCCAGAATATCCCCATCCGCACAGAGCGGGGCAAGGAGATACGGAAAGCATTCGTGTCAAGTTTCCCGGGAGGCGTGATCATGTCGGCAGACTATTCGCAGATAGAACTGCGCATCATGGCCCATCTCAGCCAGGACACGCATCTGATAGAGGCATTCAAGGCCGGCAAGGACGTACACGCCATCACGGCATCAAAGATATTCAAGGAAAAGCCTGAAGATGTCACACCGGAACAGCGGAGAATAGCCAAGACTGCCAATTTCGGGATAATGTACGGCATCTCGGCATTCGGGCTTGCCCAGAGGCTGAAGATCAGCCGCAACGAAGCAAAAAAAATCATCAGCGACTATTTCGACAACTTTCCCGCAATATCAGCATACATCAATGATGTCATAGCCGCCACAAGAGAAAAAGGCTATGTCGAGACCCTCTTCGGAAGAAGGAGATACCTCCCTGACATCAATTCAAGAAACGCCACAGTCAGGTCACTTGCCGAAAGGAATGCCATCAACGCCCCGATACAGGGCACTTCCGCGGATATCATAAAACTCGCCATGACACGGGTCAGCAGACGTATCGATGAAGCAGGGCTGAAAAGCAGGATGGTGCTCCAGGTGCATGACGAACTTGTGTTCGACGCCATGGAACAGGAGGCGGAGACTCTGAAAAAGATAGTCGTGGACGAGATGGAAAACGTGATAAAGTTATCAATCCCATTGACCGTAGAATGCAATTATGGAAAAAACTGGCTTGAAGCTCACTGAACTGACAGACAAGGAACTCGTCGACCTGGCTCTCGAACAGAACCAGGCGGCCTTCATAGTGCTTTACACCAGATATAATGCCGGGGTAAAGAACCATATCTCCAAATACATAACATTGGCCGAAGACAAGGAGGATGTCGCCCTGGAAAGTTTTCAGAAAGCATTCAGCCAGATTGCATCCTACAACCCGGAATACAGGTTCTCAACGTGGCTGTACAGGATTGCACGCAACACGGCCTTCGACCACATAAGCCGCAAAGACAGGGAAAAAAGCAACCTCCCCACCACTTCCATCAGCGAGACCATCTCTGAAGTCAACGACATACCTGCGGCAATGCACAACCCAGAAGAGGACATCATCAATCAGCAGGAATACAAGAAATGGCTGGCCAACATAGAGAAACTCAAGGAAGACTACAGGGTGGTGGCAAAGATGAACCTGATAGACCACTTCGGCTACAAGGAGATAGCCGAGGGCCTGGATCTCCCCATCAATACGGTCAAGACACGCATCCGCAGGGCAAAGGCGCTGCTGCTGAAAATGATGGATGTATCCGATGAACTTCAATAAAGCATATGATGGACTTCGAAATATTTGAAAATACGGTCAGGACAGTCTTCCCGGAAATCAATGCTGAGGCGCTTGGACAGTTCCGTGCCCTCGGCCCATTATACCGGGAATGGAATTCAAAGATCAATGTCATATCAAGGAAAGACATAGACAACCTGTACATGCACCACGTCCTGCATTCACTGGCGATAGCCGGATATATGAGGCTCAATATGCCTGCCGTCTACGGCAGGCTCATATCGGCGGCCCATAAGGGCACTGACAGCGAGGAAGGCCCGGTCACAGTACTGGACATCGGCACAGGAGGAGGCTTCCCAGGTATCCCGCTGGCAATACTCTTCCCCACCGTCCGCTTCACCCTGTGCGACTCGGTAGGGAAAAAAATCCTTGTGGCGAAAGAAGTCGCAGAATCCTGCGGGCTCAAGAACGTCGAGACTGTAAACGCGCGGGCAGAATCCCTTGACAGACAGTTCAACTACATTGTATCCAGGGCTGTCGCCCCGTTCGACATCCTCATGCCACTGATCAAAGGGAAATACAGGGAAGGGGTATTCTGTCTCAAGGGAGGTGACGTGGTGGAAGAAATCGCCGGACTCATGGGCAGGTACAAACTGCAGAAAGGCATGGTACACGTCTGGAAGACAGAAGAAATGTTCAGCCTGCCGTACTACGAGGGAAAACTTGTCATTTTCCTCGAAGGGGATAAAAATAGGCAAAAATAATTTGCAATTAAACCGAAAAGCATTACCTTTGCACTCCCAAACCTGATTTGGGCCTTGATCTGAAATATAAAAGCATAAGATAATGAAAAGAACATTCCAACCATCACAGCGCAAGCGTCGCAACAAACATGGATTCCGCGAGAGAATGTCCACTCCGAACGGCCGCCGTGTTCTGGCATCCCGCCGTCGTCATGGACGCAAGAAACTCACTGTATCTGCCGAAGACAGATATTAGCAGGCAATGTCCCGTGACGAAAGGTTTTCATTGTCTTACGGGAAAGGAACTTCAGAAGGGGCTGGCTCGACTGGGCAGGCCCCTTTTCGTTATCTCATGATATTCTGATGGAAGACCACGAGAAATACATGCGCGAAGCCCTGCGCGAAGCCGCCTGTGCGGCAGAAGAAGACGAGGTACCCGTAGGAGCCGTCATAGTATGCCGGGGAAGAATCATCGCCCGCGGACACAACATGACGGAAAGACTCCATGACCCGACAGCACATGCCGAAATGATAGCCGTGACCGCTGCTGCCGAAGCAATGGGCGGAAAATACCTCAACGACTGCACATTGTACGTAACAGTCGAGCCTTGCCCGATGTGTGCCGGAGCCTTGGCATGGGCACAGACAGGGAAAGTAGTATATGGGGCTATCGACCCTAAAAGAGGATTCTCCCTGTACTCCCCTTCCCTGCTCCACCCAAAGACGGAAGTAGTGGCAGGAGTACTTGCAGAAGAATGCGGCGCCATCGTCTCTGAATTTTTCCGTGAAAAGAGGAAATAGCAATGTCCGGACTGGAAGGACTTGGGCTACTGGGTCTCTTTTTAGGGACATTTCTGGCGGCGACCATCTTCCCGTTCAGTTCTGATGCCCTTTATCTTGCCGTACTTGCTGCCACCGGCAACCCTGCAGGATGCCTGGCAGCAGGCACTGCCGGGAACTGGCTCGGCAGTGTGCTGACATACTGGATAGGATGGGCAGGCAGATGGGAATGGATTGAAAAATGGCTGAAAGTCAAGCCTGAGACCCTTCAGAAACAGAAAGCCATGATCGACAGATACGGGATATGGCTCGCCCTGCTATGCTGGGTGCCTGTAGCAGGAGATGTAATTGCCATAGCACTGGGCTTCTACAGGACAAGACCAGTATGGACAGCCATCCTCATGCTTATCGGGAAATTCGTCAGGTTCCTGGCATGGAACCTCATATACGGGCTGTTCTGACACCCTGTCCCGCCCCGTATGAGAGCCAGTTATGTGCGCGTTGTGACACCCTGTCCCGCCCCGCTATGAGAGCCAGTTATGTGCGCGTTGTGACACCGTGTTATGTCCCACTATGAGCACGTTATTACACCTGTCCTGGCACCTGCTCTGACTTGTTATGACCTGTTTGAGGACGTTATGACAATTCTGAAATTAGGATTTTATATAAAATAATCTTAAATTTGCAGCCGGAATTGAGATATGGTGTAATGGTAGCACTACAGATTTTGGTTCTGTCTGTCCAAGTTCGAATCTTGGTATCTCAACGACAGTCGTCTAACTCTATGTATTGCACAGATTTAGGCGATTTTTCATATAGAACCGGGTCAAGGACGGGACAAGCGGGCGAGATATGTCCAATTCCCGGGAGATATAACGACTACCATGATCTTCAAGTCAATACTCGAACTCCTTCATCCCCTTTGACACTGCGGCAGTCTTGTTTTGATTTATTTTACCGAAGTTGAATGAGAGGCTCAGGAGAAGTGTCCGGCCAAGAACATTCGAATATCTGTCTTCAACAAATTCGGCAGACACTGTACGCGTGAGATTTTTTGTCTGATTGAGGATATCTGCAAGTTTGAGCGCGAAAGTCACGGACTTTACTGTTTTGGAGAAGTTCATGTCCCATCTCAGTTCCGGAGTCCCGAAGCCGTCCGAAAAGCCCCGGTAGAAGACATACGACAGTTTGTTGCCTATCTCCCATCCCTTGCCGAAGGTAAACAGGAGATCAGTGCCGGAATTAAATGTCCAGATATTCATATTGGCTGTCTTGTCAAGTGAATAGCGTGAAATGCTGTTCATGGCAGAAGTGAAAACAGTACCGTTAAACCAACTGTTGTTATACTTGAACCTGACATCCGCACCCCAGTCATAGGTCCGGGTCAGGCTCTCTTTGAATCCGCTCACTCCGGAATAGAATCTGTCGCCGCCGGCATTTCCCCAGAAGTCACCCATGAACGACTGGTAATCGAAGTTTACGAGGTCAATACCGGGCATCCGTGCTTCAGCCTGATAACTGTAGCCTCTGTTCATTCCGAACTGTCCGGCGAAACTGAAAGTGAAGTTTTTCTCCCGGCCGAATGGCTGGTTCAGGAGCGCATATGCGGTAACCGATATGTTCGGCTTTCCTGAATTGACAGGAACGGCATATCTGGTGCCGTTGATGTCAAACCAGCTTGCATAAACGATCCCGTTTCTTTCAAGGTCTCCCTGCACATAAGCCGTCAAGAATGTATATGTAGAATAGTTTATATAATCATAATATGCCATCAGATTGTTTTTGAAACCTGATTTCAGGTAGATATTGCCTACCATAATCCGCATGGGGTCGGTAATATCCGGGGACGGGATCATCATCCGGCTTGATACCGGGCTCGCTCCCCCTGAATATTGGAGGCTGAAATTACTGCCGTCCATATAATGGCTGTATGTCACGACCGGGGAGACATCCCATTTCCAGACATTCCTGCCTGCAACAGTAGTCCTATCCAGATATACAGCATGTGTCATGTCATTGCGGGTGGACGCCCTTACACCGAACTGCACCGTACTTGTGTCATTACTGTACTGCATCAGTACGGTGGCATGTTCTTCATTGAATTTCCTGCTGGAAAAACTTGTATAGAAGTCATTGCGTGTCCCGTGCATATCAAAGGCATCCCGGTCTGCGATACCGGAATTATGGATGCTGCCGAATGTCGCCTGCATACCCCACCGTCTGCCCAGAGGTTCATAGTAGAATATCTTCCCGTCAAGGTTCAGGAAGTTCTTGCTGTCTTCGTAATCCAGGTTCTGGAGAGAGTTGTCGTTTTCATTTCCATCTGAAAGTCCTCCGCTGTAGTTAAAACTGAAGCCGGCCCGTCTCCCCGTTTTGCCGAGATCTTTCCCGGTCACACCGATGTAGCCGTTTGAAAAGAACTGGCCGTTGTCGGAGAAGGATGTCGCTGAAAGGGAGTTCAGTTGCGACCCGGATGCGATATTGGAGGTCGTGGAGAAGTTTGAACTGCTTACGCTGCTTTTCCTGAAGTTGAATCTCGGCTGTATCTCAACCAGCAGTTTGCCGTCCTGCTTTGACGCTTCAAAAGCCACGCTCAGCAGGTCTTCTTTGCCGACGGCGTCTGAACCTCCGTCCGTCAGGAAATCATCTGCCCCGTCGGTAAATGAAGTTCTGGAAAAGCGTTTCCTGTCATCCTTTACCCTATGCTTGTATATTGCAGAAACTGTTGTCTCGAAATGGTTTATGCGACCCGTATTGTAATTGGCGCCGGCCTGTACTGCTGTCAATATGCCTTCAAGTCCGGTGAAGTCATCTTCAGGTATTGCAGATGATGCCTGGCCCGAACTTCCTTTTGCGTCATTGAAGGCGTTGGCTATCAGAACAACCTGGTCTTTCTCCCCATAGCCGGACAGCATTGCATTGCCTTCATAGAGACCTTTGTTATCTTCTGTGAGCGGATTGTCATTCTTTCCTGTCAGTATGGCTCCACCTCCGAGTCTGGCATTGCCGAACCAGCCCTTCTTGTACTCCTCTTTGATTTCCACATCCATTACGGTTTCCTTGCCGATTCCGGTGCTTATGCCCAGCATCTGTTCTTCCTTGCTTTCCTGCTTGGAGACTTTGATCCGCTCCACAATCTTGGCAGGCATGTTTTTCAGGGCCACGGACGGGTCATCGAAGAAGAATGTCCTGCCTCCGACTGTGATTCTGCTGACTTTTTCTCCATTTACGGAGACACTGCCGTCACTTTCCACCGTCATTCCAGGCATCTTCTTGAGAAGATCTTCAAGCATGGCATTCTCGCCTACTGTATATGATGATGCGCTGTAATAGATCGTGTCGTTCTGTATCATGATCGGATGACCTGCCACCGTGATAGATGCCGCATCTATCTGCTCCATGTTTTCTTCCAGTCCTATGGTGCCGAGGTCTAGGTCCCAGCCGGGAGCGGATGAGATCTCAAACACCTTCTTGAATGTGAAGTAGCCTATATGTTCGGCATTCAGTTCGTATTGTCCTGGCGTCACATTGTCCATGACGGCTTTTCCGTTGGCGTCGGAAATGGTGAAGTCGGTGACTGTCGTGTCCCCTTTCGGGATGAGATATACTGATGCGTACGGTATGGGCTCTGCAGTCTTGGAGTCAAGGACGAACGCCTTGACTTTGACAGGCTCATATATAATGGCATCAGATGTTGTCCTGGCATAGATTGATACGGAAAATAATGCCAAGACAATCGTAAGAATCTTTTTTATTGTTGCGCTCATTCTCTCAAATTCATCAAATCCGTCGAAACAACGTACAACGTACGCATATACATCCTGTAATTCGGGACAGGTTCAATTTAGTATCTACAACATCATTCAAAAATAACCGGGTTCTCGTGATTCTCATTTAAAATACTCCGGAGAATACGTCCAAATATATTGAAATATTATGATGGGACAATGAAATGGAAGTTGTATTTCATGTATGGGAATACAAACGCTTGTCGACCGCATCAATGCGAAGATCAGCGCGGGGAAGGAACTGTTTTGCATGACGACTTCGAGAATCTCCCGAAGGAATGGCCCCATATTGAAACAAAGGTCACAAAATAATGGAAAATATTCTATTTATATTTAGAAATGATGGAAAATATTCCTATATTTGCGTCGTCAAACAAATCAGAACAGAGAGTGAAATCAAGTGAGTTCCACAGACTAGTCCAACTGAACGGATGGAACGAAGTCAGGCAAGCCGGAAGCCACATAATTTATGAAAAGAACGGCAAAAAGGTCGCAGTTCCCTACCACGGAAGTAAGGAAATCGGGAAAGGACTGGTTCAGAAACTGAAAAAAGAAATGGGGCTTTAAATCCC
>JADILX010000122.1 GCA_017695025.1 Candidatus Cryptobacteroides excrementavium
GTCCGCATACAGATACACTCCCGAGGCAAGTCCCGGCATATATCGGCTGGTAGTAGCACTCATCTCATTCTCATTTATGGAACGGGCTTCCGGGTTCTTTCGCCATATAACTGAATTCAAGCCTGTCAGTGAGTCTCGGCAGGATATTATGCATAAATACGGTAAGTTTTCCGATCGGAGTCAGTATCATCTCCGACTTCCTTTTCTGCAGGCCCCGTGCAAGATGACGGGCGCATTCTTCGGCGGTCATCATCTTCCCCTCGTCCCTCGGTGTCTCACCCTGACGGCTTCCGTCAGCCGTAAGCGCAGCATTCCGTACATTGGATGCAGTAAATCCAGGGGCGAAAATCATGACATGCAGACCGTCGTACAGGTGCTCGATCCTCAGTGTATCGAGAAATCCTCTTATCGCATATTTTGAAGACGAGTAGCCCGTTCTCCCTGGTAGCCCGGCAAATCCTGCTATCGAGATTACCCCGACGACAGACCCTCTGGATTCAAGAAGATACGGAAGGGCAAATTTGGTACAGTATACCGTACCCCAGAAATTTACATCCATCAATGTCCTGATGACGGACAGGTCGAGGTCTCGGAAAAGCGCCCTCATCGATACACCGGCATTGTTCACAAGTATGTCGATACGGCCGAACTTTTCCACAGTACGCATTATAAGGTTTCTGCAGTCATCCTCTTTCGAGACATCAGTCTTGACACAGAGCGTCTCTGTCCCGTAGGCCGACTTTATCTCAGAGGCAAGGGCATTGAGTTTGTCTTCAGATCTTGCGGCAAGGGAAAGCCTTGCACCGAAGGATGCAAATAATTTGGCAGAAGCCAACCCAATTCCTGAGCTGGCTCCTGTCATGATGATCACTTTATCTTTAAAATAAGTACCTTTCATTTCTCGATGTGTCTGCGTGCCGTTGTAACGGCACTCCTGAATACGGGCGGAAATCAGCCGCGGATTGCCATATCAGGGATCTCGTCACCCTCATACTCTCCTCTTTTGAGTTTTGCCACCACTTCGGCAAAAGTCTTGAGAGTATAGTCGACATCCTCCATCGAATGGGCGGCAGTCGGGATGATACGGAAGATAATCATTCCCTTCGGAATCACCGGATACACTACTATAGAGCAGAAGATACCGTAATTCTCACGCAGGTCTTTGGCTATGTTCGTAGCCTCCACCACACCGCCTTTTACGGCTACCGGTGTCACACAGGCCTCTGCCGGGCCGATATCCAGACCCATATTGCGGAAACCTTTCTGGAGCGCACGTGTAACAGTGAAGAGTTTCTTGCGGAGCTCATCACCCTCGGCACTCCTTATGATTTCAAGTCTCTTCAGCCCTGCCTCTACAAAAGCCATAGGCAGAGACTTGGCATATATCTGCGAACGGAGATTGTATCTGAGATAGTCAATGATGACCTTAGGTCCGGCAACAAAACCGCCTATCGAGGCCATAGACTTGGCATAGGCTCCGATATAGAGGTCCACTTCATCCATCACGCCGAAATGCTCGGAAGTACCGCGGCCGTGAGGGCCCATGACACCGAAACCATGGGCGTCATCGATAAGTATCCTGAACTTGTATTTTTTCTTCAGTTCAACGATCTTGTCAAGGAAGCCGAGGGCCCCTGTCATTCCGTATACACCTTCCGTTATGAGAAGTATGCCGCCGCCTGTCTCCTCGCAGAGTTTGGTAGCCCTCTTGAGGGTTGTCTCACAACTTTCATAGTCATTGTGGCGGTATGCCATTCTCTTGCCCATGTGAAGACGGGCGCCATCGATAAGGCATGCATGCGCCTCTGAATCATACACTATGACGTCATGCCTGTCCATCAGTGCATCGATAGTAGACACTATGCCCTGATAGCCGAAATTGAAGAGGAAAGCATCCTCCTTTTTCTCGAAATCGGCAAGTTCCCTTTCGAATTTCTCGTGGAGCGATGTATGGCCGGACATCATGCGGCTTCCCATAGGATAGGCAAGTCCCCATCTGGCTGCGGCCTCTGCATCCGTTTTCCTGATTTCAGGATGATTGGCAAGGCCGAGATAATTGTTCAGGCTCCAGCAGAGCACAGGCTTTCCGTTGAAGACCATGTGCGGGCCGAGTTCCCCTTCAAGTTTCGGGTACATATAGTATCCGAAAGCCTTCTGTCTATACTGTCCGAGCGGGCCGCCGGAGTCTTTCGCAATTCTGTCAAAAATATCCATAACTTTTTAAATTTTAGTACATTTCCATTTTGATATATCAGGCATCGATATTGGCATAATGCGCATTCTCCTCGATAAACGCCCTTCTTGGAGGGACGTCATCGCCCATCAGCATCGAGAACGTACGCTCTGCCTCTGCTGCATTTTCAATCGTTATCTGGCGCAGAAGCCTCTTGGAAGGATCCATCGTAGTGTCCCACAACTGTGTATCGCTCATCTCTCCGAGACCTTTGTATCTCTGCACGGTGACTCCCTTGTCCGAGCCTTTCCCGAGTCTTGCGGTCGCTTCCTTACGCTGCTCCTCTGTCCAGCAGTAGACCTCTTCCTTGCCTTTCTTGACAAGATAGAGAGGAGGAGTGGCGAGGTAGACATATCCGCTGCTTATGAGATCAAACATATAGCGGAAGAAGAAGGTAAGGATCAGGGTGGCAATATGGCTTCCGTCCACATCGGCATCCGTCATGATGATTACCTTGTGATAGCGCAATTTCGAAAGATTGAGGGCCTTGCTGTCCTCCTCGGTACCCACGGTGACTCCGAGGGCGGTATATATGTTCCTGATCTCCTCGCTCTCGAAGACCCTGTGGTCCATCGCCTTCTCAACATTGAGAATCTTTCCCCTCAAAGGGAGAATAGCCTGGGTAGTACGGTCACGGCCCTGCTTTGCAGTACCGCCTGCAGAGTCTCCCTCCACGAGGAAAATCTCGCATTTCTCAGGATCACGTTCAGAGCAGTCGGCAAGTTTTCCCGGCATGCCTGCACCTGACATTACTGTCTTGCGCTGCACCATCTCCCGGGCTTTTCTGGCGGCCTGTCTTGCTGTTGCCGCAAGTATCACCTTGTCGATGATGGACTTTGCCTCGCGCGGATTCTCCTCAAGATATGCTTCAAGAGCATTGGCTGTAGCCTGAGAGACTGCGGAGACGACTTCCTGGTTGCCGAGTTTCGTCTTGGTCTGCCCTTCGAACTGCGGTTCTGCCACCTTTACTGAAATGACGGCGGTAAGCCCCTCCCGGTAGTCCTCAGGGGCAAGATCCACCTTGAGTTTGGAAAGAAGGTTGTTTTTGATTGCATAGTCCTTCAGTGTCCTTGACAGCCCCATCTTGAAGCCCTGAAGATGTGTTCCGCCTTCTATTGTATTGATGTTGTTGACGTATGACTGGATCTTCTCGCGGTAGCCGGTGTTGTACTGGAGAGCGATCTCTATCGGTATCACTTTGTCCGTCTCGAGACAGATCGGCTCCGGAATGAGTTTTTCAACGGTAGAATCCGCATCCAGATACTGGACAAACTCCTTGAGCCCCTCTTTTGAATAGAAGACCTCGGACTTCCATGTCTGCTGCTGGGGAGCGTCCCCGTCAGAGACAGTGACCTTCTCCCTCTTGTCTGTGAGAGTGAGGCTTATGCCTTTATTCAGAAAAGCAAGTTCCCTCAGACGGTCTGCAAGAATATTGTATTTGTACACGGTGGATACCGTGAATATTTCACTGTCCGGATGGAATGTGATGATAGTTCCCGTATCTGAGGCCTCGCCGGTAACCTTGACATCGGCAAGAGGCTTCCCTTTTGAATATTCCTGGACGAAAACCTTGCCTTCCCTGTGGACTTCGGCCCTGAGATAGTCAGACAATGCATTCACGCATGATACACCGACACCATGCAGACCTCCTGAGACCTTATAACTGTCCTTGCTGAACTTTCCTCCGGCATGGAGCACGGTAAGCACAACCTCGAGGGCGGAGCGGTGCTCCTTTTCATGCATCCCTGTCGGGATACCGCGGCCATTGTCCGAAACAGTTATCGAATTGTCCTCATTGATACAGACTTCGATGTGAGTACAGTATCCGGCAAGGGCTTCATCTATACTGTTGTCCACCACCTCATACACAAGATGGTGCAGACCTCTCTCCCCTATGTCCCCAATATACATCGAAGGCCTCTTTCTTACAGCCTCGAGACCCTCCAGCACCTGGATACTGCTCGCGGAATACTGGTTATCCGCACTTGTGTTCACTTCGTTCTCGCTCATTTCCACTTGTAATAATTTAAACGGACAAATTTAGCAATTTTCCTACAATTCCAAGCATATTCCGGCCGTAAAATTTATGCCAGGCCTGGCATGCAGAGGGACATCCTGCACCGTCATGTTAAGGAGGTTGCCTGCCCTTGCCCATACGGAAAAACTCCTGCTGAACCTGTATCCGGCATTTACGCCCAGGTCGGCATATCCAGGAATCCGGACATCGATGTCAGCCGGTTCCATCCTGACAACAGAGTTCCGTGATGTCGACAGCCGGCAGTCTGCCCCGGCGTAGATCCTTCCCCGCCAGTTATATGTCGCATGGAGTCTTCCCGCAAAGGCAGCGGGCCCGAAAAGGCCTGAAGAATGCGACAGGATATCAGTAATACGGCATGACAGGTCTGCACCGGCCGATACGGCATCTGACTTCCACACGAGTTTCAGGTCTGCCCTGAACATCTGGCATGCAGCAAATCCCGGAGCGTATTGAGGCTGGTTGCCGGCAAAAGACACCCCGTCAAGGAAGGCGCTTGCATAATTGACATATCCTGCCCTGAAGTCATATCCGAGCCGGGAAGCGATGTTGCCGTCAAGACCGAGAAAGACAGATACGCGCTCCACAGTATTCCCAAGTGGATATGATGAGGATGCAGCCGGATTATAGAACCTGTCAGATGCGAGAAATCCTGACCAGGACGAAACCCTGTCGCCTCCGGTGGCCAGAAGATATATGTCCAGATATTCCCTGACTGCAGCAAACCCGATCCTGACATCAGGATATACAAACTGTCCCTTTGAGATGTCATACATGCCTCCGGAAGGAGTATTATGCATGGTAACCGCAAATTTCACCCCGAGGTCCAGACTCCACCGTCCCTTTCTGAAGACATATCTCGGAGTCACGGAGAAGTCTCCGGCATACTCACCGGAAAGCCCGGCATAGTCCGCAAAATTGAAGCCGATGTCAAGCAATGCCCTTGATGATTCGGAGAAGACAGGGCCGAGGGATGCGTCAAGGCTGAACAGATGCTCAGTGAGGAATGAGCGGCGGGCGGCAGGGAACGACATGTTGTCATTGCCATACCGGTATCCGACAGCAGCATCATAGAAGAAAAGACGGTCCGGCCCCCCGTCAGAACGGGCCCTGAGCCTTACATCGAGGGCGTCATAATGCCTGACAAGAGAAGTATCTTTCATCGCTATTCCAAGATACCCCACATCAAACGTAAATTCACCGCCTTCCCATCCGGCAGCCCCGCTGATGCCGGCCTTCGTTTCCATGTCATACCCGGAATAACCGTGTCCCTCATAGAGACTCTGGCGGTTTCCCTTACTCCCCGCATCAAGGACTGTCCGTCCGCCATCTGCCCAAGAACCGATACCGCGGTATCTGCCGATATACGAGCCATGAGTCCCGTAAAGGCTCATCCTGAACCTGCTGCCGTCAAACCGTGGCGACCATACGAAATCAAGTTGCGGCTGGAGGGCATATCCGGCCCCAGCCCTCAACCGGAACACTCTGCCGTCATTTTCTGACGGCCCGGGCACGATATTGAGCAGCAGCGGATTGAACTCAAATGTCCCTTTATACGGAGAATCATTGACAGAATATTCGAACTCAAGGTCGAAATGCTGGAGACTGTCAGCCACAGGCATAGTCTGCAGAGGCTTGTGCACAACCATCAGCCTGCCCTCGTAATCTCTTGTCACCTCGACAACAGGATCGATTTTCTGTCCGTATACATCATTAAGATTGAAAAATACGGCTGCCGCAGCACATGCTGCACATAATTTTGTCCTGAACATCACCATACCATCAGTTTTCAGTGGATGAAACCTGCCCCATGATTTCCACGAGTTTATCTATCCGCATCCTCACCCCGTCTATGACATCATCGTCAGATGACGGCTCATACCCTTCCAAAATGCTGTTGAAAGTGGCCATCGCCTGTTCATACTCCCCTCTTTCGACAAATGAATCCCCAAGGGTGACAAAGGCCTTCGCAAGCCAGTATGTCTGTCCTGATGCAAGGTCAGAAAACGAATATACCCTGGTCTCTACATCATCAAAGTCACCCCTGTCATAACTGTCAAGGATGAGAAGATATGTGGCCTCTGCCCCTTCAGGAGTGGATGGCCATGCCGAAAGCCGGCTGAATATCTCATATGCCTCGTCCCTGCGGCTTGTGGCAAGACAGGATTTTGCAAGCACATACTCCGCCTCACGGCTGACATCAGAATCCGTCCTGCTGTCTTCCAAGACATTCTTTGCGCAGACTGCTGCATCTTCATAGCGGCGGGCACGGAAAGCCGAACGCATCATCCCGACTCTGGCGGCATGACGGTTGTTCTCGATACCGGCCATTTCCAGAAGAGAGACATATGCCCTGTAGGCATCATCATAACGGTACAGGGAATATGCAAGAGAAGCGAAGTTGAGGCATGCCAGTTCAGTATAGGCGGCATCCTGCGAGTCCATCACTTTCACATAGCAGTCGCAGGCCTGGTCGGGCTTCCCGAGATTCTTGTAGCATTCTGCCATATAGAACCATGCCTTAGGGACCTGCGCACCCTGGGGATAAGTGTCGATATAGGACTGGAGGGAAGCAAGCGCCCTCTGATAATTTTCAGAAAGATATATCTGCTCTGCCGCACTGAATATCATCATCTCCCTCTCGTCGGCAGACTTCAGTGACGCCTTCCCTATCTGCTCTATATAGTCAAGATATTTCTGCGGCTCATTCTGCGACCGGTATATGGACTCTATCGCCAGAAGGGCATCGTCAGCATAGCCGGAATACGGCATTTTTTCAACCACTGTCTTATAATAGCCGGCAGCCTCATCATATCTTGACATATTGCGGGAAATCATGCCGAGTTCAATCAGTGAACGTGCGACAAACGTACTGTCTTTCACATCCTTTATAAGTTTTTTATAGCAGACGGCAGCCTGGGCTTCATTGCCGTCAGAAACATAAGAGCGGCCGAGTTCAAAAAGCGCCTCCGGATAAAAGGCAGATGCAGCATCGGCATTAATGACATTTTTCAGGAGGGATATCTTCTTCCCGCTGTCCCCGGAAAGGCCGGAAGATATCGCGGCCTGATAATAAGGATATATGTCGTTTATATCGAAATAGCCGGAAAGGACTTCACCGTAAGCGGAAGAAGCGCCCTGATAGTCCCTCTGCATAAAGAGGCAGTCGGCATATCTGAGGAGGGCATCCTTGCGCTGTGCCGGGTCATCCCCGGAAAGATATTCCCTGTACCACCTTGCTGCCGAGGTATAGTCCTCCATCTTGAAATGGCAATAGGCGATATCATAGGGAAGAAGACGTGATTCCTCCATCCCGTAGAGAGCTGAAACATTGTAAAGCGCGGTATACTCCCCCAGAGCATCACTGAACCTGTCGTCCCGGTAATACGACTCTGCAAGCCAATATCTCGACATCTGGCTGAACATGTCTCTCCTGTCAGAATAATATACAGCGGCCTTCAGACATGGCACAGCAGCCCTGAAAGAACCGTTGGAGACAAGTTCGGCCGCCCGCAGATAATTGGCCTTCATATAGTTGCTCTTCATGCCCTCATCCAGCACATCGATATTGGAATATGCATCGATGGCCCCTTCATAATCATGGGCCATCAGGGCGGCAACAGCGATATAACTGTATATCATCTCCTTTTTACCGGTATCCGGATATTTTTCAAGATACTTTTCAAACACGGAGACATCATTGTTCAGATCGAACGACAGTTTTGCATAATTGTAGAAGGCATCCTCCGCTATCGCGGCATCATAATCCACCGCTGAGGCAGCCTTGAAAGCATCCAGTGCCGCGACCTTGTTCCTGATGCGGATATAACTGTAGCCAAGTTTATAGTTTGCCGCCTGGCCTATCGAGTCGGTACGGGACTCCATCAGGGAGAAATTGTCCACCGCCCCCTGATAATCCTCAACGGCATAAAGCACCGAGCCTGCATAGAAATAGTCTGCCCTGGATTTCGGGACAGACGCACTCGCATTGTCTCCATAGTAATGCATTGCCTCGCCCGCATCGCCAAGAACAAGATATGACTCAGATATCATACGCCTCAACTTGTCTCGGCACTCCTGAGGTACAGACTCCAGCAAAGCAGGCCCCGAATCTGTCATCCAGCGGTATTCCTTGAGCATGAAACGGCATTCAGCCTCATAATATCTCGACATGGACGCAAATCTGCTGTCTTTTGACGACTGCCGGAACCACTGCAGGGCTTCGCTGAACCTGCCTTCCTCATAACTGATATAGCCGAGCATATATCTGGCCGCTGCCGCATAGTCCGAAGACGGGAATCTGTCAAGCAGCCTGAAATTACGGGATGCCTGCTCATAATTTCCTGTCTCGAAATCACTGTATGCCCGCTTGAACAGGTATTCAGGACGCTGGCTGCGGCGCAGGGACGACTGCGGCACGAGAGAGAACTCCGCAGATGCCGCTGCATACTCTTCTGCATCAAAAAGGCTCACAGCCAATGCGAACCTCACCTGTGCGGCCGGCAGCGCATAAGGATACTTCCACAGATATGCCCGGGCAAACTCTTTGTTCCCTTCAAGCCCGGACTTGATGGAACAAAGCACTCCATAACCT
>JADILX010000123.1 GCA_017695025.1 Candidatus Cryptobacteroides excrementavium
ATAGGAGACTCATGGGGAAACAACGTACCCTGACATATTTTGTAGCGGATGTGCATCTCGGCCTGGATGTCAAGGACCCTTCGGACCGGGAGGCGCGTTTTGTGTCGTTCCTGCGCTCGTTGCCGGCAGAAGAGACGGATGCGCTGTATCTGCTCGGGGACGTGTGGGATTTCTGGTATGAATACCGTGATGTGGTTCCCAAGGGCTATGTGCGGGTTTTCTCCGCGTTGCTTGACCTGATGGATGCCGGTGTGAAAGTGTTCTTTTTTCAGGGAAACCATGATGTCTGGACATATCGCTATTTCGAGGAACTCGGGATGAAAAGGCTTGTCCAGCCTGCGCTTGTCACCATCGCCGGGAAAAATTTCTGCCTCGGGCATGGGGATGGCCTTGGCCCCGTCCCTTCCGGCTACAGGTTCCTGAGGGCTGTCTTTCACAGCACGTTGCTGCAGCGGATGTTCAGCCTGCTGCATCCGTGGATTGCATTCCGCATCGGTAATGCATGGTCCAGGCATAACAGGCTTGCCAGACATCAGGAATATGTCTATCGCGGGGCTTCCGAGCCGCTGACGGTCTTTGCCGAAGAATATTCCAGGAAGCATCATGTGGATTGTTTCGTGTTCGGGCACTATCATTCTGGGCTGCATATGACGCTGACTTCCGGTGCGGAAATGTATATTCTGAAGGACTGGATGGACTCGTCCCCCTATCTGTATTTTGACGGCATCTCGATTTCCGGAGGCAATTTCCAGAAGAGCGAGTAATACAGCCCCTCAAACTCCCCGTTTTCCCATTTCTCGACGAGCTCTTCTACCGGCCTGTCTTCCCCGTCAGGGTCGTAAGGTTTTTTCAGGTCGCTTCCGAACAGTTTTGCCACCCCTTGCCAGAAGCCGGCGGCCATCCCGTTCTTGTAGTCCTTTATGATATTATAAGAGGATTTCCCGACTTCCCGGTCTATCAGCCGCATCAGCATTGCCCCCTGTGATATTGTCAGGTTTTTCAGAGGCTTTTCAAACACGTTGAAAAGTTCTTTCTGCATCTCATTGATGTATCTGTCCCTTTTCCCTCTTTTCAGTCCGTCTGCCGCTATTGTGCTGTCGACTTCTGCGACGAGTTCCCGTGCTACAAGGGCATATGGATATACCTTGCTGAAATTATGCACGAGCCTGTAGTATTTTCTCCATTCGCGGCCTTTCTGCCGTGGCAGTTTCTCGTAGACCCTTGCTGCCGGCAGGTCATCTATATAGATGGTGTCCTTCCCGTCTATGATATATTGCATGTAGCGTGCCGGCTGGCCATTGTCCTGATATGATGACAGGCTGCCGGCCCCCGCGGCAGTGCAGAGACAGAATAACAGTATGGGGCATGTGATATGGATAAGCAGTCTTGTCATCTCTTCGTCTTCAGGCGTCCGTGGTCTCCCTGCCGCCGTTGCAAATATACGCAGAAGCCGAGAGCAGAGCAAATCTATTTGCTATGCCGACATGACCGAGTAATGAATCAAGATGTGATTTTTGCTGTGCCTGGGCGTGAACAGTGTATGTGGCCGTCAGGCCAGATTACGCAGAAGCCGCCGGTCGAAAACCGGCTGAAATATTTTTGACCAATGTTTGTAATCCGGTGATAAACCGGTTTTTAGCAGTAATATTTTCCGGTCGAAAATATTTAGAAATTTCTTGATTTTTGTTTGGATTTAAGGATTTTTTACTATCTTTGCAGTCCCTTTATTGAGGATAAGTGTGTTTAATCCACTGTGAATCAATCAGTTAATAAGCGGGGAAATATTTTTAAAGCAATAGAACGATGTTACAACCGAAGAAAACAAAGTTTAGAAGGCAGCAAAAAGGCCGCATGAAAGGTCTTGCCCAGAGAGGCAACCAGCTTGCGTTCGGCTCTTTCGGCATCAAGACTCTGGAGAACTGTTGGCTTACAGGACGCCAGATTGAGGCTGCCCGTCAGGCTGTAGTGCGCTATATGAAGCGTGAGGGAAAAATCTGGATCAGAATATTCCCGGACAAGCCTTACACCAAGAAGCCTGCTGAAGTGCGTATGGGTAAAGGTAAAGGTAATCCTGAGGGCTTTGTATGCCCTGTAACTCCGGGCCGTATCCTCATCGAGGCTGAAGGCGTTCCAATGGAGGTTGCAAAAGAGGCTTTGCGTCTTGGCGCACAGAAACTTCCTGTTACCACCAAGTTCGTGGTCCGCAGAGATTATGTTGAATAATTTAATGGAGACGGAAAATGAAAGCATCTGAAATACGCGAAATGTCAGTCAGCGACCTGCGCGACCGTATCGAGGCCGAGAAGGCTGCTCTTGACACGATGAAGATCAACCACGCTATCTCTCCATTAGAGGATACGTCCAAGATCAGGAAATCAAGGAAGGACATCGCCCGCATGATGACTATCCTTGCCGAAAAAGAGAAACAGAACTAAATTTTGAGTCTGATGGAAAGAAATCTTCGTAAGGAAAGAGTTGGAGTGGTAGTCAGCAACAAGATGGACAAGTCTGTTGTTGTGGCTGTAGCAAGAATGGAAAAGCATCCGGTCTACGGCAAGTTCGTGAAGAAGACCACCAAGTTCGTTGCACATGACGAGAAGAACGAGTGCAGCGAGGGCGATACAGTACGTATCATGGAGACCCGTCCTTTGAGCAAGACAAAGAGATGGAGATTAGTAGAAATCGTAGAAAAAGTTAAATAGCAATGATACAGCAGGAAACACGTTTACAGGTGGCAGACAACAGCGGTGCAAAGGAGGTTCTTTGTATCCGTGTCCTCGGGGGTACCCGCCGCCGTTATGCAAGAGTGGGCGACAAGATAGTCGTTGCAGTCAAGAGCGCTATTCCTGGCGGTGACGCCAAGAAAGGCTCGGTATCTAAGGCTGTGGTAGTGCGCACAAAGAAAGAGATCCGCAGGGCGGACGGTTCCTATATCCGTTTTGATGACAATGCCTGTGTCCTTCTCAACAATCAGGGCGAGATCCGCGGCACCCGTATTTTCGGGCCTGTTGCAAGGGAGTTGCGTGAGAACTACATGAAAATCGTTTCATTGGCACCGGAGGTCCTCTAAAAGAAAGAATCATGAAAAAATTCCATATCAAAAAAGGTGACACCGTATATGTGAATGCCGGAAATGACAAAGGAAAGACCGGCAGGGTGCTTGAAATGATCACTGATAAGGATCGTGCCATAGTTGAAGGTGTCAATATGGTCAGCAAGCATACAAAACCGAACCCTAAGCATCCGCAGGGTGGCATTATTAAACAGGAGGCTCCTGTCCACGTATCCAATCTTCAGCTTGTGGACCCTGTAAAGGGCGGCCCTACAAAAGTGGGACACAAGTTCGTGGACGGTAAGAAGATCCGCTATGCTAAAAAATCTGGAGAGGAGATCAAATAATGGCAAAGACTAAGAAGAATACAGCCGAGGCAGCTGTGACTGCTGCCGTGCCTGCGGGATATGTCCCGACTCTTAAGAAAGTCTATAAGGACGAGATTGTCCCGAAACTCATGAAAGAGTTTTCATATACAACAGTAATGCAGGTGCCTAAGCTGGTGAAAATCACCATCAATCAGGGTATCGGAGATGCAACTGGCGACAAGAAGCTTGTTGAGATTGCACAGCAGGAACTTACGGCAATCGCCGGACAGAAGGCTGTGGCAACTCATTCAAGGAAGGATATCTCCAACTTCAAACTCCGTAAGGGCATGCCTATCGGAGTGAAAGTCACTCTCCGTGCCACAAAGATGTACGAGTTTCTCGAGAGGCTCATCCGCATCTCTCTCCCGCGTATCAGGGACTTCAACGGTATCTCTGAGAAGATGGACGGAAGGGGCAACTATACCCTTGGCATCAAGGAACAGATCATATTCCCTGAGATTGACATCGACAAGATCAACAAGATCCTCGGAATGGAGATCACGTTCGTAACGACAGCGAAGACAGATGAAGAGGCTCACGCCCTTCTCCGCGAATTCGGTCTGCCTTTCAAGAAACATAACAACTAAAGGAGAATAAG
>JADILX010000124.1 GCA_017695025.1 Candidatus Cryptobacteroides excrementavium
TAGTATCTCAAATTGAGTGCCAATGCCGGCAATGGCATGACATCCTCGTTGGAGGACATCTGGAGCAATGCCATATTGTCAAAGTGGAATTTCCAGAGCCTGAAATTTTTCATGACATAGAGGGACATCACGCTCATCGGAGTGCCGTTCTGCCGTGCTATGCCATAATTGTCATAATATATGTTGTTGCTCAAAAGCGAATAGCCGAATCCTGCATTGAATTTCCAGTGCGGGATGTCTACCCCGGCCTCTACTTTTGTCATGGATATTTTCCCGAAGTCGCTGTCCCACCAGTGGTGGTTGGAGTGGAAATGCTCCTGATACCAGTCCGGTTCCTTGAGCGATGTCTCAAAATGACCTGTGATTGACAGGGGGCTGTTCTTGTCTTTCCTGAACGGGAACAGGTGCAGCGACACATTGGCATTGACCCCGAAGTCATTGATTTCATCCCCGAGGAACGTGTATCTTCCGGTGGCGTCCCAGTCCAGATATTTCTTGTATTTCCCCTGGACTCCGGCATATAGATACAGGGAGTTGCGGACTATATTCCTGCCCTTGGAGAGATAGCCGTTTGTCCTGGTGACGTCATAGTAATTGAGCAGTTTGTCCCCGAGTCCGACATCGAGTTTTGATACTATGGCATCGCTTGACCATGGCTGCAGCCTCATGTACACCCTGTTCTCGAATTTCATGACGCGCATGGAGTCTGCCGATGATGTCGGGTTGAGGTAGAACTTGTTGTTGTAGAAGTTCCTCCCGTTTTCATCATTGGCCCCTATCTCGTCAGTGTAGTATTTTGTGAATACGGAATATTCGGAACTGTGTCCGAGGAAGGCCGTGGTTATCGAGTTGTCTATCGAGTCGGCTTTCATCCCCTTTTCCCGGGCTTCTTCGGCTTCGAGCCTGTAGAGTTCCGCGATAGCCAGACTGTCTCCGCTGGCAAGTATGCTGTCGCGCCTTGCCTCCTCTGCCTTTCTTGCCTTCCGTTTCCCTTTCCCTATATTATATATGAATTCGAACGGAAATCTGTAGGACTGGTCCAGGAAGACCGTGTTTTTCTTTATCCTGTTGAATGCATCGGTGAGGTGCACATCGATTTCCCTTGCATCGACAGTGGTGTCACGTATCCACAGGTTGTCCACGATACCTCCGTTCTCGCTCTTTTCAATCCGGTTGAAGATATATCCGGCATGCATCAGGTACCTTTTCCCGAGGTAGTTGGTAGATGCGACGAAAGTCCTGTTGTCGGTATCTTCACCCTGCAGCATACCGTTGGAGCCGAATCTGTGGTATTCAAGGGTAAGATTGAGTTCCGGAAGGATGTTCTGTGTCGTGAGTATCTTGATGTTCGTCTCCTCTTTCTCCGAATTGGCGAACAGGGTACCCCAGTAAGCGAGTTCCGTGTACGGGGTCTTGGTGTTGAACATCGGGAGGTTTTCCGGAGAATAATTGTACATCCTGTACGGGGTGTAGAATATGGCATTTTCCTCATCCTCCCTCCTGAAGAAATTGTAGGTCTGTGCAGGGGAGCCTATGACTCCGAGATACGTGGCATTGACATCCGTCTGGAAGAACGGGTAGTCGTTGAAATGGTAATTGTATGTCGTGTCCTGCGGATGAAGGGTGATGTTGTTGAAATATCTGTCATGTGTCCACGTTATCAGTCTCTTGTACTGCATCGAATCCGGGACGGCATATGTCTCGAGAATCCTCGGGGTCGCCGCTATGACACTGTCCCTGTGTGCCCTGATGCTGTCTTTTGCATTGAGAATGCTGTCTGCACGTGCCATGAGTCCCGGCAGGGCGAGTTCCGCAAGATATTTTTTCCTTTCCCTTCTTGAAAGTGAGTTGAACCATGCAATCGAATCCCTGTAGGCGGTTTCTGATGAGTCCTTGAATACAAGGGAGTCGAGCCTGTGGAGTTCGAGCGAGTCGCCGGCAGTCCGGAGAGAGTCCCTGGTATGAAGTCGGGTGAGGGAGTCTTTCAACTCGACATAGTATCTGTATCTTAGTGGATCGGTGTCTCTCAGGGAATCAGGGGCGATGATTGTGTCCCTTGCTGTAAGTTGCGGGATGGTGTCTGCCGGCAGTATCATATCCGGACTGCCGGCGTCAGCCATAGTGCTGTCCTGGTATGCAGTCGTGTCGGCGTCAGTCAGGGTACTGTCTTGGTATGCAGTCGTGTCGGCGTCAGCCATAGTGCTGTCGGGATGTGATGTGCCGGCGACTGCCTGAATGCTGTCGCTCAGGTGCGCCAATCCGAAAGAAGTCCCGGGCTTTCCCGCGCCTGTCCCGTAAGCCTGGATTGCCGCTATCCCGATAAGTACCGTCGGAATCCATATTTTGGATAACACGTTTTTCATACGAGCCTGCAAAGGTATGGATAATTTCTTATTTTTCAAAATAATGACTTTCTGACGGCATGCGGGCAGACGGTGTGCATGGTGCCTGCGTGAGCCGGCAAGTGCAGTCCATGTCTGTCATTCCTGTGTGCCGCTCTGCCGTTGCAGCACAAAAAAAGACGATGCCCCCATCGTCTTTTCATCGTCAGTCTTGTCAGGTGGAGAATGTCATTCAACAATTATGCCTTCGCCCTTCATTTCCTCAAGCGCTTTCCGGTGTCCGTCTTTGTCGACATAGGCGAGAGCCTTTGAGAGCAGGTGTACTGTCATTCCTGCTTTCTTCAGGTCTTCGCATGTGGAGCGGACGCAAAATTCGGTGGCGATGCCGCATACATACACATCGGTTGTGTCCAGCAGCGAGAGAATATCTCCGAGCGACTGCCCTGCGCTGTTTCTTGCCTCAAAGCCTGAATACTGTTCTGCAGACGGGTCACAGCCTTTCAGGAATGTGAGTTCTTCCTGGGCGTAAGGCATGAGCATCTCATGTATTGCGCTTCCGTGGGTGCCCTGTACACAATGCGGTGGCCATATCCCTCCGTATTCCTTGAATGATGAGTGGTTGGCAGGATGGCGGTCGCAGACAAAAAGTACCGGGAATGTGTCGAGTATCTCGTCGGCATCTTCTTCCGGCCTGTCTGTCATGGTGCCTATGAATTTTGCGGCTTCGTTGACTGCGGCCGTTGAATTGAGGCATGCAAGTGAGCCGTCGATGAAATCGTAGAGCATGTCTACGATGACCAGTGCGGAATTTTTCATCATTATTCCAGATTGAATTCGTTGATTTCCTTCGTGAGCCTGTTGATGATGTCCATTTTCAGGTCGTAAAGAGGGTTGGATATGTCCACCTTGTAATAATGAGGGTTGATAAGGCGTTTTTCACTCGGGCTGAAATGCCTCAGCGTATTGTCGTAGTAGGCTTTCTTTTCCATGAGCGTATGCTCGGGCACACAGCGTTCCCCGTTGCCTATCACCTTGTGCTGGAGAGGCTTGTATGTGTAGTCTCCCGCCTCGAACGTCTTGAACTTGTATCTGTCGTTCTCATCATATATGGTGAATGTCCCGCCGTTTTCTATCTTCTGCGAGAGTTCGTCCCCGCGCAGGCAGGTCACGTCGGCCTTGAATATCTCTCCCTTTTCCGGGTCGTTGCGTGTGATACGGTATGTTATCTGGAAGCCCGGATTGATAAGTTTGGCCTTGTCTTCAGAACGTTTGAGGACTGGCTGGCCGTCTATCTGGACCAGTTTGTATACATTGCCGAAACATGGATTGGCCTTGCTTGTGGCAATAGCGTCTCCCACTCCGTATGAATCGATGCAGGCCCCCTGACGTTCAAGGTCGGATATGAGGTATTCATCAAGGGAATTGGTGGCGAAAATCCTGCATTTGCCGAATCCGTTGCTGTCCAGTATTTTCCGGCATTCGCAGGACAGGTAGGCAAGATCCCCGCTGTCGAGCCTTATCCCGTATCCTGCCTGGTATGAGTCATCGATACCGTTGTCCCTGTATGCCCTGATGGCATTCAGAATCCCGCATTTGAGCGAGTCGTATGTGTCGATGAGCAGGATGAGCGGCTCTCCCATATGGGTCTTGATGTATGAGTCGAATGCATGGTACTCGCCTTCAACTGAGCATCCGAAAGAGGTCACATAACTGTGGGCCATTGTGCCTGTCGAGCCGCAGCCGTACATCACACCGGTCAATATGTTGGATGTATTGCTGCATCCGGCAATGATTGCCGCCTTTGCCCCGTAGGTGGCTGCCCATGGCCCATGTGCCCTTCTTGACCCGAATTCGCTGACAGGGCGGTTGGTGGCCCTGCACACTCTGGATGCCTTTGTGGCTACGGCCATCTGATGGTTCATTATGCAGAGCATAGGTGTCTCGAGTACCTGGGCTTCAATCATCGGGCCTTCGACAATGATTATCGGCTGGGACGGGAACGCAATCTCCCCTTCGCGCATGGCGTAGACATTCCCCGTAAATTTCATTGTGGACAGATACTGCCGGAATTCCGCATACTCATCTCCCGGGAGAAACTTTTCAAAAAATTCTGCCGGCATATTGCCGAGGTTCTGTATCATCTCCACCACTTCATCGATGCCGCTGACAACTGCCCAGTTGTTGTTTTCAGGGGCTTTCCGGTAGAACATGTTGAAAATGGCGGTCTTGTCCTTCATTCCGCTGTCATAGAAAGACTTTCCCATGGTGTACTGGTACTTGTCAGAGCAATATGCGATGTTAAGCATGGCTGTTTGCAGGTATATTTGTGCAAATGTACTCTTTTTTGAGATAAGTATTTCGTAATTTTGTTTTTTTATGGATAAAATACCGTTCAGATGGTTGATGATATCTGGCCTATGAGGTCTCCGGAAGCCTCTATAGGGCGACTTTATGCTGAATATACGGGCAGCAGCCCGGATAATATCGTGCCGCTTTCGGGCTCCGGCAGCAACAGGAAATATTACCGTCTTTCTTCAGGCGGATATTCCATTATAGGGGTGTCAGGCCGTGATGCAAGGGAAAACCGCGCTTTCATGGCTTTGTCAGGACATATGAAAGCCAGGGGGATAAATGTCCCGGAAGTCTATGCTTCCGGCCCGGATGGCCTGTTTTATCTTCAGGAGGACCTCGGCTCTGTCTCCCTGTTTGACGCAGTGTCGTCAGGACGTTATTCCGGCCATTACTCGCCAGAAGAGAAAAAACTGTTGCTCGAGACAATTTCCATGCTTCCGGAGATCCAGTTCAAAGGGGCGGAAGGCCTTGATTTCAATGTCTGCTATCCTGAGCCGGCATTCAACCGCAGGCTTGTGATGGCCGACCTGAACTATTTCAAATACTGTTTTCTTAAGCCTTCCGGTATTGAATTCAATGAAGCCGAACTCGAAAATGACTTTGACAGGCTTGCGGATGCCCTTCTTCAGGAAGACGGGAATACTTTCATGTACCGGGATTTCCAGGCGCGGAACGTGATGCTGAAAGACGGCATTCCGTATTTCATAGACTTTCAGGGAGGCCGCAGGGGGCCTGTCCATTATGATGTGGCATCTTTTGTCTGGCAGGCCAGGGCCGGATATCCGGAAGATTTCAGGAGAGACCTTGTAGATGCATATTTTGAGCATATGAAAGGCTTTGCCCGTACCGGACGGGAGGAATTTGATGAACGGCTGAGGCTTTTCGTCTTTTTCAGGACCCTTCAGGTGCTCGGGGCATATGGCTTCAGGGGCAATTTCGAGCGCAAACCGCATTTTCTGGAAAGTATCCCGTATGCAATCTCCAATCTCCGCAGTATTCTTGATGCGCCTCCCGAGGGATACGGGTATCTTGTCAGTGTACTCGGGGAAATGGTGCTCTTGCCGCAGTTCTCTTTACGGCCTATAGCGGAAGTGTCTTCGGGGGCACCGTCTTCGGAAAGGTGGTCTATAGAGGTGGCGTCTTCGGGTCTTGAGGTGTCTGTATACAGTTTTTCATATAGAAAGGGCATCCCTGCCGATTCTTCAGGGAACGGCGGAGGGTATGTCTTTGACTGCCGCGCCCTTCCGAACCCAGGGAAATATGAGCAGTACAGGTCCTCAACAGGCATGGACAGCGACGTAGAGGCATTTTTCAGCGACAAGCCCCAGATGCCTGACTTCCTTGACTCTGTATTCCGCCTTGTGGATGCGCATGCAGAACGTTTCATACAGAGAGGGTTTACGCATATGATGGTTGCATTCGGGTGTACCGGCGGCCAGCACCGGTCAGTCTATTGTGCAGAACGTACCGCAGAACACCTGTCCCGGAAGTATGGCATCAGGGTGAGGCTGGAGCACAGGGAGCAGGGAGTGTCAAAGGAACTGTCCGGAAGAAAAGTCATGCAGGCGGACATGGGTGAAGGAGGTGCAAGATGAAAGCGATGGTATTTGCCGCCGGTCTCGGCACACGGCTCAAACCTCTGACAGACAATCTGCCGAAAGCCCTTGTGCCTGTCTGCGGCAGGCCGCTGCTGTATCATGTCATGACTAAACTTGTCTCACAGGGATTTGATGACATAGTCATAAATGTGCATCATTTTGCCGACAAGATTGTCTCATATCTTGCATCTGAGGAAGATTTCGGTGTCAGGGTGTCTGTCTCTGACGAGAGGGACATGTTGAGGGAGACTGGCGGAGGCATAAGACATGCGCGGCAGTTCCTTGAGGACTCCGGATCTTTTCTTGTTCACAATGTCGATATTGTGTCCGACGTGGACTTGCGCGGTTTTGTCCTTCAATGCAGGCCTGATGCCCTGGCTACACTGCTGGTCAGCAGGCGCGAGACAAGCAGATATCTTCTTTTTGATGAAGACATGCGTCTTGTAGGGTGGACCAATGTCAAGAGCGGGGAGGTGAGGTCTCCATATCCGGACCTTGATGTGTCTTCGTGCCGCAGGCTGGCCTTTTCCGGTATACATTGCATGTCGGCTGGCGTATTCAAGGCAATGGACAGTCTTGATGCCTTGGCGGAGGCGCAAGGACGGCCCGGGCTGGGGGAAAGATTCCCCATAATGGATTTTTATCTTGAAGCCGCTGCACGATATCCTGTATATGGGCAGGAAGCAGAAGGCCTGCACCTTGTCGATGTCGGCAAGATACAG
Organism: Candidatus Cryptobacteroides excrementavium; assembly: GCA_017695025.1. Lineage (GTDB taxonomy): Bacteria > Bacteroidota > Bacteroidia > Bacteroidales > UBA932 > Cryptobacteroides > Cryptobacteroides excrementavium. Next base: position 7,015 of record JADILX010000124.1, read on the forward strand.
GCCCTGCAAGAAGCACAGGCCTTGTGCGGCAGACTGCTGGAGTCTGTGTGACAGCAGGTCAGTTGTCCATCCCGTTGCCGAGCATGCCGGCAGCACTGGTCTCGTCCATATTGCCTTTCCTGGATTGCATAGGGATGTTCTTCCAGACTATATCCACGAAAATCACTATGATTATGAGGCTTGCGGCAAGCAATGAGACATACTGCCATTTCTCCATTATCTGGAAATAGAAATCCACATCTTTCAGGCTGTCCATCTGTCCTGCAATCACTGCAAATGTGTTGTTGACACAGTGCATGAGCATTGTCAGTTTCAGCGAGCCGGTCTTATAGTAGACATAGGCGAAAAGCATTCCGAGCACAAAGGCGGGGATTCCCTGCCATGGGTTGAAATGGATCAGGGCAAAACAGAGTGCCGATATCACCATGGCCCATACAGGGCGTATCCTGTGAAGCAGTCCACGGAGAATCATTCCCCGGCAAAGCCACTCCTCAAAGAAAGGCGCCATGACGGATACGGACAGCAGGGATACCCATACCGGGCAGTCTGATACAAGTTCCTTCAGCAGTTGTTCCAGATACTCCGGCATAGGCGGCATGACTGCGTTGACCGGGTCCATCAGGAAGCCTGCCGCCAGTGTGGCGACAGAGACCATTATGGCCATAAGCCATCCTCCGGCCCTCCCGAAATTGTTGCTGTCAAGGGCATATCCGGTGTCAAAAAGTTCATTTCTGCGGCTTTTGTAAGATGCATATGCCATCGGAGGAATGAACATTACAGGGTATGCCAGAAGTTCCCCGTATGCCGTGGCGTCTTCTGCCGGGAAAAACATCTGGAACAGGGCTACGACGGCGCTGCCCATGAGGCTTCCTGCCAGAAGCAGGAGTATGAGCACAATTGTGCCCCCGATTCCCGGCAGATAATATGAGTATCCTGAAAACAGGTCGTATGATCTTTTCCTTGTCTTCTGAAAAAATGCTGACATGTGTATGTTGAGTCGATATAGCCTGTTTGTCAATAGAGAGGTGTCGGATAGATGCCCTTGTCTGCGAACTCCTGGAATTTGGCGACAACTCCTGGCCTGTCTTCCTTGAATGTCACTCCGAACCAGTGTGACGGTGTGGAAAGAAGCACTGTCTGCGCCTGGGATGAGCGTATCATGCAGTCAATGGCATATGGAATATAAAATTCGGCCTTGAGTTCGTTCCCGTGTTCAGTGATGAAGGTCTTGAATATCTCCCCGCTCTTTTCGAAATAGTCGGGTGTAAATCCCCACATGTTCATGGAGGTAAGCGCCTTGCCGTCAAGCCGTACCCTTTCCCCCTTGCTGTTGTCTCCATAGACGTTCCCGTCTGCATCCAGCCCGATATTGTGGTGTTCCTCGACATGTGTCAGGATGTGGTTTTCATCGGCTGTACAGATGCCTCTCGACACTCCTCCGGACTCGGACAGCGTGTGGTCGAGTTCAAATCCCACCATGCAATAATGTCCTGTAGAGTTCTCGTGTGCTGTGAGCCAGTCGGCCAGTATCTTGAATGATTCCTTCCCGTAGTAGTCGTCACCGTTGATGACTGCAAAAGGCTCTTTGATCACATCCTTTGCCATGAGTACGGCATGTGCTGTGCCCCATGGCTTCTCTCTCTGAGGGTTATATGTCAGGCCTGCAGGGATTTTGTCGAGTTCCTGTGTGACAAAGTCGAACTGGAGCGGAGTCCCGTCTGTACATTTCACGTGGCTGTATTTCTTTTGCACGAGTTTTTCGAAGTCGGCCTTGAAATATTCCCTTACGATATAGACTACTTTGCCGAATCCGGCCTGCACTGCATCATATATCGAATAGTCGATGATAGTCTCACCGCTTGGGCCGAGTCCGTCCATCTGCTTCAGACCGCCGTAGCGGCTGCCCATTCCTGCCGCCAGGACTAAAAGTGTAGGTTTCATTGTATTGAATTTGATAATGTTGGTATCTGGTTTTTCAAACATCTTTCAAATTTAATTATTTTTGCAGAAAATAACAGGAATACTTCAGGGTTTTTGATGCAGATATGGGCAGATTGAAAAGAATATTCAATGGGGCGCATGGCGGATTTGCAAAGTTCGTTGTGTGCGTTACAGCCGTGTTTGTCCTCGTCATGCTGTTCTGGCCGGGCAACAATGTCATCCGCTGGATAGGTGCAAAAATAGAGATTGTAAGGCAGGAGCGGCAGATAAAGGCCTATAAGAGGCAGATAAATGAAATGAACGAGCGTATCCGTATGCTGACTTCAGACAGGGACACGCTCGAGAAATTTGCCCGGGAGCAGTTCAATTTTGCCGAGCCGGGCGATGATGTCTATATCGTTGAGGACTGATTCCGTTTCCCGGGGCAGAATCCGCATGTCCTGCATAGGGAAATTCTCTTTTCATCAGAACCCCGTGTATGTCATCGGAGTGATGGCCCTCATTTCCTCCTTGACGCTTTCATTTACGTCAAGTCCCTCGATGAATGCCGCGATGGTCTCGTGGGTGATGGCTTCTCCCGTACGGGTCAGGGCCTTGAGGGTCTCGTATGGATTCGGGTAGTTCTCTCTCCTGAGGATTGTCTGCAGTGCTTCTGCGACCACAGCCCAGTTCCGCTGCAGGTCGGCGTCTATTGCCGGTCTGTTGAGAATCAGCTTGCCGAGTCCTTTCCTGAGGGAATTCAGGGCAATCATTGTGTGGGCCACAGGGACTCCCACATTCCTCAGTACCGTTGAGTCGGTAAGGTCGCGCTGCAGCCTGGATATAGGAAGCTTCATCGAGAGATGGGTGAAGACCGCATCCGCCATCCCGAGGTTGCCCTCCGCATTCTCGAAGTCTATAGGATTGACCTTGTGCGGCATCGCTGATGACCCCACCTCGTTCTTGTTGACTTTCTGATGGAAATATTCCATCGAGATGTAGGTCCAGATGTCACGGCAGAAATCTATGAGTATGGTGTTGATGCGGCGGATGTTGTCGAAGATGGCAGCAAGATTGTCGTAATGCTCTATCTGAGTCGTCGGGAATGACCTTTTCAGTCCGAGCGATGCCACGAACCTGTCCCCGAATCCTATCCAGTCGATACCCGGATATGCCACCTTGTGGGCATTCATGTTGCCGGTGGCTCCTCCGAACTTTGCAGGATAGGAGAGGATGTCCAGTTGGCGCAACTGCTCCTCAATCCTCACCTGGAATACCTTGAACTCCTTCCCGACGCGGGTAGGGGAGGCCGGCTGCCCGTGGGTCTTGGCAAGCATCGGGATGTCCTTCCATTCCTCCGCCATGCCGCTTATGGTGCCGAGGACTTCCTTCATCAGCGGAAGATATGCCTCATGGACGGCTTCTTTCAGGGAGAGCGGGACAGATGTGTTGTTGATGTCCTGGGAAGTGAGTCCGAAATGCACGAATTCCCCCCATTTCATGATGTCCATTTCCCTGAATCTTTCCTTGATGAAATATTCGACGGCCTTGACGTCGTGGTTGGTCACTTTCTCTATATCCTTCACCTTGGCCGCATCTTCAGGCGTCATTGTCCTGTAGATGTCCCTGAGTGCCTCGAACTTGCTGCGGTCAAAATCGGCAAGTTGCGGAAGCGGTATCTCGCAGAGAGCGATGAAATATTCGATTTCCACCCGCACCCTGTACCTGATCAGGGCGTATTCGCTGAAATAGTTCCTGAGAATTTCTGTCTGCCGTGCATATCTCCCGTCAATCGGAGATACTGCCAAAAGTGAATGACTGTCCATTGTCCGTGTGTTTTTTCAGGAGGCAAAGATAGTCAAAAAATGACAGCATGATATAATGGTTTAAGATTTGGCCGAATAAATTATTTGTGTAATTTTGCAGTTGCATTTCAAATTTGTACGGATAATATGGAAACTGCTTATATTCACAGGGAATTGTCAGGAATCATAGAAGAAGCCGCCCGATATTTTTCGGTCATCACTATTACCGGACCACGGCAGTCGGGGAAGACGACTTTAATCCGGAATGAGTTCGGGCAACTTCCGTATTATTCATTGGAGAATCTTGATGTCAGAAGTTTTGCAGAGAATGATCCGGTGGCTTTTCTTAGCAGGCATCCCGAAGGAATGATTTTGGATGAAGTTCATAACGCCCCGAACCTGCTGTCGTATATCCAGGGAATAGTGGACGAACATCCTGAGCGAAGGTTCATACTTTCCGGGAGTTCGCAGTTTGCCATGTTGAGGAAGGTCTCGCAGTCGCTGGCAGGACGCACCGCAGTCTTCGAACTGCTGCCGCTGTCGTATTCCGAAATCAGCGGTAAAGTTGAAGGCAAGCCTCTGGATGACCTGCTGTTCGACGGTTTCTATCCGGCAATCTATGCCGGACGCAATATCCCGAAGTTCCTGTATCCGTCCTATTTCAAGACTTATCTCGACAAGGATGTACGCGACCTGCTTCAGGTCAAGGATATGATGCAGTTTCATACATTTGTCCGGCTATGCGCGGGACGCATAGGCTCATTGTTCAAAGCCTCGGAACTGGCCAATGAAATCGGTGTCAGTTCGCATACCATCACAGCATGGCTGTCCGTGCTGCAGGCATCCTATATCGTGACATTGCTGCCCCCATATTTCGGGAACACACGCAAGCGGCTGACAAAAACTCCCAAGCTGTACTTTACGGATACAGGGCTCGCCTGCCATCTGCTTGGCATCGAGTCATCCAGTCAGCTTGCAAGGGATAAGATGCGCGGTGCATTGTTTGAGAATTTCATCGTCATGGAGGCTCTGAAACGAAGATATAACCTCGGCAGAGAGAGCAATCTCTATTTCTACCGTGATTCACATCAGAACGAAGTTGACCTCATATTGAAGAGCGGAACCGGGCTGTACGGCATAGAAATAAAATCCGCAATGACCTATCATACGGATTTTGAGAAGTCTTTGAAACAGATGGCCGGATGGGTCGGCGAGCCTGTACTTGGAAAAGCCGTCGTCTATGCCGGGGCGTTAGAAAACAGCTCCGGTGAAATCAAGTTGCTGAATTACTCACACCTGGGCGGCATACTGGAATAACATTTTTACTGATGAGTATTTCATTCTCTCACATCAGCCTTCTGTAGGCCTCTATTGTCCTTGCTGCCTCGGCGACATCATGCACGCGGAGGATGTCCGCACCTCTTTCCAGAGCGGCGAAATGCAGAACCTGCGTCTGGGCGAGAGATTCTTCCGGAGTGATGCCGAACAGCCTGTATATCATGCTCTTTCTGGAGACTCCGACAAGAATCCTATGCCCGAGCGTCCTGAGGGTATCAAGTTCCCGGAGCAGCTGCCAGTTCTGCCCGGTGTCTTTTGCAAAGCCGAACCCCGGGTCCAGAATCCAGTCCCTTATGCCTGCCTTGTCTGCCCGCTCTGCAAATTCCCTGAAATACTGCAGGACTTCACCGGTCACATCTCTATAATTGCAGAGACTCTGCATGGTCTTCGGGATGCCCCTCTTGTGCATTGCGATATATTTAAGTCCGAGCCTGCCGACAGCAGGTAGCATCCCCGGGTCATCCTCGCCTGCGGAAATGTCGTTGACGATGAAAGGCCCGATGAGTCCGGCGGCCTTTTCCACCACTGATACCCACCATGTGTCTATGGAAATCACGGCATCCGGGAACGAGTCCTTTATGGCCTTGAGTGCCGGTTCAAGCCTCCTCCATTCCTCCTCTTCTCCGACAGGTTCCGAGCCAGGTCTGGTGGAACATGCCCCGATGTCGATTATGTCCGCGCCTTCTTCAAGCATACGGCTGACCCTTCCGAGCACTTTTTTCATGTCAGATCTTCCGTCCGTCCCGAGACACCTGCTCGGCGCAAAATAGGAATCGTCAGTCAGATTGACGATCCCCATTATCTGTATCTTTCGTTTGCTTACCTGTTCCGTCACAGGTATTTCCCTGCATCCATCCATCCTGTTGACTTTAAAGTTTCTGAATCTTTTTCAGTACCCGGCACGGATTGCCGGCGGCGACTGTGCCGGAAGGGATGTCTCTGGTGACGACGCTTCCAGCCCCGATGACGCAGTTGTCTCCGATGCTCACGCCCGGAAGGACGATGACATTGCCGCCAATCCATACATTGTTCCCGACTCTGATCGGCAGGGCATATTCCAGTCCCTTGTTGCGGGTCTCTGCGTCAAGCGGATGGCCTGCCGTGTAGAATCCGCATCCCGGGGCGACGAATACATTGTCCCCGAAAGTGACTTTGGCCCCGTCAAGGATCACGCAGTTGAAGTTCATGTAGAAATTTTCCCCGACTTCAATGTTGTAGCCGTAGTCGCATTGGAAAGGGGAGCGTATCTCGAAGTTTTCGCCTGTCTTTCCGAGAAGTTGCCTGATGAGTGTTTTCCTTTCGGCCGCCTTTGTCGGGGGCAGGGAATTGAGTTCAAAGCATTTTGTCGCCCCCGCCGTCATTTCGGCTAAGAGTTCAGGGTCATTGCCTGCGTCATACAGCATGCCTGCTGCAGCCTTTTCTTTTTCTGTCATATGTGATGGAACAATGATGATGCTTCTGCGAAATTAGCAAATATTTGAAATGAAACCCCGCCAAGGGTACAGATAAAAAAGAAGAGACCGGCTCAAAAGTCTGAACCGGTCTCTGGCTTATGCTGTCTTTTCTGAATGAATATCCAGTATGACAAGATGATAGGGGACGCACTATTTCTCGTCCATCAGCTGCATGTGCTGTACATAGATGGCCTTCTTGATCTCCTCTCTTCTCCTTACTGACGGCTTTACGAATGCCTTTCTTGCACGGAGTTCGCGGATTGCTCCGGTCTTCTCGAATTTCCTCTTGAACTTCTTAAGAGCCTTCTCTATGTTCTCGCCCTCCTTGATAGGAACTATAATCATCGCTGTATCACCTCCTTTTTATTTGCGGCTGCAAAGGTAAATCAAATTATTTCTTTTTCAAAATTTTATTTTGCCCTGCCTGTAATGTCCTTGTTTTCTTCCAAAATGCAGAGAAATTTTTTCATACCTGCAGTGGCCACGTCTTTTATGTGCACTATCCGTTTGTCATGTACCGGGACATCTTTCGGGTCTATGATATATATCGGTGTGTCCGTTCCTGCATATCTGTACAGGCCGGCAGCAGGATAGACCTGGAGCGAAGTGCCCACAATGAGCAGCAGGTCGCATTTTTCCACGGCATCTATTGCCTGCCCTATTTTCGGGACGGCTTCACCGAACCACACTATGTGCGGCCTCAACTGCACCCCGTCCGGGGACAGGTCCCCGAGATGGATATCCCCGTAGCCGATGTCGAAGACAGAACTCTCTGAGAAGCCGTCACGTTCATTACAGCAGTTCTCCGGCCGGACTTTCGTGAGTTCTCCGTGGAGATGAATTATGCGTGTGCTGCCGGCCCTTTCATGCAGATTGTCGACATTCTGTGTGATGACGGTCACGTCGTAGTCCTTTTCGAGTGCGGCGATGTCAAGGTGTGCAGCATTGGGCTTTACCTTGGCAAGCTGTTCCCTCCTCTGGTTGTAGAAGTCCAGCATCAGGCCCGGGTTGCGGTACCATCCGTCGATGCTTGCCACATCCTCGACATTGTAGTTTTCCCATAGCCCGTTGCTGTCACGGAATGTGCTTATCCCGCTTTCTGCGCTGACTCCGGCTCCTGTCAGCACTGCCAAACGCTTTTTCATTGTCTTTCAAAATAATGTTTCTCAAGCCAGTATCTGAAGAGCGGGTCAAGTATGACCGGCTCGTCTTTCTCGTTGAAAGTGACTATCTCCTTTTTCTTGAGGGCATCTTTTACTCTCCGTACATTGGCAGAGGAGTTGAGCCCGTATTTCTCGATCACATCGGTGGAACTGAATCGCGTCTCACCGTCCAGAATGGCTTTCAGCAGACTCATCTGGTGGTCGGTGAGGTTGTTGGTGATGGCAAAGAACCTAGGCTCGTGTATGGAAAGTATTATTCTGAGTGCCTCCATCAGGATGCCTTCATTCATGAACCCTTTCGACAGGGAGTCGCATATGGATATGAAATGGTTGAGATACCACATGTTTGACCTGAAAAGGGCCACGGCTCCGGCAGCAAGGTCGCGGTCTATGACTTTCCCTCCGATAAGGAATCCCCTGACTATATGCTCAACAATCTCTTTTTCATCTATCGGGTGCAGCGGGAGATGCTCAGTCATCCTGTAGAACCATTTTTTCTCCTCGAAGATATATTTCATGGCATTCAGCATGGAGCCTGTAATGATGTAGGTGCAGCAGTACGGGAGGCTCCTGTCCTTTTCGGACAGGACTGTCTCGAGTGCACGGAAAATCTCTTCATGCTCCGGGATGAACATCAGGTTCTGGAACTCTTCCAGTATCATGTATATCTGGATGCCTTTTTCTTCGGCAATCTTCTGCGGCAGACGGAACATTGCCGTCATGTCCTCCATGTCGATGTCCCAGTTGAGTGACACTACCTCTTCGCATGAGGAGAACCTCTGCCTGTCGAAGACGAAATGCGTGCCTGCAAGATGTCTGGAGATAAGGTCTTCGTATTCTGCAGGCGTGGTCGCCGTGGCCCGGATGACCGCAGTCCCGAACTTCGTCATGAACCTGTTCTTTTCCCGGACATTGAAGATGTCAGCCTGCCCTACGGCAAATCTTCCTCCTGCTATCCTCATGTTGAAGAGCGCCTGCTGTATCACTGACATCTTCCCGCTCTTGGGCGGCTCGTATATTGTCACGTCTTCTTTCTCGGTCAGCAGGTTCCTCAATATGTTGCAGTCGGTCTTCCTGCCTATGAAGTTGCGGTCAGTCACATATTTGTCATATACAAAAGGGGTCTCCATCATTCACCGGTTTAAATCATCGTCTACAAATTTATAAAAATAACAAAAAAGTTATGCCGAATGTTGCAAAAAATGTCCTGCCGGGCCCGAAAAATTTCCGGATTTCGACAGCATGATGTGATATAAGGTGCCGGGGCGCAGGCTTGTGATGGACCGCGCCGGAATTTAACCTGTCGGAATTTACCTTAATTTCTGCCTGCAGTTTTTGCAGATTCGTGGAAATGTGTTATCTTTGCAGACCTTAAATATTTACGGGATTGTCAAGCCATTGATAAAGAGCCTGTTGCGAAGCGGGCCGCTTGCAGTCGGAACTCTTAAGTTTGTTTTAATTTATGTACGCAATCGTAGAAATTGCAGGCCAGCAGTTTAAAGTTGAGGCTGGCATGGAGATTTTTGTTCAGCGTCTTGCTGCTGAAAAAGGCGCTGCAGTGGAGTTTGACAAGGTGCTTCTGGTCGATAATGACGGAGCCGTTAAGGTCGGTGCTCCTTATGTTGACGGGGCGTCTGTCAAGGCTACGGTACTTGACGACACATGCAGAGGCAAGAAGGTGATTGTCTTCAAGAAGAAACGCCGCAAAGGCTATCAGAAGCAGACCGGTCACCGTCAGAATTTCACTAAAATCCAGATCAACGAGATCGCTTAAAGAGACAGGAGGAAATAGATTATGGCACATAAAAAAGGCGTCGGTAGTTCAAAGAACGGACGTGAGTCAGAGAGCAAACGACTCGGTATCAAGAAATTCGGAAGCCAGGTGGTGAAAGCCGGCAATATTCTTGTCCGCCAGAGGGGTACAGTGCACAATCCGGGACAGAATGTCGGGATGGGAAGAGATCACACTCTTTATGCCCTTGTTGACGGTACTGTATGCTTCCGCAAAAAAGCAGAGAACAAGTCATACGTTTCGGTGATTCCTTTCGAGAATTAGGAACGGAGGACAGATGGATAGGGACAGAGGATTGGTACTCCGTGAGGGTTTCAGTCCTCTTTTCTTTTTGGGAGGGCAGTGGCAGGCGATGTCTGTCCATGCCGGGGTCATAGAAAACAACAGTTAAATATCATTGATATGCTGACACTCAAATTGCTCCGTGACGATCCGGAGTATGTGATCAGGAAACTTGCAGTCAAGCATTTCGACGCAAGGGAGATTGTGGAAAAGATAGTTGCCCTTGACGGGAACAGGCGCCGTCTCCAGACGGAACTCGATGCCTGCCTGTCACAGCAGAAGCAGAAGGCTTCGCAGATTGGGGCATTCATGAAAGACGGCAGAAAGGAAGAGGCTGAGAAGGTGAAGGCCGAGGTCGCTTCCCTGAAGGAGCATTCAAAGGAACTGGAAAGGCAGTCGGACGAGAACAACGGGGAACTCAATTCACTCATGGTTCTTCTTCCGAATATCCCGTGCGACCTTGTCCCGGAGGGAAAGGACTCCAATGACAATGTGGTCGTGAAGATGGGCAATGAGATACCTGATCTCGGGCCTGATGCCCTCCCGCATTGGGAACTCGCAAAGAAGTTCGACATCATCGATTTCGATCTTGGTGTCAAACTGACCGGAGCAGGTTTCCCTGTCTATAAGGGGAAGGGGGCAAGACTTCAGAGGGCTCTTGTCAATATGTTCCTTGACATCAATACCGCAGCCGGGTATCTTGAGGTGGAGCCTCCGGTGATGGTCAATGAGGCTTCCGGTTTCGGTACCGGCCAGTTGCCAGACAAGGAGGGGCAGATGTATCACGCCAACCTTGACAATTTCTATCTTGTCCCTACAGCCGAGGTGCCTGTGACCAATATCTACAGGGATGTCATACTCGGAGAGAATGATTTCCCGGTGAAGATGACGGCGTATACCCCATGTTTCCGTCGTGAAGCAGGCTCCTATGGCAAGGATGTACGTGGACTCAACAGGCTGCACCAGTTCGACAAGGTCGAGATTGTGCGTATAGAGAAGCCGGAGAATTCATACAAGGCGCTTGATGAGATGATTGCCCACGTGGAGGGCATAGTGAACAGGCTCGGCCTCCCGTACAGGATACTCCGTCTGTGCGGAGGGGACCTCAGTTTCACTTCCGCCATCACGTATGATTTTGAAGTGTATTCTGCAGCCCAGGGCAGGTGGCTTGAGATAAGTTCCGTGTCCAACTTTGAGTCCTATCAGGCCAACAGGCTGAAACTCAGGTATAAGGATGCAGAGGGGAAGACGCAGTTGGCCCATACTCTCAACGGAAGTTCGCTTGCCCTGCCGAGAGTCGTGGCCGCCCTGCTTGAGGACAACTACAGGGACGGACGTATCGTGATACCTGAAGCCCTCAGGCCTTATACCGGCTTTGACTTCATAGGCTGATGACAGAGCATAGCCCTAAGACTATAATGGGAATTGACCCCGGAACTTATATATTAGGTTACGGGGTCATTCGTTCCGGAAGCAGGCATCCGGAATATGTCGACATGGGGGTCCTCGACATGAGAAAGATAGGGGACCATTTCTCAAAGATAGCATACATCTACAGGGAGGTCTCCAGGCTGATAGCCGAGTTCTCCCCCGATGTGCTGTCGATAGAGTCTCCCTTCTATGGGAAAAATCCTCAGGTGATACTCAAACTGGGACGGGCCCAGGGGGCAGCAATCACTGCAGCGGTCAATGCCGGGATTCCTGTGTATGAATATGCCCCGAGAAAGGCAAAGTCCGCCATAACCGGGAATGGTGCGGCATCAAAGGAGCAGGTGTGCATCATGAGCCAGAAGATATTGGATGTAAGCCTTGACCCGGAGAGATTCGATGCGACTGATGCCCTTGCGATAGCCTTGTGCCATTATTACCATATGAAAAGTCCCGTCCTTTCTTCCGGGTCTGTGTCTGACTGGAAAAAATTCATAGAGGCCAATCCGGGACGGGTGAAATGACCTTGTCCTGTCGTGTAGAGGCACGTTTCGGGCTGATGAGCCAGAAAAATTGCGGGATGACTGCCGTACCGCATTAAACTTCGGGGCTGCGGATGTGTCCAATACAATGTGTTTTTTGCTGTTATATGATATGTACTGCCGGAGGGCCGGCATGTAAAAGTTTTTTGTGATGAGAAACTCCGTGAAAGTCTTCATTGCGTCTGTAGTCTCCGCCATCTCCATGCTTGTCTGTACCGGCATGTATGCGCAGGTCGGCTTCCCTGTAAGGATGAAACTCTCCGACAGGTCGACAGGCGAGCCGGTGGGCTTTGCCACTGTCTCCATGACATTGAAGGGAGCGAAAGAGCCTTTGAAATATGTGATGAGTACCGAGGCCGGAGAAGTGGATTTCGAAGGTATAGTGCGTGGCACCTATATCATGAAGGCCGAACTGATGGGCTACAAGCCATATGAGCAGGAGATTACCGTGGACAGGATGATTGACCTCGGGACAGTGCAGATGTCTCCGGACGTGGAGATGCTCGATGCAGCAAGTGTCACCGCCGTCGGGAATCCGATCATAGTGAAAAAGGACACTATTGAATACAGCGCCACATCATTCAAGACTTCCGATAATGACATGCTGGAGGAACTCCTGAAAAAACTCCCTGGGGTCGAGGTGGGTACTGACGGCTCCATAACAGCCAACGGAGAGACAATCACCAAGGTGATGATAGACGGCAAGGAATTTTTTCTTGATGACCCCCAACTTGCTACCAAGAACATACCGGCCAAGATAATCGAGAAGGTCCGCGTTGTAGAGAAGAAATCCGACCAGGCCGAATTTACCGGTATTGATGACGGTGAAGAGGAGACGGTGATAGACCTTTCGGTGAAGCCCGGGATGATGGACGGATGGTTCGGCAACGTGATGGCCGGGGGCGGCCATGACCTTCCGCCACGCAATGATGGGAATGCCGTGGATGACTGGCGCTATCAGGGCGCGGCCATGGTGGGGCGTTTTACCCAGAACAGCCAGATAAGCATCATCCTCAACGGCAACAATACCAACAACCGCGGTTTCAACGACATTGCAGGCAGCATGATGCAGAACATGCGCGGCTCTCGCGGCATGGGCCGGCGGATGGGAGGCTGGGGCCGCAACGGCATAACTACATCTTGGATGGCCGGTGCCAACGGGGCGTTCAATCTCCTTGACGGGAATATGGAACTGAACGGAAACTATATGTACGGCGGTTCTGACAGATATATAATAGAGAAGAGTTCCGAGACGACATACAATGACAACGGCAGTGTCGAGACATACAACGAGGACGGGGAGAACCTCTCGCACAGTGACGGGCACCGTTTCGGGGTGAGGCTTGAGCATAAGTTCAGTGAGAACACGTCCATCCTGTTCGAGCCGCAGTTTGATTTCGGGACAGGAAGGTATACGGAGGACTATGTGTTTGACAAGAGCCTTGACGGTGCTGCAGTCAATGAGGGCTTCAACAGAAATACAGGCTCGAACAGCAACTGGAGGGCACGCGGATTCCTCCTGTTCCGGCAAAGGCTCGGGAAGCCAGGCAGGACGGTGTCCGTGATGTTCAACTATAGTTTCAGCAACAATGACCTGTGGGGATTCAACCAGTCCCTGACCAGAAACCTTGAGGGCGAGACTCCTTTGGATGACATTGTCAACCAGAGATATGACCAGAATTCCCGCAGTTCGTCACTTTCCGGGCGCGTAGTGTATACGGAGCCTCTCGGCCATGACTTTTATCTTGAAGCCAACTATTCATATGGCTGGAACAGGAGCAAGACTTTCAAGTCGACATACAACAGCGGGGGCAATCCCGGGGATCTTGTTGACTTCGATGGCGGAAGCATGACATATGACCCTGCGGGTGAGACTTTTGACAAGGATTATTCCAACGATATCACAAACCGGTATGTCAACCAGAGTGCAGGTCTCAATTTCATGTACCAGAAGGAGAAACTGCGGGCACAACTTGGGGCGGCAATCCGTCCTACCGATACCGACAATATGACCAACGGTGAGTCTTATAAAAGCAATGTCATCAACTGGTCGCCGCAGGCGATGCTCCGCTATGACCCGGATGACAATACGAGCCTGAGGCTTTTCTATTTCGGGCGCTCCTCGCAGCCTTCCACATCCCAGCTCATGCCTGTGCTCGACAATTCCAATCCTGTCAATGTCTCGCTGGGTAACCCTTATCTTATCCCGTACTTCAACCACAATATAAGGGCGATGTTCGGCTATACCGACACTGAGACTTTCATGTCGATACACGGCCGTTTCGGCAGCAGCATAGTTCAGGACCCTATCGTCAATGCACAGTGGAACAATGCGGGAGTCAGATATTCTATTCCTGTCAACGGGCCGGCCTCTGTGTCGGTAGACGGGCGTGTGATGATCAACTCCCCGTTCAGCCGCAACTCGAAGTTCTCCATATTCTCGATGACATATGCCAGATTCAATGAGTCTACATCATATATACAGCGCACCGACGGAGGACTTGACATGGGCAAGTACGGGACTCCTGAAGAGTTCAACTATGATCTGTTCCATGAGGACTTTTCTGACATGAAGGACATGATGTTCATTTCAAACAGGACAAGGACCCTCAATTTTACACAGCGTCTCCGCTTCACGTTCAGGAACGATTTCGTGGAACTCAATCTCGGCGGACGTACGAGGGTCAGCAAGTCCTGGTACAGTATTTCCGAATACGGGCAGAGCGCACAGTGGAACAACCAGATAGATGCTTCGATGAACTGGACGATACCGGGAGGTGTCAGCATCATTGCAGACTGCGACTATAACTGGTACAACGGGTATTCCCAGCCTCAGGATGATGAGTTCGTGCTCAATGCAGAGGTCAGCAAACTTCTGTTCAAAGACCGGTTCACGCTTGCCTTGAAGGCATATGACATTTTATGCCAGTCCAAGAACCTGTCTGTCTCTGACGAGTCCAACATGCACGTCGAGACCCTGAACAATACACTCGGGCGCTATATCATACTGTCTCTGACATGGCGTTTCGGGAATTTCGGCGGCCCGGGCGGCGGGCCTGGGCATCGTGGCCCTATGGGGCCTCCTCACAGGAGATAGCCGCTCCTTTCCGGCCGGTAAATAGCACAGGGTAAGGTACAGGATCTTATTCCAGTTCAGGAGTGAGATTCTGTGCGTATTTTCTCCATTTGTCGATGAGGGCCTGCATGTCGTCAGGGATAGGGGAGTCGAAAGACATGTATTCCTTTGTCCTCGGGTGGATGAATCCGAGGGTCTTTGCATGCAGGGCCTGGCGTGGAAGCAGTTTGAAGCAGTTCTCTATGAACTGGCGGTATTTTGCATATATGGTGCCTTTGCGTATCTCCGCCCCGTCGTATCTTTCATCGTTGAAAAGCGGATGTCCGATATAGTTGAAATGGACTCTTATCTGGTGGGTCCTTCCTGTCTCGAGCCTGCATTCCACAACAGTCACGTAGCCGAATCTTTCTATGACCTTGAAGTGGGTCACTGCATGTTTCCCGCTTTCTCCGTCAGGAAATACCTTGAATCTCATCCTGTCCGAAGGGTCGCGTCCTATGTTGCCGGTGATAGTGCCTTCGTCCTCCTTGATATTGCCCCAGACGATAGCCACGTATCTGCGTTCAATGGAGTGTACGAAAAACTGTTTTGCAAGGTCAAGCTGGGCTTCCTCTGTCTTTGCCACGACGAGCAGCCCGGATGTATCCTTGTCTATGCGATGCACGAGTACGCCCATCCTTTCGTCTGCTGCATCAGGCCCCTGCGATATGCCGAGATGGTGTGCAAGGGCGTTTACGAGTGTGCCTGAGAAGTGGCCGTGGCCCGGATGGACCACGAGTCCGGCCGGCTTGTTGAGTACGAGCAGGTCATCGTCTTCATATATTATGTCGAGCGGGATATCTTCCGGCAGAATCTCAAGCCCTCTCCTCTGGTAGGGCATGACGAATGTTATGACATCTCCCGGACGTACTATGCAGTTGGCCTTTGCCACCTTGCCGTTGACCCTGATATAGTCTTCCTTTATGGCGAGTTGTATACGGTGCCGGGAGGTGTTCTCCATATGTGTCGCGAGATATTTGTCCACGCGCATTGGGGCCTGCCCCTTGTCGAGTTCAAAGCGGAAATGCTCGAACATCTCCTGCTCTTCATCATCGTAGGCTTCTTCGTCCTGTTCTGGGCCTCCGGACATCATGGCTGTCCCGCCTGATGTATCTTCCGGGCCTGCGGCACAGGCAGTCTGGCCGCCGATGCCTGCGGTCTCTGCAACAGTGTGTCTGATGGCATTCATGTCGGATAATGGATGTCTTGTCAGAAAATCAGGTCTCCGGTCTCTGTGCCCAATGAGTCGGCCGGTTCTGGCTTTTCAGGTACCTTTGTGATGTCTGTAGTGAGATACAGGGTGACCGGGGAGCCCATCAGCAGCGGCTCTTCTGAAATTTCCGGAATCTGTCTGTATACTACGGCATCAAGAGAGTCTGAATAATCCCTGACCGTGTAGTCGAAGACGAGATTCTTTATGTTGAGGGAGTTGTCCTGGACAGCGCTGACTGCCAGCAGGTATTTCATGCCTGTGACATATGGCACATAGGTCATGTTGTCCATGTCGTTGAGCCCGAGGACAAGGTCGATGCGTGCCTCACTCTCTACAGCCGTGCCCGGCTTGATCTCCCTGTTGTGATGCAACTGTTTCAGCACGTTGTTGGTGGCCATGTCCTCGACATACAGCAGAGTCCCGAGATTGAGCCCTCTTGACAGGAGTTCTGCCTTGGCCTGTCTCAGTGAATAGCCGACAAGATTGGGCATGGAGACTTTCTTGGGGTTGACGGCATTGATGGTCAGCAATATGCGCCTCCCTTTCTTGACATGGCTGCCTGGATCGGGAGACTGCCTGTATACCACACCGCGCTCCATGCGTTTGATATACACGGAGTCGGTCACTTCGGACCTCATTCCCCTCTGTGACAGATATTGTTCCGCCTCTGCGGCCGTCATTCCGCTGAGGTCAGGTACACGTATCTCCTGGTTGTGTCTTGTGACAGACTTGAGGAATATGTTTGTGCCCACAGCCAGTGCCGCAAACAGTATTATTGCCCCGAGAATATTGAGAACTATCCAGTTGCTGAAAAATTTCTTTCCCTTCATGTCATTCTTATTTTACTGTGACAAGCCTGTATGACCTATGTCCGAGGCCTATTTTCTCCCCGTGCTCCATCCCTGCTTCCCAGTTGGTGTCCGGATGTACCATATGGAACTTGTCTTCACCTTCATGGTGATGATGCCCTCCGTGTGCTTCCCCGTTCTTGCTGTCGATATCGGCAATCCTGTTCCTGCCGAGTGCCGGTGCTGCCTTCACTATGTCTGCGCAGGCACAGTCAAGGGCCACAGGGTCAAATGATGCCGCAATCCCGAGATCCGGGACTATGGCAGCGTCATTGTGGTTCCAGCAGTCGCATTCAGGCGACACGTTCATTATGAAATTGATGTGGAACGACGGCTTGTCCTTGACTACAGCAAGTGCATATTCCGCTATCTTGCAGTTCAGGGTCTCAGAGGTGTCCCAGTCTTTTATCACTGCCCCTTCATGCTGGCATACGGCAACACATTGTCCGCATCCCACGCATTTGTTATAGTCGATATGTGCTTTCCTGTCTGTCACCCTGACGGCTTCGTGCCTGCAGTATTTTTCGCATATGCGGCAGCCGATGCATTTCTCTTCATCTATTACAGGCTGTGACGAGGAGTGCAGTTCGAGTTTCCCTCCGACGCTGGCGGACCCCATCCCGAGGTTCTTGAGGGCGCCTCCGAATCCGGTCTGTTCGTGTCCCTTGAAGTGGTTCATGGATATCACAATGTCCGCATCGGCTATCGCAGCCCCGATTTTCGGGGCCTTGCAATATTCTCCGCCGAGCGGAATCTCCCTGTAGTCTGTGCCTTTGAGCCCGTCGGCTATGATGACTTCGGCATGGGCGGATATCGGGTTGAAGCCGTTGTTCATGGCAGCATCAAGATGGTCTACAGCATTGGACCTGCCTCCCGAATACAGGGTATTGCTGTCCGTAAGGAATACCTTGCCTCCGAGACTCCTGATGAGGTCGGCCATTCTGGCGGCATAGTTCGGCCGTATGTATGCGAGGTTGCCCGGTTCGCCAAAATGTATCTTGATGGCGGTGAACTTGCCTTCAAAGTCGATGTCTTCTATCCCGGCGCGTCTTACAAGGCGTACCAGTTTTGTCATCAGGTCATTCCCCGGAGAAGTCCGCAGGTCTGTGAAAAATACATTGCTTTCCATGAACGTGAGATTTTAGCGACTGCAAATTTAAGATAACTTTTTGGATTGGCGTATTTACGGCAGGGGCATTCCCAGAAAAATCACCCTGAAAAGGCCTTCTCCGAGAAGGGCTACCCCGATTATTATGACGATGATGCTGGTGATCCTGCTTATCCACAGCAGGGAAGACATCTTGAACTTTTTCCGGAAATGGCTCAGAAGCCCGGTGAATAAAAACCAGTAGACAGCCGCCCCGAGACTTACGGATATTATTATCGGTGTCAGTTTCCAGTCGTGCGGCTCCTCTGAGCCGATGCCGAAAAATGCAAACAGGCCGAAAATCACGAGGATTGCACCGGGGTTGGATATCCCCATTGCAACAGCCTGCATGAAGTCTTTCATCATCACTGATGAACTGCCGCTGTCAGCCTTGATTTTCCTGAAAGGGTCGGACTTTGTCATGAAGATGCCGAGTACGGCCACTGTCACACCGCCGGCAATCAGTATCAGTTCCCTGTTGTCATTCAGGAACTGCTGCGCTATGGCAAGGAAGAACAGCGCTATGACAGAAAAGAGGGTGTCCACCAGACATGCCCCCATGCCTGTGATGAAACCGGCCTTGTGCCCCTTACTCAAGGATTTCTGTATCACCAGTATGGAGATGGGCCCTACCGGTGCTGATGCGCATATCCCGATGATGAAGGCTTTCAGTATGTTTATAAGCATAGATATTCCGATAATCCTACAAACTTAAGAAAATTTTATGATGTCTGCTACTGATATTTGTACATTATACCTTATCTTTGTACAGATGTCCATATGGATTTTGATTTGATGAAATGAAACGGAACAAACCGCTCGGCGCCGCTCATCAAAGCCGCGGCCCTGTGCTTCTGGTCTGGAGCCTTGTACTGATTTTTGCGGGCATGATGTCAGTCCCGTTCCTTGTGCCGCATTGCGGTTTCCTTGCTCTGGCAGGTATTGTGCCGCTGCTGATGATGGAGAGGATTGTCTCCCTGTCGGGTATGCGCCGGGGGTGGATATATCATTACAGCGCGTTCGTGCTGTGGAATGCTGCGACGACATTCTGGGTATGCAACGCCACGGTGGGCGGAGGACTTTTTGCAATTTTTGCGAATGCCTTCCAGATGTCGTTGATATTCGGGATTTTCCGCTATAGCCGGAAATATTTCGGGGGAGTCCTTCCATATGTGTTGCTTGCTGCGTTGTGGATAGCATGGGAGCGGCTGTATTTCGATGCGCAGATTTCATGGCCATGGCTTGTGCTCGGCAATGCATTTGCAAGGAGTATCGGGTCAATCCAATGGTATGAGTACACCGGTCAGTTGGGAGGCTCGCTCTGGATATGGCTCTCGAATCTTTCCATATTCGGGATAATGGTGGCCCTTTCGGACGGAAGATGGGCGTTCAGATGGAATGTGAAGGCAAAGATTGCCTCAGTGTGCGGTCTGGTTGTTGTGATTGCCGCACCGTTTGTCGTCTCTGGTATGATATACCGGCATTATGAGGAGACGGCCTCTCCGCTTGATGTCGTTATACTCCAGCCGAATATCGACCCTTACAACAAGTTCCAGGCAATGTCGCAGGACCAGCAGAACAGCGTGCTGCTCAGCCAGATGCGTGAGACCATGCCGGACAGGATGGCCCCGGATTCCAGTGCCGTTTCACCGTGTGGAAGGCCTGATTCCGCTTCATTGGCCGATATGCCTGCAGTTCCGGCCCCATTGCTTGTCGTGGCACCGGAGACATTTACTAATGATGTGATTACCAATAATGTCAGCACCGGCAGGACATTCAGGGCCTTCACATCGTTTCTTCAGGACTACCCTGGAGTAAGCATGATATTCGGGGCGTCTTCCTACACTTATTATGACGGTCCAGAGCCACCTTCGCATACTGCAAGAAGGATAGGGAACAGGTGGTATGAGTCCCACAACTCAGCCCTGTCCGTGGACGGGAGCGGACAGTATGACATCTTCCATAAGAGCCGGCTTGTCCCTGCTGTGGAGATGACTCCTTATCCGGCATTCTTCTGCCGCGTGGATGACATGCTCGGCGGTGTGATGGGGAGATGCGTGGGACAGGACGGGGTGTCTCTGCTGCATTGCGGCAGGATTCCTGTCGGCTGTGCCGTCTGCTATGAGTCTGTCTATGGGGAATATTTTACCGGATATGTGAAAGCAGGGGCGCAGGTCATGACCATCATTACCAATGATGCGTGGTGGAAAGACACTCCGGGCTATCGCCAGCATCTTTCGTATGCATCGCTGAGGGCTATCGAGACACGCCGGGACATAGCAAGGAGCGCCAACACGGGGATTTCAGCCATCATAGACCAGAAAGGGGAGATTGTAGAGAGGACAGGATGGTGGGAGCCTGCCGTTATCCGGGGCACCGTAAACCTCAATGACAGGGTTACTTTCTATGTGGCCCACGGGGACATCGTTGGCCGTGTTGCCGTATTCCTGTCGGGACTTCTTCTGCTTGCCATGTTTGTCCGCATGCTTGTCCCTGCGAAAAGACGGTGCCGTTGATTTTTTACTTTAATATAATTTACTATCTTTGTTCAGTTTGCGGACAGCAGAGTGAGATCTGCAGACAATGTTTCACTAAAATCATATCGCATGAAAAAAGTATTGATTCTGATTTCCGCCCTTTTCTTCATCGTATCTGTCCTGGATGTCAAGGGCGAGGATTTCCGCAGGAAATACAGGAATTTCAGCTGGTCCCAGATGTCTCTCACACCTTCGGACTATCCTGACATGGATCCTGCCAAGTCGAAGTTCGGTGCATCTTTCGTGACCGGCCGTACATTCTTTTTCCACAGCAAGCCGATTCTCGGGATGATAAAGTTCGGTCTTGACGCTACATGGGTGGATCTGAACTGGAACAACTACACCAGCGAGTATATGGGAGAAAACGGGATGGAAACAGCGTCTAACCATCAGATTGAATATTCTCTCCATGTCGGCCCGTCTGTTGCCATCAATCCTGTCGGGAAACTTAACATCAATGCCTATTTCCGCTATGCCCCGACATTTTCGGCCCAACTGTCTATGACCGATGATTTTGCACTCTATGGCAACTATGCTACAATGTTTGTTACCGGGGGCATGGTATCATGGGGAATCATAGGAGTCGGCGCCGAATACAGGTTCGGTAACTGCAACTATAAGACACTTCTCGGAGACGGTGTCGCTGCCGCCATGGACATGTCAGGCTTCCGTGCATTCATCACTCTGAGATTTAAATGATGAAGCCGGCCCATAAGTATGACGGGGCTTTTTCAAAAAATAGGGTGAGTCAGATTTTTGACCCACCCTATTTTTTCGTGTCTGACTTGCGCAGGTGTCAGACACTTTCGTTATGAAACAGTTTTTAGAATCTGTAGCGGACAGAGAATGACGGGATGAATCCATACATTCCCTCAAGGAAGAATGAAGCCCCTCCTTTATGTGCATACAGTCCGAACTGCGGCTTGAGGTCGACTGATAACTGGAGAGGGAACCAGAATGTATAGTCGAGGCCTACCTGTCCCTGGACGGCAATGCTTGCGCCCCTGTTGAATCCGAGGGCAAGGCCCGGGCCTGCATAAAATCCCCATTTGCCCCTGTCTGTCCATGCCGGCTGTGCAATCATGAAGTTATAGGTAGAGGAAATGTCAAAACTGTTGAACATGAATGTTCCCAGGTTTGCCTCCACGAAGTTGGCCCCTCCGAGAGTGTGCTGATAACTTATTTCCGTGTTCGTCCCCCATCTTACGCCGATCGCTTTCGGCTGTGCTGCCGCAACGGCTGATATTCCTAATACCAGTGCGGCGGTTAGAATCAATCTTTTCATCACAATATTGTTTTTAGATCCTCTTTCTTTAGAGAACTTGACGAAGATAGTCTTTTTAATCTGCAAAACCTAATTTTTTCTGTCAAAAAATGGGTTTTGCTGCCATTGGCCGACGGTCCGGATATATGGCGGAGGGGGGAAGAAAAATGAAGAAACCGACCTCAATTATTTTGGGGTCGGCTTCTCTTCCATATTGTCTTTGACTATTTTCCGTAGTCTGTCTCAGAACATGTCCGGGTCGTTGTAGTCGGGTGTCTCGAATCCGGCATCTGACGGTGCATTGTAGCCTGATTCGGCTGGACGGGACTCTTGTCTCGGCTGCCTGTGGCTGTTGTCGCGTCTTGGCCCTTTCCCCTGACGGCGGTCGTCGCTGCCTCTTCTTTCGTTGCGGCCTGTGCTGCGGCTGTCGCGGCGGGGAGCCTTGTCCCCGTTCTGAGGCCGCGGCCTGCGCTCCGGCTCGACATAGCCTTCAGGCTTTTCAAGGAGAGCCTTGCGTGAAAGT
Source organism: Candidatus Cryptobacteroides excrementavium (assembly GCA_017695025.1). GTDB lineage: Bacteria > Bacteroidota > Bacteroidia > Bacteroidales > UBA932 > Cryptobacteroides > Cryptobacteroides excrementavium. The sequence continues at coordinate 29,386 of JADILX010000124.1, forward strand.
CTCATCTTGCCTGTCTTAGGGTCAATCTCGAGGAGTTTCACGTCCACTTCGTCTCCGACATTGATGACATCTTCCACCTTGTCGGTCTTTCCCCAGTCAATCTCGGAAATGTGCAGAAGCCCTTCCTTGCCCGGAAGTATCTCTACGAAGGCACCGAACTCGAGGACGGACACCACTTTCCCGTGATATACCTGTCCTACCTCAGGCACTGCGCAGATGCTGTTGATCCATTCGAGGGCCTTGTCCATGGCAGCCTTGTCCTGTCCGAATATGTCCACAACACCTTCGCTGACTCCGTTGTTGTTCTCCTCGGTGATAGTGACGGTGGTGCCTGTCTCCTTCTGTATCTTCTGGATGACTTCGCCTCCTTTGCCGATGACGGCTCCGATGAAGTCACCAGGAATCCTGATCTGGATGATACGAGGCACGAACGGCTTGTAGTCTGCGCGTGGCTCGCTGATGCATTTCATCATTTCGCCCATGATGTGCATCCTGCCCTGACGTGCCTGTTCAAGTGCTTTTTCGAGCACATCATATGAAAGTCCGTCCACCTTGATGTCCATCTGGGTGGCAGTGATACCGTCTTTTGTACCTGTCACCTTGAAGTCCATGTCTCCGAGATGGTCTTCGTCCCCAAGGATATCGCTGAGGATGGCATATCTGTCGTTAGGATTCTTTTCGTCGGTGATGAGTCCCATTGCTATACCGGCTACAGGTTTCTTTATCTTTACGCCGGCATCCATGAGTGCAAGACAGCCTGCACATACAGTGGCCATGGATGAGGATCCGTTGGACTCGAGTATGTCGGAAACCACACGGACTGCATATGGGTTTTCAGGGGCGAGCGGAACCATCGGCTTGAGGGCTCTCCATGCCAGGTTGCCATGTCCGATCTCGCGGCGGCCTACGCCTCTCTGTGCCTTTGCCTCGCCTGTTGAGAACGGAGGGAAATTGTAGTGGAGTACAAACTGCTCTGTACCCTGTACAAGCACCTCATCCAGTTCCTTCATGTCGAGTTTTGTCCCGAGTGTCACTGTGGAAAGAGACTGGGTCTCGCCTCTTGTGAAGATTGCAGAGCCGTGGGCGCAAGGCAGATAGCCGGCCTCGCACCATATAGGCCTTATCTGTGTGGTGCTTCTTCCGTCAAGACGTATGCCTTCATCGAGGATCATGTTCCTCATGGCAGCCTTCTCGACAGCGTGGTAATATCTTTCCACCATCATTTTCTTGGCTTCCCTGTCCTCTTCCGGAAGAGTCTGGTAGAATTCTTCCTTGAGGGCATCGAATGCATCGGACCTTTCGTGCTTTCCTGAGCCTGACTTTGCTATTGCGTAGCATCTGTCATAGCAGAAAGCCTCTACAGCCTTACGGAGTTCCTCGTCGTTTTCTTCGTGGCAGTATGTCCTCTTGACTGTCTTGCCGGCCTCTTCCATGAGTTCCATCTGCACCTTGCAGTGCTTCTTTATCTCCTCATGGGCAAATTTGATGGCTTCCAGCATTTCAGCCTCGCTCACTTCCTTCATTTCGCCCTCCACCATCATGATGTTGTCGTAAGTGGCGGCAACCATAAGGTCAATGTCGGCATCAGCCATTTCGCTGAAGCCAGGGTTGATTCTCAACTGTCCCCCGATTCTGGCGACGCGGACTTCGGAGATTGGGCCTCCGAAAGGTATGTCGCTGACTGCAAGAGCCGATGAGGCTGCAAGCCCTGCAAGTGCATCAGGCTGTATGTCCTTTTCGGCTGAGATGAGGTTGATGGTTACATATACCTCAGCATGGAAATCCTCCGGGAAAAGAGGCCTCAAGGCCCTGTCCACGAGTCTTGCAGTAAGGATTTCCGCATCAGACGCCTTGCCTTCACGCTTCATGAATCCGCCAGGGAACCTTCCTGCAGAAGCGAACTTTTCCTTGTAGTCCACCTGAAGCGGCATGAAGTCTACATCTTCTTTTGCGTCTTTTGCGCAAGTGACGCAGGCGAGAAGCATTGTGCCTCCCATTTTTACAACGACAGAGCCGTCTGCCTGCTTGGCAAGTTTGCCGGTTTCGATTTCGATTACCCTACCGTCGGATAATTCGATTTTCTTGTTGATAATATTCATGTAAAATCTTTCGACCTGCCTCCCCCTATGGGAGTGGATTAATAATACTGTTTCCTCGTACTTCTTTAATATATATTGTGTCTGGTGCCTGCCGCAGGTCGTTTGTAAGCAGGGCCAAAGTCTTTTCGCATTGAAAAAGGGGGTATCCGTTCAGGAATCCCCCTTTTCATCCTACACAAGTATTGTTTATCGACGGAGTCCGAGCTCCTTGACGATAGTTCTGTATCTCTCGATGTCCTTCTCCTTGAGGTAGTCAAGAAGACGGCGTCTCTTGCCGACCAGTCTCAGCAGAGAAAGACGGGTTACATGGTCTTTCTTGTTTGTCTTGAGGTGCTCGGTAAGGTGAGCGATACGGTAGGAAAATAGAGCAACTTGACTCTCCGGAGAGCCGGTGTCAGTATTGGACTTCCCGTACTTCGCGAAAATCTCCTGCTTCTTTTCAGCCTGTAAATATTCAGCCATTTTGCAAAAAGATTAATGAGTTGATAAAAAATTATTGCATATTTGTCCCTCGCGGGAAAACAAGCGGGCGCAAAGATACATATAAATTCCGACTAAACAAACCTTTGTGCGAATTTATTTTGTGCTGTTCCGTCTGCCTGTTTCTCTGCCCTACCATACAGATGAAGATGACGGGAGAAAAACGGTTCCAGGACCCTTTGGCCGGCGAGGTGATATTCAGGAAAAGCAGGCGCTGCCGCAGGATAAGCATAAGGGTGCATCCTGTGCGGGGCATCTGTGTGTCTGTACCCTGGTTTCTCCGGTATGATGACGGGATGCGGTTCTATATGCAGAAAAGGGAATGGGTGTGCATGGTGGCCGAAAGGCAGAGGGAGAGGCTCAAGGCGGCCGAAGCCGGCGGGCAGGCCATATCCATGCTTTCATCAGGCTCGCGTGTACGTACCCTTCTGTCGGAGATAGTCTTCTCAAGGATGGCCGGGGCAGCGGGGGAGGCATGCCTGGATACCCCGGAGCCGGGCCGGGCGGATGCCGGTGGTACAGGCATCATTGTCAGGCCGCTGATTCTGGAAGATGTCAGGCAGACAGGGCGGCTTTATCTCAGCCCGGACAAGCCGCTGTCAAGAAAGACGGTATGCTATCCTGACACTTTGCCGGAAGAGGGCAGCGCAGCCCTGTCATCGCTGCTGTCGGATGTGCTTGTGAAGATATTGCGTGATGAGGCGAAGTCCCTGCTGCCTGTCAGGCTTTCTTATCTTGCCGGAAGATACGGTATGAAATACAAGGCGGTGTCCATCAAGCACAACATATCCAACTGGGGCAGTTGTTCCGCTCTCGGAAATATCAATCTCAACCTCAATCTTGTCCGGCTTCCTGAGCCTGTGTGCGACTATGTTCTCCTGCATGAACTGGCCCATCTCAAGTATCGTGACCACGGTGTGGGGTTTCATGGCTTTCTTGAAGAGATGTGTGCTGACAATATGCTGCGGCTTTCGTCTCTCGGCGACCCTTATGCCGATGAAGTCATGGCTTCCGTGCGCAAGAGCAGGTCGGCCCGTCCGTACAGCCATGTCCTTGAGCGTGAGGTGAAGAAATACCGGCTTCTGTAAGTCTTGCCGTCATGCGCCTGAAACGGATAAAGTAGAAGATGCCTGCTGTTGTCAGGCCGATCGGGAATCCCATCCATATGCCAGTCACGCCAAGCCCTGCCTTGAAGCCGAGCAGCCAGGCCGCAGGAATGGCGATGACGTAATAACTGACAAAGGCCATTGCCATTATCGGCTTTACATCCTGGATGCCTCGGAGGGCATTGCAGAAACAGAGTTGCAGCCCGTCGCCGAACTGGTATGAGAACAGTACGAAAAGCAGGGAGACGGCTATGGCCGTGACTTCAGGGGAGTCGGTGAACATCCCTATGATGGGGATGCGGAATGCATATATGGC
>JADILX010000125.1 GCA_017695025.1 Candidatus Cryptobacteroides excrementavium
TATCAATCGATATATGTAATAATTTATAGAGCAAATGAAGAGGAAAAACTTGGTGTCCCCTTCGTTTGCTTTATTTTTATCTGCTACCTCAGAGGTGATTCATTAAATAATATAAAAATACCCGACTTTACATTCTTGGGTGTAAAATCGGGTGTTTAATTTGTAAAACATTGATTTTCAATGTTTATTGCGGAGAGATCGGGATTCGAACCCGAGATACGATTTTGTCGTATACACGCTTTCCAGGCGTGCCTCTTAAGCCACTCGAGCATCTCTCCAATGAGGGTGCAAATATACTATTAATTTTTATTTGCACCAACATTTGTCATCCGGCGTTATTCTTCTGCTGTTTCTTCTGCTGCTTCAGCCTGTCCTTCCGTTACGGCAGGGGTTTCTTCTGCCTGCATGGAAAGTTCCATGACCACATTGCCTTCTGCATCGCAGATCTGGATCTGTCCTTCAGATGTTTCTTTGACGGAAGCCGCATTGTTGACAGCGTTGAGCACCTTTGACTCGAGTTCCATCAGTTCCTGAGGACCGGCCATCATGGTTGTTGCCACTCCGGTGAAGGAGAGTTTGCTTCCGTCCTGTGTATAGGCTCCGTTCATGATATTGCATCCTGAGTTGCCGTGGATACGGCCTTCAGCGGAGTCGAATCTGATGAAAGGTGTGGCTTCTGCCAGTGAGTCAGGGAGTGAGACCTGTTCTCCGGCCACAGAAGTGACCGTCCATGTTCCGTCCAGTTCCGGCTGGGCGCAGCAGGCGGAAAGCATTATGGCCATTGCCGCCATTGCTGATGCTGAAAAAATTTTTTTCATGTCTTATGGTTGTTTTAAAGTTCCGGGGGTGATGTATAGCAAAAAATAAACCAAAGACAGCCGGTATGACATAAAAAATCCGGGGACTCAATCTCTCGACCCTTCCCCGGATATTTCGTTGTCAATCCAATATTTATGTTTAACTAAAAATCATTCTCCTCACCATTATGCGAACACCATGCCAAAATTTGAAAACATAAAAGAAATTTTGTTTTTCCGTAGGGTATGATGTTTTGACGGGAAAGATTAACTTTACAGAAAAATTTCATCGGATCATGTTCGGAAAGGGAATGACAGTAGGGGAAAAGGAAAGATTGGCAGTCATCGGTTCGGCCATGTATGTCATTCTGTCCGTACTTTATTTTCTGCCGTGGGATATACCTTACAAGGCGGTATTACCTGTGGCTGTTGCCGCTGCGTTTTCTTTCTGTATCCTGCCGTGGCAGATCTGTTTTGCCATGACCGCTTCTGCGATAGGGTGTATATGTGGGGTGGCGGGCAATTTCTTCATCCAGATTGAATTTTTTGCGCTGGCGCATTTTTTCCTCATGCTGTTTTTTGTCCACAGATGGTTCCATGACGGGAATGCGTTTGTCCGGGCAGGCGGCAAGTATCCGGAGACAAGGATTGTCCGGATAGCGGCTATGGCTGTTGCGGTCATCGGCCTTCTTGTCTTTGTGATGGTAAGGATTGTATTTGATGCCCCTGCCGGTGTCATGCGCGGATGTATAGCATTCTATGCTGTCATTGTGTGCATGATGCTATTCTGTTCCCTCGCACAGCGGAGCAGGTCATATGCCGTGGCGGCATTTCTGTTTGTATTCTCTGATGTAGTGGCAGGCTGGAATGCTTTCATTGAAGATGTCCCTGCAAAGACATATCTGATAATGCTGCCGTACTATGCCGCACAACTTGTCGTCTTTATGAGGGCTGCACATCTGAAAGTCTTCAGGCTGCATCTGAAATGACTGCTGCCACCCGGCTTCTTTGAAAGGGCTCTCACCCCCTGTCCAGATGCCTGAGATAATGTCTGTATTCATCCCAGTCAGTCACAGCCTTTCTTGCGGCACCGGAGTCCATGGCGGCCTTGGCAACTGCGGCCGAGACGGTTTCAAGCAGTCTTTTGTCAAGGGCTTTCGGGATGATATAGTCCGGGCCGAAACTCAGGCTCCCGGCATTGTACGCCTTCAGGATTTCTTCTGGGACAGGCTCTTTTGCAAGATCTGCTATTGCCCTGACGGCAGCGAGTTTCATCTCATCGTTGATTGTTGTCGCACGTGTGTCGAGCGCCCCTCTGAATATATACGGGAAGCCGATCACGTTGTTGACCTGGTTGGGGTAGTCGCTTCGTCCTGTGGCGATAAGGGCATCAGGGCGTGCTTCCCGTGCGTCTTCGTAACTGATTTCAGGGTACGGATTGGCAAGGGCCATTATGACAGGCCTGTCCGCCATGGTCTTGACCATGTCCTGCGTAAGTACTCCTGCCTTTGAAAAGCCGGCGAATACGTCCGCTCCTTCAATGGCTTCCTGCAAGGTGTGCAGGTCTTTTTCTGTGGCAAATCTTTTCTTCTGCGCGTTGAGGCCTGTCCGGTCAGCGCGTATGACTCCCTTGCTGTCGCACATCACGATGTTTTCGGGCCGCACTCCGGTCTTGATGTACAGGCTGGCACATGCTATTGCTGCTGCTCCAGCCCCGTTTATTACCATCCTGATGTCCTCTGCTTTTTTGCCTGTGATTTCAAGGGCATTCATCAGTGCCGCAGAAGTGATGATTGCTGTCCCGTGCTGGTCATCATGCATGACAGGGATGTCGAGTTCTTCAATGAGCCGCTTTTCTATTTCAAAGCATTCCGGGGCTTTTATGTCTTCGAGGTTTATCCCTCCGAAAGACGGTGCTATGCTTTTAACCGTCTCGACAAATCTGTCCGGGTCGGTCTGGTCGATTTCTATGTCGAATGCGTCTACTCCGCCAAGTATCTTGAAAAGCAATGCCTTGCCTTCCATCACAGGCTTCGCTGCCGCAGCCCCCTTGTTCCCGAGGCCGAGTATGGCGGTGCCGTTGGATATGACAGCCACGAGGTTGCCTTTTGAAGTGTAGTCATATGCTGCCTCCGGATTGTCTGCTATGGCCAATGTCGGAGCGGCGACTCCCGGTGTATATGCCAGGGAGAGATCTTCCTGTGTATCTGTGGGTTTTGTCGGTCTTATCCCTATTTTCCCGGCTGGATATGCCCTGTGGTAATCCAGCGCTTTCTGGTCTATTGAATTCATGTCCGTCTCATTTAAAGGCCGCAGGTGAGTATCAAAAAAAATGCCGGAGTCGCGTATTGCGATCCGGCATCTGCCTGTCATGGGCCAGGCATGATGTACTACACCTTTCGCTTTCCGGCTTCATATGCATCAAGAGCCTCTTTCATCTTTTCCTGTCCTACGGCAGAGATTTCCTCGGCCTTGGCATAGTCGACTATTGCCCCGAAGTCATCGAACGGCATGTTGACAAGGATGTCAGGCGTGATCATTTTCAGGGCAAGGCGCGTGTTGACGTGGTTCATCAGGCTGAATGTCCTGCCGAGAACATTGAAGTAGTTCCTTTCCTCGTTGAAGAGTTCGTCCTGTTTAGGGTCCTGTTCAAACATATGCTGCAGCATCCTGTACCCTTCATTTCGGGCAAGCACAAGTTTTTCTTTCAGGGACATGCTGTCATTGTGGCGTACAGAATCCAATACTTCCTTTGTCTTTTGTGAACTGGCCTTGTCCCTTGCCTCTTTTTCTGCCTCGTTGTTGGCGTCATCGATGAGTATCTGCCTGACTTTATCCACGTCTATATCATTGACATTGATGGCAACCATGATGTCTCCCTCGGTCCTGGCGACCCTGTCCATAGGCATCACATTGGCTATGCCTCCGTCAATCAGTGTCCTGTAGCCGTATTTGACAGGCCGGAAAAGCGACGGTATCGAGATGGACGCCCTTATGGCCTGAAAAAGGTTCCCTTTGTCGAATACGACTTCTTCGCCTGTGTAGAAGTCGGTCGCAACGGCCTTGTACGGAATATTCAGGTCTTCGATGTTGACGTCCGGTACGATTTCTTTTAATGCCGCAATGACTTTGTCCCCGTTGACAAGATGGTTCCTGCTGATGGAAAAGTCCATAAGGGAAAATACTTTCCATGCGCCAAGGGAAAATAGCCACTCCTTTACTTCCGGAAGTTTCCCGGCGGCATAGATGCCTCCGATGAGTGAGCCGATGGATGTTCCTGCTATGGATGTGATTTCATATCCCCGGGACAGGAGTTCCTCGATGGCCCCGATATAGGAAAATCCTCTCGGGCCCCCGCTGGACAGTACCAGCGCAACTTTTTGTTTTGTTTTTTCAGCCATGGCATTACATTTTATATGGATTCGGTCCATATGTAGACTTTGTCTGAACGGCGGAGTTTACCGTCGCACCCTTCCAGAAGCGAAGCGTCTACAGGGATGGAACAATATTCTCCCTTGACAGCCTCGCTGACAGGTTTCAGGGCCACGCGTATTTCAGGCACGTCCATTTCCACTACACCGGTAGACGGCCCCATGACAAGTATCCTGTCCCCTGTCTTAAGTGGTGCTGACTCGACAAGGATTTCCGCCACCCCGATTTTCCCGAACCAGTTGGTGATTTTTCCGCTGTATACTTTCTTGCGTGTAGCCTTGCTGCCGTAGACTTCGCTCCATTCCCCGAGCCGTGCCCCCTGGTAGTATCCGTCCCAGAATCCCCGGTTGAATACCTCGGAGAGTTCCTGTTTCAGTTCTGCCGCCAGTTCAGGGGAGTACCGTCCTTCGCATACGGCATCTGCCGCACGCCGGTAGCATGAGGCAGTACGTTTCACATATTCTGCCGAACGGGCCCGGCCTTCAATCTTGAATACTGTCACTCCGGCATCTATGATCTTGTCCATGAATTCGATGGTGCACAGGTCTTTGGGAGACATTATGTATTTGTTGTCCACTACAAGCCTGTTGCCGGTTTCAAGGTCGGTGACCTCGTATCCTCTGCGGCATATCTGGTAGCAGGAACCTCTGTTTGCCGAGGCACCATACTCGTGGAGACTCAGGTAGCATTTCCCGGATATCGCCATGCACAACGCCCCGTGTGCAAACATCTCGATTTCCACAGGCCTCCCTGACGGGCCTTTTATCCCCTCTTCCCTGATGCGCTCTTTTATCTCCTTGACCTGATGCAGGTTGAGTTCGCGGGCCAGTACGATGACATCTGCATACCTTGAGTAGAATTTCAGCGCCTCGAAGTTTGAGACGCTGAGTTGGGTGGATATGTGTACCTCAAGACCGATTTCTCTCGCGTAGAGTATGGCAGCCATGTCGGACGCTATCACAGCCGTGATGCCGGCTTCCCTTGCGGCGTCGAGAGTCTGCCTCATGTCTTCAAGGTCGTCGTTGTAAAGGACGATGTTGAGGGTGAGGTAGGACTTTACCCCGTGTTCCCTGCAGATGCTGCAGATTTCCTTCAGATCCGACATCCTGAAGTTGTTGGCGGAATGCGACCTCATGTTGAGCCTTTCGACCCCGAAATATACAGAGTCTGCCCCTCCCTGTATGGCTGCATGCAGGCATTCGAAATTGCCGGCCGGGGCCATTATTTCCAAGTCTTTCCTTGTCATCTGTTTCTTCCGAGAAGTTTGTCCGCATATCTGTGCAGCATCTCGTAGCGGACTTTGCCCAGCCCGATGAGTCCCGCATGGTCCATTGCGGTCGCATGCTGCTTTATGATTTCATACTTGGCATCTTCATCGACACCGATTGCCTCATATATTTCCCTTACTCTCTTTATTTTGGCAAGTCTTTCCTGTTCGTTTGCCACAGGCATGTGCATGGCGGTGAGAAGAGCCTTTTTCCCGAACGAAGGGTCTATGACCCCGGACTTTTCCATCTCCCCGCTTTTTTCAAGCGCCCTTGTCAGCAGCCAAGACTTCTTGTTGTTGACTATGTCGCCGCCGATCTTCTTGCCGAATACCGACTGGTCTCCGAAAGTGTCGAGATAGTCATCGGTAATCTGGAATGCAAGCCCGAGATTGTATCCGAACCTGTAGAGGCAGTCGCATGTGTGGGCGTTTGCCCCGGCAATCATCGCCCCCATCTTGGCAGAGCAGGCGATGAGGACGGCCGTCTTCAGCCCGATCATCTTCATGTACATCTCCATAGGGACTTCTTCCTTTCCCTCGAAGTCCATGTCATACTGCTGCCCCTCGCATACCTGGGCTGCCGTAGTGTTGAACAGTTCCAGAACCTGTGGCAGGACGGCTGCAGGTGACATGGATATGCGCCTGTAACTGTCTATGCACATCACATCTCCAGAGAGGATGGCAGTGTTCCCGTCCCATTTCCTGGCGACTGTAGGCCTGCCGCGGCGCATGTCCGCATTGTCCATGATGTCATCGTGGATGAGAGTGAAACAATGGAATATCTCTATAGCCGCTGCCGGCTGAAGTATCTCTTCCGTAAAACTGTCCTTGAACAGGGACCATGTGAGAAGGCAGAGCCGCGGACGCACATGCTTTCCTCCGAGGGTTATCATGTATCTTAGCGGGTCATAGAGTCCGGCCGGCTCGGCGTTGAATTCCAAATTGTCGAATAACTCTTTCAGGGTATCTTCGATCTGTGATTCGCTGATCATAACATATCTTTTTTACAACAAACAAAAATAATAAATTTGAGTTGAAATAGGAACATCAATTTTTAAGAGTATATTTGCGCAGAATCCAGATGATATGACATGGAGAACAATTCGGCCTCAGTAGTCAAGCATACAGGCAGCCATTATCTGCTTGCCAGGCTTCCGGAATGGAGGCTTTTCCCTGCCGTACTCAGGGGCAGGATCCGGCTCAAGGGGGCTTCCTCGACCAATCCCGTCGCTGTCGGGGATATCGTTGACTTTGAATTTCCGGAAGATCTTGCAGACGGGGCCATGCCCTCTGTCGAAAATCCTGCTGTCATCACTGCCGTCCACCCAAGAAAGAACTATATCATACGGCGTTCTACCAATCTTTCCAGACAGTCCCATATAATTGCAGCCAATCTCGACAGGGCTTTTATTGTCGTGACCATGGATTTCCCGGAGGTGAAACTTGCGTTTCTGGACAGGATACTCGTGACGTGTGAGGTCTATGGCATCCCGGCCGTGATAGTTGTCAATAAGACTGATCTGTATGACGGCTGCCTGAAGGAGAGGCTGGAGATTTTCCGCAGCATATATGAGGGCGCCGGCTATCAGGTGGTGGCGGTGTCTGCTGTCACCGGGGAAGGTGTCCCGGCTCTCAGGGAGATGTGCATGGACAGCCTGTCCCTTTTTTCCGGAGTGTCCGGAGTCGGCAAGTCATCGCTGATAAAGGCTCTTGACCCTTCGCTCAATCCGAAGACAGGGGAGATTTCAACGGCTCATCTTCAGGGGAAACATACAACTACTTTCTATGAGATGTACCGTCTTGCCTCAGGCGGATATATTGTGGATACTCCTGGTATAAGGGGGTTCGGGCTTGTGGATGTGTCTAAAGAGGAAATAGCCTTGTATTTCCCTGAGATGCTGAGGGTTTCGGGACGATGCAGGTTCACACCGTGTACACATACCCACGAGCCGGGCTGTGCTGTCAAGGAGGCTGTTGCCTCCGGAGAGATAAGCGCAGAACGTTACGGGTCTTATCTCGGCATGCTTGAAGAAGGGGGGAAGTACAGATGAGCCGGAGGCAGCGGGGTCTTGACAATGAGATTCTGAGACTGGCCATACCGAGCATTCTGGCCAATATCACTGTCCCTCTTGTCGGACTGGTGGACATGGCCATAGCAGGACATCTTGATACGGCGGGCTCTTTGTCTGCCGCTTCCCTGATAGGCGGGATTGCTGTCGGTTCGATGCTTTTTGACCTGCTCTACTGGAATTTCGGCTTTTTGCGTGTTGGTACAGGTGGCCTTACGGCGCAGGCATTCGGAAAAGGCGACATGAGGGAGTCTTCAGAGATTCTGGCGAGGGCGCTGTATCTGTCTCTGGCATGCGGGGTGTTTCTGATAGCGGTGCAATGGCTATTCGTCAAGACGGCATTTCTTGTGGTAGACTGTTCTCCTGAGGCGGAGATGCTGGCATCGCGATATTTCTTCATAAGGATATGGGCAGCACCTGCTACGTTGAGCCTTATGGCTTTCAAGGGATGGTTTATCGGCATGCAGGACGGCGTCAGCCCTATGATGACAGACCTGACAGTCAATATTATGAATGTCGCGGCAAGTCTTCTTCTTGCCAGAGGCGCAGGAGGCTGGCCGGGAATAGGTTTTGACGGTATAGCCTGGGGGACTGTAGCCGCTCAATATACCGGCCTGGCATGCGCCTGTCTTCTGCTGTTTCTGCGGTATAAGGACAGGATTGGCGGCAGTTGCCGTGTCCTGAAGCCGGTCTTGCTTTTCAGGGGTACAGGAAGATTCTTCAGTATGAATCTCGACCTTTTCATCAGGTCGCTATGCTTTATAGTGGTCTACATAGGATTTACCGTATTTGCCGCAGGGTACGGTGATGTCGCTCTTGCATCGGCCTCTGTCCTGATGAAACTGATGATGCTCTTCTCGTATTTTACGGACGGTTTTGCCTATGCCGGGGAGGCATTGACGGGGAAATATATCGGAAAGAAAGACCTTGGCTCCCTGAGAGGGACGGTGAAAAGGATTTTTGTCTGGAGCATGTCTATAGGAGCCTTGTCAATGGTCGCCTATGCTTTCGGGACTGTTCCCATGCTGCATGTCATGACATCTGATCCTGATGTGATAGAGATGGCTTCCCGTTATGTCCCGTGGATAGTCCTTATGCCTTTGGCGGGCTGCGCTGCTTTTACATGGGACGGGATCTATATAGGGGCAGTGGCTGCAAGGCCTATGCGCAATTCCATGCTGTGGGCGACAGCCGTGTTCTTCGTCTGCTGCTATGGCTTTCTTGTCCTGTCCGGCAATATCCATACGGCCCAGGCAGATGCCGCTCTTGCCCTGCACGGGCTGTTTTTCGGGTATCTCGCCCATCTTGCAGCGCGTGCTGCCGTTCTGTCAGCAGGATACAGGAAGAAGATATTGGGTATCATATGTTGTACAGGCAGTTCAGGCAGTTGCAAGTAAACTTGCAATGCTCTCGGCTTCTGCGTATCTTTGCCGGGCGTGGCCCGTCAGTGTTCTGGCGTGCTCCCGACCCGGTCTTATTGAAATGAAATGAGCCTATACAGTTTTTACAGAATCAGCAAGCCCTCGGCTGAAAAAGTGCCTCCGCAGGAGGTAGACAGTACCTATAGGAAAATACGGTCCAGAACATTCTGGGGGGCAGTGGTGGCATACAGCCTGTACTATGTCTGCCGGCTGAGCCTGAGTATTGTCAAGCAGCCTCTCATCGACGGCGGGATATTCACTGCCGGCCAACTCGGAGTAATCGGTTCTTCCCTGCTTTTCGTCTATGCCGTCGGAAAATTTATGAACGGCTTCATAGCGGATTATTGCAATATAAAACGGTTCATGGCCACGGGGCTGCTAGTATCGGCAGTGGCCAATCTTCTTCTCGGCCTTCTCGGCCTGTTCCATGGGGCATCAGGGACAGTTTCTGCGGTGTTTTTCGTATCGTTTGCCGTACTGTGGGGGATTAACGGCTGGGTACAGTCCATGGGGTCGCCACCGGGCATTATCAGTCTGTCCCGCTGGTTCCCGCTTTCCAGGAGAGGTACCTACTACAGTTTCTTCTGTTCCAGTCCATATCTCGGCGAGTTCCTTTCATTCATCATTGTCGGTCTCATTGTAGGTGCCTTAGGATGGCAGTACGGGTTTATATTCGCCTCTCTCGGCGGCTTTGCCGGAGCAGCAATAATCATTTTCTTTGTGAGTGACACTCCTGAGAGCAAGGGGCTCCCGTCAGTCCAGGAACTTTCAGGGGAAGAGATGAAGGCAGAAGACAGGATGAGGACTGTCGAGACACAGAAATCTGTGCTCAGGCATCCCGGCATCTGGATTATAGCCGCATCCAGTGCCTTTGTCTATATAGCCAAGTACGCCATCGCCAACTGGGGCGTGCTTTTCCTGCAGAAGGAGAAGGCATTCTCCCTGGAGTCTGCCACGCAGATAATAGCCTTTTCCGCGGCCCTCGGTGTGCTCGGCACCATCCTGGCCGGCTGGCTTTCTGACAAGGTGTTTAAAGGCAGCCGGGTCATTCCGGTGATTATTTCCGGTCTTCTGAGTTTCATCTCTTTTGCCCTTTTCCTTTTTGCCGGAGGGGGATATGTCGCCAACATCATCTATGTGTCTATGTTCAGCCTTGCTGTAGGTGTGCTCTATTGTATAATTGCCGGACTTATGGCCATGGACATCGTGCCGAGAAAGGCCACAGGGGCGGCGTTGGGTATTGTCGGTATATCGAGTTATGTCGCTGCCGGCATCCAGGACATTGCCAGCGGCTATCTGATACAGGGCTATACTGAGGGAGCAGCGGATATGGCGGATGCGGTCTACAACTTTACTCCGGTTTCGCTCTTCTGGCTTTTTGCCATGTTCGTCGCATTTGTTCTGCCGGTCGTCACCTGGAACAGGATGAAAAAAGTATGATTGTATATATTTGAAAAAAACTTCAACCATGAAATTGATAACACATGTAGAATATAAGACTGTCTGGGGACAGGATCTTTTTCTCAGATGGAATGACCGGCTGTTCCCCATGACATATTCCGGGGAAGGGGTCTGGTCTGCGGCCATTGACCGGCTTAAGGCCGGCCAGGCTGTCGAGTATCGCTATGAGGTGCATTCAGGAGGGGTGTGCATACGTTCCGAGTGGGCTTCACATAAGGCGGTACTGCCTTCTTCTGAGTCAAGGTCCGGATGTGTTGAACTGCAGGACTGCTGGCACGATGTCCCGGAAGACCTGCCTCTGCATTCATCTCCGTTTGCCGAAGGTGTGTTCCGGCTTGATGGCAGCCGCCCATGGAAAGCAGCCGGTACAGCCATCCCGGTATTTTCATTGCGCTCCGGGCAGGGTTTCGGTATCGGTGAGTTCAACGACCTGAAACTTCTTGTCGACTGGGCCGCTCTGACCGGCCAGAAGATTATCCAGATTCTTCCTGTGAATGATACTACAATGACAGGGACATGGGAAGATTCATATCCGTATAATGCCAACTCGAGTTTTGCCCTGCATCCGCAGTTCATCCATCTGCCTGCCGCAGGGGTCGGGGAGGACGAGGAATATGTGCGTCTGAAGGATGAACTGAACTCTCTTCCGGAGGTGGACTATGAAAGGGTCAACAGGGAGAAGCACAGGCTTCTGAGAAGAGCCTTTGATGTCTGTGGCGCCAAAGTGCAGGCAGAGTCGGCTTACAGAAGGTTTGTCAGGGACAACTCTTCCTGGCTTCTCCCATATGCGGCATTCTGCGTGCTGAGAGATGAGTTCGGGACAGCGGATTTCTCCCTCTGGAAACGTGCCGGTGTCTCCGGAAAATCCATGTCAGGCAAGGCGCGGGACGGGAAAGTGCCGGAGGACTTTTCCGTATATGATGAAAGTGCTGTAAAAAAATACTCGCAGCAGCATAAGAAAGAGATTGGTTATTATTGCTTTGTGCAGTACCAGTTGCATCTGCAGTTGCTGGAGGCAAGAGACTATGCCAGGTCGAAAGGGATAGTGTTCAAGGGAGACCTTCCTATCGGGGTGAGCCGCACGAGTGCAGATGCATGGGTGGACAGGAGGCTGTTCAAAATGGACTCCCAGGCGGGCGCACCGCCGGACGCATTCTCTACCGAGGGTCAGAACTGGGGGCTTCCGACCTATGACTGGGATGAGATGTCGAAGGACGGGTATTCATGGTGGAAATCGCGGCTGAGGAGCATGTCGCAGTATTTTGATGCTTTCAGGATAGACCACATACTCGGTTTTTTCCGTATCTGGGAGATTCCGATGACTGCTGTCCATGGACTTCTGGGCCATTTCAATCCTGCCTTGCCGTATTCATCTGAAGAACTCGGCCGTCTCGGTTTCGACATGGAGGACGGGAAATACTCAGAGCCTTATGCAGACGGCTTCCTTGTGGATGGCATTTTCGGTGAATATGCGGAAGAAGTGAGGAAGAAGTGCATGAAAGACGGAAAACTGAAGAAAGGGTATTCTACACAGAGAAAGGTCCTTGAGAAATTCCCGGGCAATGACAGCAGGTCGCGTGTCCTCAGGGAAGGTCTCATGCATCTTCTGGACAATGTCCTCTTTGTGCCGGATCCTCACCGTAAAGGCTACTGGCACCCACGGATAGCAGCCCAGTATACATATGCCTATTCCCTTCTTGACGAGTATCGCCGCCGTGCATTCGACAGGCTGTATGACGACTTCTTCTATAGCAGGCACAATGCATTCTGGAAAGAGTCTGCCATGAGAAAACTGCCGTCTCTCCTTTCTGCTACAGGGATGCTCGCCTGCGGAGAGGATCTCGGAATGATTCCCGGCTGTGTGCCTGATGTCATGAAGGAATACAGCATTCTTTCGCTGGAGATACAGCGTATGCCGAAAGACCCGCGGCAGACGTTTGCCGACCCGGCCCTGTATCCGTATTGCTCTGTCTGCACGACATCTACCCATGACATGCCGCCTCTGAGGGCCTGGTGGGAAGAAGACAGGGCTGTGACAGCGCGTTTCTGGCATGAGGTGCTCGGCGGGGAGGGCGATGCCCCGTGGTTCTGCGAGCCATGGATATGCCGGCGTATTGTCGGGATGCATCTCGGATCGCCTGCCATGCTGGCCATTCTTCCTCTGCAGGACTGGCTTTCAATGGACGGGGACCTCAGGCTTGAGGACCCGTCGAAAGAACGTATCAATGTGCCTGCAATACCCCGTTATTACTGGCGCTATCGCATGCATCTTACTCTGGAAAGTCTTCTCGGGCAGAGTGATTTCAATGCTTTGGTGAAAGATATGGTCTTGTCATCCGGCAGATAGACATCTGTCCGGATGTCTGGCACATGACAACAGAAATACTACCGGCCTTCGAGCCAGCGGAGGAAATCTTCGGTGCGTGACCGGCTTACCATCATCTCGACAGGACTTGCGGGGGCGGATTCTATCTTGAGTCTGCTCCCGATTTTCATTATACTCGAAATAGCCTGCATGGAAATGATGCAGTTGCGTGATATCCGGAAGAATTTTTGCGGATTGAGCTGGTCCATGGCTATGTCGAGAGAGAAATCGACTACATATTTCCTGCCTTTGAATGTAACAAGCCATGTCGTCTTGTCCTCAGAGTAGAACCATGCTATTTCGTCTGTCTTTACAGGGACAATGGTGTCGTTGATTTTCACAAGGAACCTCTCTTTTGCATGTCTCGGGGCTGTATCATGAAGAAGCCCTTTCTCCGGACGCGGACCCGGCACTCCTTTTGAGATTCTGGAGATGCATCTTTCCATGGCTCTTTTCAGGGCCTGCTCATCTACCGGTTTCAGCAGATAGTCGATGCTTTCCACCTCGAATGCCTTCACGGCATAACTGTCGTAGGCTGTGGTCATTATCACATTTGCCCTGATGTCGGTCTGGCTGAAGATGTCGAAACAGGTGCCGTCTGAAAGTTCCACGTCCATGAAGATGACGTCGGCCCTGTTTTCCGGCTGGCCAAGCCACCTGAGAGTTTCTGTCACAGACCCGGTCTCTCCCGCAATTGTCACATCCGGGTATAGCCTTTTAAGTGTGTTGGCAAGACTTTTCCTTGCCATCAGTTCGTCTTCGACTATCAATATGTTCATCTCATCAGACAGTTAAAGGGTTGTTGTCAAGCAAAGGTATTGTCACTTTAAATTCATGGTCGTCGCACAGGATTTCTATCTCCTTGCCGGACATGAATCTGTATTGTTCCTGCAGATAGCGGAGCCCTACTTTGGTCGTGGGCCCGGCGCTTACTTTTGGGCGGCGGATGTTGGAAACGGACAGATGTCCCTCCCCGGCGGCAATCCTTATCTGCAGCATCCCGTCCCCTCCCACGCGGTTGTGCTTTATGGCATTTTCTATCAGCATCTGTATTGAGCATGGGATTACATGTTTCCGGCATCCGAGGTCTTCGGGTATGTCGGTCACAACGCAGAATCCGTCTCCGAACCGTTCTTTCAGCAAGTCTACATACATTCCGACAAAGGTCATCTCGTCTTTCAGCGGGACGCTCTTGCTGTCGTTCCGTAGCATGTATCTGTAGATGCATGCAAGTTTGTGTATATATGAACTGGCATGTTCTGTCTGGCCGTCCTGCACGAGGCAGTCCAGGATGTTGAGGGAGTTGAAAAGGAAGTGCGGATTGACCTGCCTGCGGAGTTGTTCATACTGGAACTGTGCATAGTCGGCTTTCCCTTTGGCTTCATACATCGCGCTTCTTGTCTCAAGCGCATAGTCGATCATGTATACTATGGAATAGCATATCAGATATAGGGCGAGTGCCGCGACAAAGAGTTGCATGAATCTCTGGGCCGAGAAAGGCACTGATGTGTCCTCTGCGAAGATCCCTGTCCCTGCGGCAACGGCCATGGCCGAGGAAGTGGCGATGGCGGAGAGAAGTGTGGCGGCTGTCTTTGCAAGGGAGGACCAGTTGCGGCATTTTGTACGCAGGTATCTGACTGTAAGGATGACAAGGCACAGTATCATGACCAGTATCCAGGAATTTGAGAAGATACTGTCGGCTATTGTCAGTACATTGTCATCATATATCCAGTTGCTGGAGAAGGGAAGTGTCAGCATCATGCGGAACAGCAGTACGATGGCGAGTGCGCATGCCAGCCATAGTATGTGCTGTTTCCTGATGGTTTTGCCGGGGGGGGCATGTTTCCCTGTATTGTCCGATGTCTGCTGTCTGGAGTTTCGGCTGAAGACAGTCAGGAACCCGAAGATGCCCCATCCGATGATTTCCGTTGTTGCAAATGTTGCCAGGGAATGTATGAGCAGTTCAGAGCCGGAGACCAGCGACAGGAGTCTGGCCCCTGATGTACCGAGCAGAAATCCGAGGACATTGGTCACGATGACTCCGGCTGCTGTCAGTTCGACTTTTGCTCCCAGCCGGATACCCAGCAGAACAACCATCATGATGGTCAGCAGGGTAAGCCATATCTCATCCGACACCCCGGTGTAGCGGCAGACCAGTACGGTCGCCACATGCAGCAGTGCGAACAGATGTATTGTCTTGTCTACCCCGGCTTTCATTTTTTTTCAGTCTTGTGGCTTCAAATTTAGACTTTTTCAGCGTAAGGGCAAAAATCAATTTGATTTCATCCTTAAAATATCACCGTTCGTCACATCTTTTTATCCGCTCGTCTTTCTGCTTTTTTATATGGTGCCGACAATTTATATTTTTGTCTCACCACATTAATTGAAGACACTGAAATGAAAAAGCCAAGGTTGTCTTTCGGACAGATCTGGAATCTCAGTTTCGGATTTCTGGGCGTGCAGATAGGATATTCACTGCAGAATTCCAACACATCCTCGATTTTCGAGTCATTAGGTGCAGATGTCAGCCACCTGAGTTATTTCTGGCTGGCGGCTCCGCTTGCCGGCATGATCATACAGCCCATTGTCGGCATGTTTTCTGACGGGACCTGGACAAGGTTCGGCCGGAGAATCCCGTATATTCTTGGAGGGGCGCTTGTCTCGACTGTCGCCCTGCTCCTTATGCCCAACTGCCCGGTGCTTCTGGCTATTGCCCCTCTGGCAATGGGGGCGTTCATCCTCCTTTTCATGGATCTTTCGTTCAATGTGACCATGCAGCCGTTCCGGGCTCTCGTGGCGGATATGCTGGATGATTCCCAGAAGACGCAGGGATATGTGGTGCAGACTTTTCTGATCAATCTCGGTGCCGTGATCGGGGCATTCCTCCCGCTGATGATGACGTGGTTCGGAGTCCCGGACGAGGCTGCTCCAGGCCAGGTGTCGAGGCATATTGCATATTCATACTATGCAGGAGGCATCATCCTCCTTCTGACTGTGCTTGTTACTTCGTTCAAAACCAAGGAATATCCTCCACAGGAGTTTGCTGAATACAACGGTCTTGACTGTGAGCCGGGCAAGGGAGACGGTGCAGAAGTCCATTCTGCCGGAGAAGACCATCCTGCCGGAGAAGGTATCCCGCAGGCAGCAGGTCCTGACAAGAAGCCGGGATTCCTGTCGCTCATGCGAAATATCCCGAAGGTGATGCTCCAGTTGGGGGTGGTCCAGTTTTTCTCATGGGCTGCGCTTTTTCTCATGTGGACCTATCTGAAACCGGCAATTACAGGGGTCGTTACTGACCCGGCGACAGGACAGGTGCTTTCTGACGGGGCGACACAGACATGGGTGGGCGTTCTGAACGGCATATATCCGATACCGGCATGTCTGGTGTCCATTTTCCTGGGCCGCATAGCCGCAAGATACGGCAATAAGACTGTATATGCCCTATGTCTTCTTTGCGGGGCACTTGGCTTTGCCGGACTGATGTTCATTCACAACCAGTATCTGATGATGCTGCCTATGGTTGGAATCGGCATAGCATGGGCCGGCATTCTCGCAATGCCGTACTCCATACTTTCCCGGGGTGTGGATGCCAGAAGCATGGGCGCATATATGGGAATATTCAATTTTACCATTACAATCCCCCAGATTGTCATCGGGCTTACCGGCGGACTGATAGTGAAACAGGCTTTTGGCTCTGATGCAGGTCTCATGCTGGGGCTTGCCTCCGTCTTCATGCTCTTCGCGGCAATATCAGTTGCCTTTGTGCGCCAGACGGATTCCGGTCAGGCGTGCCATGTTACAGAGAAGAAACAGTTATGATACATTTTTAAAAATAATATTATAATAACCCTATGAACAGAATTCTTTCCTTATTTGCGGGGCTTGTGCTTTTCGGTATTTTTGCCCCTCCCGTATCTGCCGATGGCGGATATGAGGTGAAAGGAGTCGTCTATGATCAGCTGGGGCCGGTCATCGGTGCCACGATTATGGAGCAAGGGACTTCCAACGGAACATCATCCGGCCTTGACGGAGACTTCATCCTTGTCGTGTCCGGGCCGGATGCAGTGGTGGAGATCAGTTGCATCGGTTACAAGGCATTGTCGTTCAAGGCATCTGAACTTCCGGCCTCAATCACATTGCATGAGGATACGCTTTTCCTTGATGATGTGGTGGTCATCGGTTACGGCACTGTTAAGAAAGAGGATATGACGGGCTCGGTCACTGCCATCAAGTCTGAAGAACTGAACAGGGGAGCGGTGGTCTCAACCCAGGACATGCTGAAAGGCAAGGTGCCGGGTCTGCAGATTATCCCTGGAGACGGCGGTCCGGGCTCGGGTTCGACAATCCGTATCCGCGGTGCTGCATCCCTGAATGCCTCCAATGACCCGCTCATCGTGATAGATGGGGTCCCTATCGCTGTGGACGGCGGTGCAGGAATGGCCAATCCTCTTGAGACCATCAATCCGAACGATATAGAGTCCTTTACCGTGTTGAAGGACGCATCTTCCGCTGCCATCTACGGCTCACGTGCCTCTAACGGTGTCATCATCATCACCACAAAGAAAGGCAAGGGCTCAAGGCCGCAGGTAAGTTACAGCGGAAGCGTGAGCGTGCAGACAAATTCAAAGCGCATTCCTACGATGACTCCGGGCGAGTTCCGCGACTTCGTAAACACAACGTTCCCTGCCGGGACACCGACAGGCGACTATATCCAGGAGCATATGGGTACTGTGGATACTGATTATCAGGATATGGTTTTCCGCACAGCCATTTCGCATGACCACAACGTGAGCCTCAGCGGAAACGTGAAGGAAAGGATGCCGTACAGGGCGTCAGTTGGCTGGACCAGCCAGCAGGGTACCCTCCATACATCCAAGTACGACCGTGGTACGGTAGACATCAGCCTGTCACCGAATTTCTTTGACAAGCATCTTACTGTCAGCCTCTCGGGACGTGGAGTGTACACTGACCAGACGTATGCGAGCGGGAGTGTGGTAGGTGCGGCGGCATTTTTCAATCCTACCCAGGACCCTTATTTCAGGAACGATGACGGTTCGATAGACTATACAACGACTAACGGATTCTGGAACTATGGTTCCGGACGCGGAGAAAATTTCACCCCGAACAACCTTCTTGGGGCAGGCCCCCTGTCACAGTTGTTCGATGTGGAAAACTGGGGAAAGGCCATGAGAATGATAGGCAATGTGTCGGCGGACTATAAGGTCCATGGCTTTGAGGCCTTGAAGTTCAACCTCAGCCTTGGCCTTGACATGTCGAAATATACTGCATACAGCGGAGTGAACCCTGGCTCATACCAGGCCTATGCCGATACTGAGAACAGAGGGATAGGCCAGCATTCAGAATCTGTCAATTTCCGCCGCAACCAGGTCCTCGAGTTCTACGGCAACTTCAACAAGGAGTGGGGGATACACCATCTCGACCTGATGGCCGGATATTCATGGCAGCATTTCTACAGTTCTGACCGCAGTGTGACCTATTTCAATGTCACAAACGAGCAGAAAGGCGATGACTCCCGTTATCCGCGCAACAGACAGGAAAGTTACCTGGTCTCTTTCTACGGGCGTATAAATTATTCCATCGACTCCAGATACCTGTTTACGTTCTCATTGCGAAATGACGCATCGTCGCGCTTCTCGCCTGACACGCGCTGGGGTCTCTTCCCTTCCGGAGCCTTTGCGTGGAACATCAAGGAAGAGCAGTTCCTTAAGAACTTCTCTCCGCTGACACAACTTAAACTCCGTCTCAGCGCCGGTCAGACCGGTCAGCAGGAAATCGGAAGCAATTATCCGTATATGGCCATATATAATGTGTCTTCGGATGTCTACAAGCAGTATTACATGGGAGATGCCGGCTATCAGTTCTATGTCACTCCGGGAGCCTATGATCCTGGCATAAAATGGGAAACTACTACCACCTATAATGTCGGGGTCGACTTCGGCTTTTTCAATGACAGGCTCACGGGTAATGTGGATGCGTATCTTCGCCAGACCGACGACCTCTTGAACAGCGTCATCATACCTGTGGGAGCCAGTTTCGGAAATACCGTACTCACAAATATCGGTTCGATGCAGAACAAGGGCCTGGAATTTTCCATCAATGCTATTCCTGTCCAGACTGAAGACTGGCATCTGTCCATAGGATTCAACGGGACGTTCCAGGACACAAGGTTCACCAAACTGAACAATAGCAATGATCCGGATTATGCCATCCAGGTCGGCAGCATCAGTAAGGGTACCGGCAGCATGCTCAGTGTACACAAGGTGGGCTATGCCCCGTATTCATACAGGACATTCCAGCAGGTCTACGATTCTGACGGAAATCCTATCCAGAATGCTCTCGTGGACAGGGACGGGGACGGCAGCATCACTGATGCCGACCGTTACATCTCCGGCAAGAGCCCGAATGCGAAATTCTATTATGGACTGAATCTCAAGCTGACCTGGAAAAACTGGGATTTCGGGTTCAATGGCCATGGTTCTGCAGGAAACTGGCTTTTCAATGATTTTGCATCTTCCAACTCTACCGCATATCTGGACATGAACAGCGGAAACCTTCCTAACTTTGCAAAATATGTCAAGACGACAGGCTTTACTGAAGCCAACAGCGGTGAGCAGTGGTATTCGGACATGTTTCTTGAGAATGCCTCTTTCTTCAGGATGGACGATATAAACCTCGGCTACACTTTCAGGGATATCAAGAACTGGAACGGAGACATAAGGCTGGCGTTCAGCGTCCAGAATGTATTCGTCATCACCGGGTACAGCGGAGTCGATCCTGAACTGCCGGGGACTACCGGTATCGACAACACCATGTGGCCGAGGCCTAGGACATATTCACTGAGGGTGAACATTAACTTTTAATGAATTCCGGAAATCATGAAAACGAGATATAATAAATTCTTATCTTTCGCAGCCGGACTGCTTGTGGCATCCGGAATGACATCCTGCATCGGAGATCTGGATACCGTTCCTCTCAACCCGAACGACAAGGTGGAGCAGAATGCGTATGGTACTGATGAAGCCGGCTATCTGCAGGGGCTGGCCAGACTCTATTTCCAGTTTATTACCAATGACACCAAGGACCTGCAGGTCAGCGATGGCGGGTCGGCGGAACTTATCCGCGCCTACTGGTCCGTGCAGGAGACTTCTACTGACGAGGCCAAATGCGCATGGAGCGATGATGCCTGGGTAAGGGCCCTCAATACGAACACATGGACCGAAGCCCAGAATGACGCTACTTATGCCGTCTATGTAAGGACATTGCAGGGGATTGTCTATATCAACGATTTTCTCCGTCAGACGACCGATAAAAAACTGGAGGAACGCGGTGTCGGCCCTGAAGTGGCTGCCAAGGTGGCGGGGTTCAGGGCGGAAGCAAGATTCCTGAGGGCATATCTTTACTGGATAGCCGTTGATACTTTCGGCAATGTGCCGTTTATCACCGAGGATTCGCCTTTCGGGATAAATGTTTTGCCTGAGCAGGGCACCCGTGCCGAGATTTTCAATTTCTGCATAGATGAACTTGAAGATCTTGTCGCTGACGGCAGTGCCATGCCGGAGGCAAGGACGAATTATCCGCGTGCGGACAAAGGTTCCGTCTACGGCCTTCTCGCCCGGATGTATCTGAATGCTGAGGTATATACTTCCGTGCCGATGTGGGAAGAGGCCAAGGCCGCCTGCGAGAAGATATTTACAATGGGATATCAGTTGTGTCCAGACTATGCCTCCCTGTTCCGCGGGGACAACGGGGAGAATCTGGAGGCACGGAACGAATTCCTTTTCGCGATAGCATACGATGCCGAGAATTCGCAGTCTTTCGGCGGGACTACCTATCTTACATTTGCAGCGATAGCCCAGGACGATATCCGCGAGATGGAAACTGATACTCCGGACGGGAAACAGACAGTAACGTATTATCCTAACGGAGTAAACGGAGGCTGGGGCGGCATCAGGGTTCCGTATGAGTTTGTATTGAAGTATTTCCAGGTCGAAGACACCGACTATTCTTCTGGCGAATATACCTGCACCGACAAACGCGGACAGATGTTCTGCATCGCAGGCCGGGAGGAATCGATGGAAGATGCTCTCTATGTATTCCTGAACGGATGGTCATGCCTGAAATTCAACAATGTGCCTCATGACAAGACTCCTGAGGAATACGGGGATGTAGCCGTGACGAAGGCTTACAGCGACATCGATTTCCCTCTTATCCGTCTTGGAGAGATTTATCTGATCTATGCGGAAGCCTGCCTCGAACTCAATGAGCCTGAAACAGCCCTCCAGTATCTTCAGGATCTTTCTCAGAGAGCCGGAGTAGAAGCCCCTGAAGGCTACAACAGGAACTATCTTATAGAAGAACGGGCTAGGGAACTGATGTGGGAAGGCCACCGCAGGACTGACCTTATCCGCTGGGGTGTTTTCCACACTTCCGATTTTCTCTGGCCATACAAGGGCGGAGACTCGTTCCGTGGACAGGGATTCGACCAGTACAAGACATTGTTTGCACTGCCTTTGACCGACATTACGGCCAACGGTACCCTCGTGCAAAATCCGGGATACAAGCAGACTGAAAATTAACACGATATATGATGAGACCATTTGGATATATAATGATGATGGCAGCGGCCGCCACTCTGACGTTCGGCTGCCAGCAACTCGAAGAAATGCGGCTCCTGCCGCCTGAGCAGGTCGTGCCGCCGGTTCTCAATCCGCTCGGAATAACCGAACTCGTGATTACGGACGACAATCTTGACGAGACGGTGTCCTTTGCCTGGGATGCCGCCGATTTCGGAGTACGTGCACAGGCTTCCTATACCATCGAGGCGGAATACGATGATCCTGTGTCAGGTACAGAAGGGACGAGGGTCGTCATTTCACAGGGTATTGCCGGCACGTCCTACGAGGCTTCCTATGAGGACATAAACTATATGCTCGGCCTTGCCGCCGATATGGGTGGAGCCGGAGTGCCGCTGGATACTCCGAGCGATGTGGATTTCTATGTCAGTGCATCAGTGGGAACAGGCGGGGAAAAGTATTATTCCGAGCCTGTAGACCTGAAAGTCACAGTGATATATGCCGAGCCGAGATATCCGAAAGTATGGGTAATCGGGAAATACTGCAACTGGGAGCATGCCCGTTCGCAGTTCCTTTTCAGTTTCGACAGCAATGCGGAGTATGAAGGCGTGGTGGATTTCGGGCAGAATCATCTGGACTACAATTCCGGAACATCCGATGATGCCGGATTCAAACTGACAGGAGCGGCCAGCTGGAACAATGCTACCGGGAACTGGGGCCTCGGCGGTACTGCCCCGGAAGAGGAGGCAGAGCAGATAACCCTCTCCGTGGCCGGAGGCAACATCGCCAATGTCTACGGATACAGATACTACAGTTTTGCATTCAATACCACTACGCGCAGACTGACTAAGCAGGTCGGATTTGACAGATTCGTTGTCAAAGGCTCGGCCATAGGGGATGAGGAGCGGGAAATGACATTCGATACAGGCTCGCAGGAGTTCTATATCGATGCGGCTCTTGAGGCAGGAGACCTTCTCTTCGGGTTTGCGGACGGAGCGGAAAGGACCTGGCTCGGTTCATTGACCACAGGCATACTCGACGGAGCCGGGGCGAATCCTGTCACAGCGCCTGCCGGCGAATACAGAATCTATGTAAATCTGAATAATACGGAGGAGCGCACATATGAATTCAATGCCGGGGATTATGGCAAGGAGACTGAAGACGAGGAGGAAATCACCGATCCTACAGGTCATACATGGGGTCTGACAGGTGATGCCATCAATGACTGGGGAAATGCAGTAGATACCGAGACCGGAGAGGCTGTTCCTGATACTCCTCTGGTCCTTGACGGTGACTATTATGTGCGCAAGAATGTGCATCTTACTGCCGGCGAGAAGTTCAAATTGCGCTACGACAACAGATGGCAGGATGACGAGACATCTGAAAACCTCAGTTTCGGCGGCTATAATGGGGCCGAAGTCGGGCTGGAGTCAGGCAGAGGTGTACAATTGTCGCGAGGCGGCGGTAATCTCCATGTCCTGGCAGATGGAGACTATGATATCTATTTCAACGAATCTATGGCCCTCATCCACATCCGTGAAGCAGGCTCAGAGGCTCCTGGTGCCGTTACATGGGGAATTGTGGGCTCATTTACCGGATGGGCAGACGGAGAGGATCTGGAGATGACACGTGCCGAGGACAGGAATGCCGGATACTATGTTTACGAAGGGCTCGGCCTGACCACCGAAGATTCCTTCAAGTTCCGGAACGGCAACGCCTGGGTCTATGACTCAAGCAACCAGATAGCCGCTGGCAGCAGCGACCCTGTGTCAGTCGGAACAGCCTTGAGTCTGGTCAAAGGCTCCTCTTCGAATGATATCAAAGTGGCTGAAGACGGTACGTACGATATCATTCTTTATCCTGAGCAGGCTTTTGCATACATCATCAGTTCCGGTGCGGACTTCGAAACCCCTGCTAAAGTATCATGGGGAGTGACCGGTACCATGACAGGCTGGCTGAATGACAGGGACATCCTGATGGATTCCGAAGACGGATATTATGTCATAAAGGGCCTTGATCTGTCTGCAGGTGCGGAATTCAGGCTCAGGTACGGGAACAATGACGGCAGCCGCAGTTATGGCCTGTCCGCGGATACTCCGATGGAGGCTTCCCCTGATGCACATCTTCTGACATCCGGAGGACAGGGCAGAATACGGGTGAGCGAAGCGGGAGAATACGATATCTATCTTAATGAAGAATACGGAGTGATGTATATGCTCGAGTCCGGCTCGGAGGCACCGGCGCCGTTCAGTTTCGGCATCCAGTCCAACATTACCGATGGAATGCCGGACCTGACCATGACGGCAAATGGAGAGTATTTCGTCTGCAAGAATGTCTGGTTCCCGTCGGGTGTGGACAACTGGCTGAAGGTCAGGGTAAGCAGTAATGACGGTATCACATGGGGCGGAACATACATAGACTATGACACCAAGATCTCCGCTGTGCTGGGAGGTGATGCCATAGTCCCGACCGATGTCATACCGGGATGGTCCGGGGCCTACGATGTCTGGTTCAGTTATGACCGTCAGGAAATCTATATAATGGGTCCTGGCAAGCATCCGTCAGAGGCTGCAGGGGAGGTGTCCGAGTGGGGAATCGTCGGACATTTCAGCGACTGGGGCAATGACAGGATGATGTCCATGGAAAGGGGTATCTTTGTCTACAGAGGCCTGACTTTTGACACGGACAATGATTCTTCTACGGGGTCCAATGCGATCAAGATCAGACTCGGAGGCGGCTGGGACAACGGCGGCAATATCGGGCCTTCCGGCAGTGATGTCAATGCTATCCCTGGTGATGCAATAACTGTCATAAATGACGGCGGGTCGAAAAATATCATTGTCCCGAAAGGAACATACGACATCTGGTTCGATCCCGAAGCCATGAAAGTCTGGGTGATGTCTTCCGGCCAGATCCCTTCCGGTTATTAGAGAATACTTTAAAAGAAATACAGAAAAATGAAAAGATACATAATACCGATCATCCTTACTGTCTGCGCCATCGCGATGCAGGGATGTACGGACATGGCAGAAGAACTTCCTGCCGGGACTCTGACCGTATCCAGAACCACCCTCTGGTTCGATGCCGAAGGCGGACGCCAGATTCTCGAACTGAGAACATACGCCGGCTCATGGACCGTGTCGCAGGATGAATCTTCCAAAGAATGGTGTACCCTCGACAAGACGGAGGGCACCACATCATCATCGTTCTATGTGGAGACGGGCGGCAACCCTGACCAGCAGAGGGAAGGCGTGCTCACCGTTTCCGCTCCCGGATGCGAGCCGGTGAAAGTGCGGCTGGTGCAGAACGGGGAGGCAGACGAGCAGATGACCCTCATTCCGGAATCTCCGGATGCGGATGAGCCGCTTACCATCATCTACAAGCCTGTCCCGGACTCTCCTCTCTACGACTACAACGGGGAAGTCTACATACATGCCGGTGTCGTTGAGGGTGACTATTGGAAATTCACCCCGTCTTCATCCGATGTCAATATCGAGAAATGCCGGATGGAAAAGGTGGGGGACAATACCTGGTCCCTTGAAATGGAGCCTACTGTCAGGGAATGGTTCGGCTCAGGAGAGTCGGAGGTTACCCGTCTGGGCCTTCTTATCCGCAGCGAGGACCATGGACTATCCGCTTTCAAAAAGAACTATTACATAGAAGTCACTGATACAAAGTACGCCCTTGAACATTCTGCTCCTGTTGAGGAGCCAGTGCCGGACGGCTGTATCTACGGTATCAACTACGGTGCCGACGGGACTTCCGTGACATTCGTCTTTGCCGCATACAACAGGACATGGTGGAATGAACCTGTGGGCGGCAAGACTACAAGAAGCTTCGACTACTGCTACCTCATCGGGGACTTCAACGGCTGGCTCCCGTCCCAGGAGTATGCCATGAAATGGGACAAGGAAAAGGGTGCATGGTGGTACACTCTGACAGGTCTGGATCCGACCCGCGAATACATGTTCCAGTATCTGATAGGGAAAAACGATGCTGATGCTCAGAAAGACGGTATCGCCACACAGATGCGTCTGGCCGATCCGTTCACTACCATAGTCTATACGCAGGACGATCAGTATATCCCGTCATCCACCTATCCGGGGATGCCGGACTATCCTTCCAACACTTCCGGTATCGTATCGGCTTTCTGTATAAGTCCGGAAGAGTACGTATGGCAGCACGATGATGATTACGAGATCAAGGATGAGAACGATATGCTCATCTACGAACTTCTTCTGCGCGACTTCTCAGAATCGGGAGACCTGAAAGGCGCCATGGAGCATTTGGAGTATCTGAAAGAACTCGGTGTGGATGCGGTAGAACTGATGCCGGTACAGGAATTCGACAGCAACGACAGCTGGGGCTACAACCCGTACTCCCATTTCGCCTTGGATAAGACATACGGCACAAGAGAGCAGTACAAGGAATTCATAGATGCATGCCATGGTCTGGGAATGGCCGTATTCATAGATGTGGTCTACAATCACATGACAGGGAACGCCACCATGACCAAACTTTTCTGGAATCCCAAGACAAACAATGTCTCGGAGGAAAATCCATGGTTCAACGAGATTGCCCCTGCCGGCTATAAAGTCTTTCAGGACATGAATCACGGAAACCGGTTTGTGCGCGACTATGTGACCCGCAGCCTCGGCTATCTCATCACCGAGTATCATGTGGACGGTTTCCGTTTCGATGTTTCCGGCAGTTTCAACTGGACTGATGATGACCCGGTAGGACAGCGTAAGGAAGTCTTCGAATATTATTACAATTCTCTCGTAAACACGGCTTCGGATGCCGGTAGGCCTAAGCCGGTGGTGATTCTGGAGCATTGGCAGGGCGAGGATGAGGAGAAATATCTTGCGGATCTCGGCATGCACTGCTGGCGTAATACGAATAATGCCTACCGCCAGTGTGCGATGGGCTATCCTGACGGAGGGGACCTTTGGAATGTATGGTCAGGAAGCAACGGTATGAGACATGGCGGCTATGTCTCCTATATGGAGAGCCATGATGAGGAGAGAATGCAGGCAAGCATCCTTTCGTATGCTACAGCCCCGTTCAAGGAAGACGTTTCGGAAAGAGTCAAGAGAAACGCCCTTGCAGCAGCATTCTGCCTGACGGTTCCCGGCCCTAAGATGCTCTGGCAGTTCCAGGAACTCGGCTATGACGTATCCATCAACGCCGGAGGCAGGACTTCGAGGAAGCCGGTACACTGGGACTATTATGATGACCCTGCCAGGAGGGCGGTTTACGGACATTATTCCGACCTGATGGAATTCCGGCATGACAACCCTGAATTTTTTGCCGGGGATTCACAGTTCTCATGGAAGGTAGGTTACGACAACTGGACTACGGGCCGTTTCATCACCTGCACTTCTCCTGACGGCTCCAAATCGTTCGTGGTGGCAGGCAATTTCGACTCCCAGAGCAGGAGACTGTATGTGGAAGTCCCTTCTGACGGGACATGGACCAACTATCAGAATCCGGCTGAGACCTACGCCGCATCGGCTGCCGGCGACCGCATCGCAGTCGAACTCGGACAGGGCGAATACATCCTTTTGACAAATTTCGGTTACAGTGTTGACAATGAATAATATGACGCACATGTTAAAAATGTTTGCCGCTACGGTGATTGTCACCGTAGCAGCGACATTGTCCGGATGTTCCGGACAGGCTGATAAAAAAGCATCCGTTCATCCAGACTGGTCGTACAATGCAGTCATCTATGAAATGAATGTCAGGCAGTATACTCCCGAAGGGACTTTTGCTGCAGCGGCAGAGCATCTTCCGCGTCTGCAGCGGCTTGGAGTGGATGTAATCTGGCTGATGCCGGTCTATCCTATCGGGATTGACCAGAGAAAAGGGACACTCGGTTCGTACTATGCCATTTCCGACTATTGCGCGATAAATCCCGAGTTCGGCACGATGGAAGACTTCGAGAAGTTCCTTTCGGGGGCCCACGATGCCGGTTTCAAGGTGATTCTCGACTGGGTGGCCAACCATACTTCACCTGATGCCGTGTGGGAATCCGAAAGGCCTGCCGACTGGTATGTCCGTGATTCTCTAGGCAATACCGTTACCCAGTATGACTGGACTGATATAGCCGAACTCAACTATGACAATCATGACATGAGGGAGGAGATGCGGAATTCCATGCGTTTCTGGCTTGACAAGGGCGTAGACGGTTTCCGTTGCGACATGGCCTGCGAAGTGCCGATGGATTTCTGGAGAGAGACCCTGCCTGAACTCCGCCGCGAATATCCAGGGACATATTATCTTGCCGAGGGCGAGAATCCGGAGTTGCATCAGGGGGCGTTCGATGCTTCCTATGCATGGGAACTGCATCATCTGCTGAATGGCATAGCACAGGGGAAGAAAGGTGCCGCAGATCTGGTGGCATATATTGAAAAAGATGCAGCGGCCTGTCCTCCGGAGGCTTTCAGGCTTATGTTCACATCTAATCATGACGAAAACTCATGGGCAGGAACGGAATTTGAACGGATGGGCGATGCTGCTGAAGCCATGGCTGTCCTGACATTCACTCTTCCGAACGGGCAGCCTCTCATATACACCGGCCAGGAAATGGGATGGAATCACAGGTTCGAGTTTTTCGAGAAAGATCCGGTGCCTGCATGGGAAGAGAATGAACATACGGATTTCTATAAGGAACTTATCCGTATCAGGCATGAGAATCCGGCTTTGGCTGCAGGTGAAAAGGGAGGAGCATTCGAGGTGGTTTCCGCGTCTGACAGTGTGTTTGTCTTTACAAGGACATTGCCGGGGAATCAGGTGACCGTATCAGTGGAAATGTGCGAACCGTGGGTCTGGGATATTTCCGTCGACTGACTGTCATCGTCATTCCGAAGGATGTTTTTTTCATCCCGGGCGAAGCCGGGGGGGGATCTGCCTTAAACCGATAATTTTATGAAATCCATAAAAAACATAATAATGTCTTCAGCCATTGTCGGAGCCATATCCTGCGGAAGCGGCACCACTTCCGGTCTGTCATCCATAGAGGATGCAGGAGACAAGATAAGGCGTGTCGAGCCGCTTTCCTGGTGGACAGGTATGAATACACCTCTCCAGTTGCTTGTGCATGGGGAGAATATTTCGGAGTACGATGTCCGTATCGAAGGCGAAAGAGGAGTGAAAGTCTCACGGGTGCACAGGGTGGACAGCCCCAACTATCTGTTCGTGGACATAGACATTGCTCCCGGTGCCACTCCGGGTACGTACAGTCTTGTGTTCAGCCGTGACGGCAAGAGTTTCAGTTATCCGTATCAAATCAACGCCAGAGAGAAGGGCTCCGCTTCACGCGGCAGTTTCACTACGGCCGACATGATTTATCTGATAATGCCGGACCGCTTTGCCAACGGCGACCCGTCCAACGATTCTACGTCGGATACGGCGGAAAAGGCTGACCGGGAGGAATTCTTCGGCAGGCATGGAGGCGACCTGCAGGGAATAATCGACCATCTGGACTATATCGCCGACCTGGGAGCTACCGCCATCTGGAATACCCCGCTGCTTCTCGACGATGAGCCGGAGGGCTCATACCATGGCTATGCCTGTGCCGACTATTATCATATCGACCCGAGGTTCGGGACAAATGACCTGTACAGGGAGTTCGTGCAGAAAGCGCATGACAAGGGCCTGAAAGTCATAATGGATATAGTCACGAACCATTGCGGTACTGCGCACTGGTGGATGAAGGACCTGCCTTTCAAGGACTGGATCCATGTATTCCCGGAGTATACGGGGACAAATGTATGCTTTTCCACCAATATGGACCCGAATGCCTCGAAGTATGACCTCAATCTGCAGGAGAGCGGCTGGTTTGTGCCATCGATGCCGGACATGAACCTCGACAATCCGTATGTCCTCAATTATTTCAGGCAGTGGGCCATATGGTGGATCGAGTATTCAGGGCTCGACGGCTTCAGGGTTGATACATATCCGTATAATGAAAAGGACCCTATGAGCGAGTGGTGCGAGGCCATACTTGCCGAATATCCGGGTTTCAACATCGTCGGGGAATGCTGGACATCATCCATCCCGCAACTTGCCTATTGGCAGGGCGGCAATGAAAACAAGGACGGATTTGACTCGCATCTTCCTTCAATCATGGATTTTCCGTTGCAGGAAGCCATCTGGAAAGGCCTTCCGACGGATTCCCATGCCTGGGGAGAAGGCATGACAAGAGTCTATGACTGTCTTTCGCATGACTTCGTGTATCATGACCTGTCAAAGATGATGATTTTCCCGGGCAACCATGACACGGACCGTATAGGAGATGTCCTGAAACACAATGCCGACAGGCACAGGATAGTGATGGCAATGATGGCTACCATGCGCGGTATCCCGCAGATTTTCTATGGGGATGAAATGATGTTCGTCTCAAAGGACAGATCCCAGGGACATGGCGGTCTCCGTGTTGATTTCCCTGGCGGCTGGCCTGGGGACAGGCTTGACTTTTTCTCCGAGGCCGGCAGGGCTTCTGCGAAGGTCAGCACGGACGGAAAGCCTGTGCCGGAGGGACAGATTGCATCTCTCCACGACTATACGAGACGCCTTTTCCAGTGGAGGAAGGACAAGCCTGTCATTCACAACGGCAAGACAATGCACTTCCTGACAAGGGACAACACCTACGCATATTTCAGATATGACGATACTGATGCAGTATTTGTCTATATCAATAATTCCCGGGGAAAGAAGCATGTCCCGTGGTCACATTATGCCGAGATAGCTGAAGGCCTGCATGACGGGCGCAATGTTATTACGGGGGAACCGGCGGAGGTTTCCGATTCGACTGTTGTCGGACCGCGCCAGGTGCTTGTGGTCGAATATAAGAGATAGACCTTATGTATCCGGCACTTTCCAAAATATGATATTTTATTAAATGATAATGATTATTCTGAAATGAAAACCTTTCTTATGCTGATTGCCTCGTTTGCGGCCGGAGCGGCACTGTCTGCGCAGGAGGCCGTGCCGGCGGTGGAGACGCTTTCCTCCCCTGACGGCAACTTGTCGTTGAAATTTACGGTCACGGAAAGAGGGGAGCCTTGCTACTGGCTTGACTTCAAGGACAGGAATGCCGTCCTCCCGAGTACTATGGGACTGGAATTGCGCGGAGAACTGCCCCATCTTGAATTCGGTGCAGAGATTAAGCGGGGCCACGTCGGGGAGCCGGTCTCGCTTTACGACGGATTCCGGCTTGAA
The DNA here is from genome assembly GCA_017695025.1 of Candidatus Cryptobacteroides excrementavium. Lineage (GTDB taxonomy): Bacteria > Bacteroidota > Bacteroidia > Bacteroidales > UBA932 > Cryptobacteroides > Cryptobacteroides excrementavium. Next base: position 30,632 of record JADILX010000125.1, read on the forward strand.
AAAGTCTCGAGGAGCACTTTCGATGAGACCTGGAAGCCTGTATGGGGAGAGGAGTCGGAGATCCGCAACCATTACAATGAGATGGCCGTGACATTGAAGCAGGCCGGCACGGACAGGTATATGATTGTCCGTTTCAGGCTATATGATGATGGCGTCGGTTTCAGATACGAATTTCCTGAGCAGGACAATCTCAAGTATTTCGTCATCAAGGAGGAACTTACCCGGTTTGCGATGACAGGAGACCATAAGGCGTTCTGGATTCCGGGAGACTATGACACCCAGGAGTACGATTATGTGGAGTCCCGGCTTTCCGAAATCAGGGGACTGATGCCGGCTGCAGTTACGCCTAATTCCTCCCAGACCCCGTTCTCCCCTACAGGGGTGCAGACCTCTCTCCAGATGAAGACGGATGACGGCCTGTATATCAATATCCATGAGGCCGCCCTTGTGGACTATTCGTGCATGCATCTCGACCTTGATGATGAGAACTATGTCTTTACATCCCATCTTACTCCTGATGCCCAGGGCTGGAAGGGCTATATGCAGACGCCATGCAAAACTCCATGGAGGACAGTTATGGTTACGGATGACGCCCGGGACATTATCTCTTCCCGTCTGATCCTGAATCTGAACGAACCTTGTGCGTATGATGACGTGTCCTGGATAAAACCGGTGAAGTACATGGGCGTGTGGTGGGAGATGATCACCGGCAAGAGCAGCTGGGCCTATACCGGCCTTTCTTCGGTCAAACTGGATTCAGTTGACTACAGTACTCTAAAGCCGAGCGGGAAGCATGCAGCCAACAATGAGAATGTACGCAGGTATATAGACTTCGCCGCTGAGAACGGATTCGACCAGGTGCTCGTGGAAGGCTGGAATATCGGCTGGGAGGACTGGTTCGGACAGAGCAAGGACTATGTCTTTGACTTTGTGACTCCATATCCGGACTTCGATATCGAGGCGTTGAACGAATACGCACATTCAAAGGGCGTAAGGCTTATGATGCATCACGAGACTTCATCGTCAGTGAGGAACTACGAGCGACACCTCGACGCAGCCTACGACCTGATGAACAGATACGGGTACAATTCCGTCAAGAGCGGATACGTGGGCAATATCATCCCGCGTGGAGAGCACCATTACGGACAATGGATGAACAACCACTACCTCTATGCAGTCAAGAAGGCTGCAGAGCATCATATCATGGTCAACGCCCACGAGGCCGTGCGCCCGACAGGCCTGTGCAGGACATATCCTAACCTTATCGGCAATGAGTCTGCCCGGGGTACGGAGTATCAGGCATTCGGCGGGACAAAGCCACATCATGTCACTCTCCTGCCGTTTACCCGTCTGCAGGGCGGCCCGATGGACTATACACCGGGTATTTTCATGATGGATGTCGAGAAACTTAATCCGGACAATCATTCACATGTGAACTCGACGATTCCGAATCAACTCGCCCTGTATGTGGTGCTTTATTCCCCGCTGCAGATGGCTGCCGATCTTCCGGAGCACTATGAGGCACATATGGATGCATTCCAGTTCATAAAGGACGTGGCCGTAGACTGGTCCGAGAGCCATTATCTGCTTGCAGAGCCGGGAGACTATATTGTAGTCGCCAGAAAGGCTAAAGATAATGACGCAGAGGAGGGAAACTCCCGGTCAGAAAGACCGCAATGGTTCATCGGCGGAGTGACGGACGAGAATGCCCGTACCCTTGAGTTCTCTCTCGATTTCCTCGACCCGGGAAAGAAATACGAGGCCACGGTCTATGCAGACACCAAGGATGCCGATTACAGGACTAATGCCGAAGTTTACACCATATCCACCCGGAAAGTGACTTCAAAATCAAAAATGAAAATGTACATGGCTCCGGGAGGCGGTTTCGCCATCTCTATCCGGGAGGTCGTGAAATAGGCCGAAGAAGTCTGTCTATTTACGGATAACCTGCGCAGCCGTGGCGTTTGTCACAGTTGCGCAGGTTGCCGTTTAATATCTTGCGGGAATGCCGGTCAGTTCAGCACTACGCAGCCGAAGTATTCCTTGAAGAGAGCCTCGGCACGGGAGAGTTGTTCCTTGGTGTTGAGACAGACATTTTTGAGTTTGTATTCCTGCCCGAGTGTCTCGTATTTGTTGACACCAAGAGTGTGGTAGGGGAGTATCTCGACTCTCTGGATCATCCTGTAGCCGGATTTGTGGGCACCGCTGCCAGGAGTTCCTGTTGTCCCGAAATGTTCTCCCAAAGCCCTGATATCCTCCTCGAAATCGCTGTATCCAGGTACGAGTACATATCTGAGCCAGAATGGCTTGCCATGCTCTTCAAGCCAGGCTGCTGTCCCGAGTGTCTGTTCATTGCTGCGGCCTGTAAGTGCCTGATGTCTTGTGGGGTTGAATTCCTTGATATCAAGCAGGACAAGATCCGTAAGAGCGAACAGTTCCTCTACATCACTGTTCCACACGCCTCCGTTAGAGTCCAGACATACATTTATGCCGTTTTCATGCAACTGCCTTACAAGCGGCACAAGTGCTTTGGCCTGTACTGTCGGTTCTCCTCCCGAGAATGTCACTCCTCCGCGTTTCCCGAAGAAAGGCTTCTGCCTGACAGCCATCTGAAGGATTTCGTCGATATCAGTCTCCGTGCCTCCTTCAAACGGGATAGTGTCGGGATTGGCACAATAGAGACATCTGAACGGGCATCCCTGCAGAAAAACGACGAGCCGGAGCCCCGGCCCGTCGTATGTCCCCATTGATTCGTATGAATGTACTTTCAATGTCATATCTGTCTGAAAATTCCGGGATTCCGGAAGATTACATGGACTGGTGGAAAGTACGTGCAATAACTTCCATCTGATGTTCCCTGCTCAGTTTTGTGAAGTTCACCGCATATCCTGAAACCCTGATGGTCAACTGTGGATAGTTCTCCGGATGCTCCATGGCATCTTCAAGCATCTCCCTGTTGAGTACATTCACATTGAGGTGGTGTGCCCCCTTGGTGAAATAGCCGTCCATCATGGTGACAAGATTTTCCACTCTCTCTTCAACTGTAGGACCGAGAGATTTCGGCACGATTGAGAATGTATTGCTGATACCGTCCATGGCGTCATGATAGTCAAGTTTTGCCACGGAACTGAGAGATGCGATTGCACCGTGGCAGTCGCGTCCATGCATAGGATTTGCGCCCGGGGCAAATGCCACTCCCTTTGCCCTTCCGTCAGGTGTTGCACCGGTCTTCTTGCCGTACATCACGTTTGATGTGATGGTAAGGAGGGAAAGTGTAGGCATTGCATTCTTGTAGACAGGAAGTTTGCTGAGTTCCTTGCTGAAGAAATGCACGAGGTCTACGGCCAGGGAGTCAACCTTGTCGTTGTCATTCCCGAAGCACGGGTATTCTCCCTGTATGTCGAATCCGTCTGTCAGACCGTCTGCATTGCGGTGTGCAGTCACTTTTGCATATTTGATTGCAGAAAGCGAGTCTACTGCGATAGAAAGTCCTGCTACGCCGTATGCAAGATTGATTTCAGGATTGGTGTCGATGAATGCCATCTGCGAGCGCTCGTAGTCGTACTTGTCATGCATGTAATGGATGATGTTCATGGCCTCATTGTAGACCCTTGCCACTTCATGCAGCACTTTCTTGTAGTTGTTGAGGACTTCCTCGAAGTCAAGTACATCGCTCTTGAGCGGCTCGATGCCTTCAACCATAAGTGTCCCGGTATTCTCGCAGCGTCCTCCGTTGATTGCAAGCAGGAGAGCCTTGGCGAGGTTGGCGCGGGCGCCGAAGAACTGTATTGCCTTTCCTATGGCCTGGTATGATACGCAGCAGGCGATGCCGTAATCATCGCAACTGCGTACATGGCGCATCAGGTCATCATTCTCATACTGTATGGAACTTGTGTCTACGGAGACTTTTGCGCAAAACTCCTTGAACCCTTCAGGCAGTTCCGGGCTCCAGAGAACAGTCATGTTTGGCTCCGGGGCAGGCCCGAGGTTGTAAAGTGTCTGGAGAAATCTGAATGAAGTCTTCGTTACCTTCACCTTGCCGTCATTGAAACGTCCCCCGATGGATTCTGTCACCCATGTAGGGTCTCCGGCAAAGATGTCATTGTATGACTGCATCCTCAGATGTCTGACCATCCTGAGCTTCATCACAAACTGGTCTATGAGTTCCTGGGCATAAGACTCGTCGATGACGCCATGGTCGAGGTCATACTGTATGTAGATGTCGAGGAATGAAGATACGTTCCCGAGCGACATTGCCGCACCGTCCTGCTCCTTGACTGCAGCAAGATAGGCCATATATACCCACTGGACTGCCTCCTGTGCATTCATGGCCGGTCTGGAAAGGTCAAGGTCATAGTATGAGCCCATCACCTTGATTTCGTCGAGGGCCCGTATCTGTTCTGCCACTTCTTCGCGCAGCCTTATGCGGGCGTCCGTCATAGGGCCTGTAAGGTTGTGCAGGTCTTCCTTTTTAGCCTCGATGAGCCTGTCTGCACCATAGAGGGCAAGCCTGCGGTAGTCACCGATGATACGGCCCCTTGAGTAGTTGTCAGGCAGTCCTGTAAGGAATCCAAGAGACCTGAATCTCCTGATTTCCTCTGTATATACATCGAACACTCCGTCGTTGTGAGTCTTACGGTAGTGTGTGAAGATTTCCTTTACCTTAGGATCGAGCTCGACCCCGTTTTCCTTGCAGGCTTTCTCTACAACCTTATATCCTCCGAAAGGCTTGATAGCCCTTTTCAGCAGTTCGTCTGTCTGCAGGCCTACAATCAGTTCGTTGTCACGGTCGATATAGCCGGCCTTGTGTGACGTGATTGTAGATATTGTCTTTGCATCGATTGAACGTATCCCGTTGTTCTTCCTCTCTTCATCGAGGGCAGCGAGACATTCGTTCCATAGTTTTTTTGTCCTTTCGGACGGTCCTTTCAGGAATGATGCGTCACCTGTGTAAGGCGTGATATTCCTGTAGACAAAATCTGACACATCGATTTTACGGCTCCAGGCGCCGTCATTGAATTTCTCTCTGATTTCCATAAACTGTCAGTTATATTTTTACCTCTCTTAAATATCCGGGCGCAAAGATAACTGATATTTTTAATAATTCAATTTTATTACGTAATTGTGTCAATATTTTAAACTTCCGGAATATCACGCCTGATGATAAGGGCGACTGGCCAGGCCCCGCAATCAGTCCTGCGTCACTATTGACAGCCTGCTGGCAATGACTTCGTAGCCTTGTCGCTCAATGCCGTCATTCCCGGTGTATTTCGTGCTTCTGAGCCGGCCGCAGACATATACGGGCGAGCCTTTGCCTATTTTTTCAAACTCAGGCATGCCTTTCCCGCTCCATGCCACGATATTGTGCCATGTGGTCTCGACTGTCGCTTCCCCGTCCTTGTTCTTGTAGAGAAAATTCGTTGCAAGTGAAAATCTTGCGACCTGTCCTGTCCCTACGGTTGATACGCGTATGTTCCCTACGTTCCCCCTCAACTCGATTCTGTTCAATTGTTCCATAGTCCAATTTTTTAATGTCATGTGTTCCCCGCATACGTG
>JADILX010000126.1 GCA_017695025.1 Candidatus Cryptobacteroides excrementavium
TTGCGCGCTATCACCCACATGGCAATCTCATCCATCATCGTAGCCTGGATACCGCCGTGCAAAGTCTTGAGCCACCCCTGATAGTTGTCTGACGGATGTATGAAAGACACCACCTCATCCCCATCTTCATAGAATTCCATCTTCAGGCCGTAAGGGTTGCGCGGGCAGCAGCCGAAACAGTTGTACCCCTCGCTTTCAAGGCCCGCCCACGGATTAAGAATCTTTTTCATAAATAACCAATTTGACGCAAATATAACGATATTCATCAATCTTTACCGCCATATCGGATGTTTTTCGAATAATCTGCGGCCTGAGTTTTGGATTGTGGAATATCTTGCATACCTTTGCAGCCGCCTGCTGGAGCGGTATATTATACATTACCGGAGAATGCGGCCGGGTGTGCTTGGTAACCACCCGTAACAATCAAAACAAGGACAATATGGACAACATTCATTCCGACAGGCATAAACTGTCTGTATCTTTCATGCTGATGGCAATCATGTTCAACGTGTGCCTGATAGCATCAAACCTTTTCGAGACAAAGCTTTTCATGGCCGGTCCCATCGCGCTGACGGGAGGAGTGATCATTTTCCCGATATCCTATATCATCAACGACTGCCTTGTGGAGGTATGGGGATACAGGAAGGCCCGGCTCGTGATATGGAGCGGATTCGTAATGAATTTCTTCGTGGTGGCAATGGCCCAGATAGTCAGGCTGCTCCCGGCCGCCCCTTTCTGGGACGGGGGGCCGCATTTCGACTATGTGTTCGCCATGGCTCCGAGGGTGACGCTCGCCTCAATGATGGCATTCCTGTGCGGCTCGACCGTCAACGCATGGATAATGAGCAGGATGAAAGTCGCATCGAAAGGCAGACGGTTCTCGTTCAGGGCAATAGTGTCTTCCATCGGAGGCGAGACCGTGGATTCGCTCATATTCTTCCCGATAGCGTTCTGGGGCCTCGGCGCCGAAGATATGGTCAGGCTGATGCTGACACAGATAGTGCTCAAGACGCTTTATGAGGTCATTATACTGCCTGTGACGAATGTTGTCGTGCGCAGGCTCAAGAGATTCGAGGGAGAGGACACATTCGATGAGCATATTTCATACAATCCGTTCAGGATATTCGACCTGTAACAACGTCATTCAGACAAATCTATAATATGGAAAGGAACAAAGCGCTGGTGGTGTTCAGCGGAGGGCAGGATTCCACCACATGCCTTTTCTGGGCATTGGAAAATTTCAAGGAAGTACACACGATTACATTCACTTACGGACAGAGACACGGTATAGAAGTGGAGATGGCAAGGAAAATCGCGGAGAAGGCCGGGGTGGATTTCCATCTCACAGACATTGCCGCCATCGCATCCATCGGGCGCAATTCCTTGACCGACAGCAGTATCGAAATGGATCAGAAAAAGCCGGCAGACAGTTTCCCGAACACATTCGTACCGGGCCGCAACCTGTTTTTCATCAGCATTGCAGCAGTGTATGCAAGAGAAAAGGGCATCTACGACATTGTCACCGGCGTGTCCCAGACTGACTTCAGCGGCTATCCGGACTGCAGGGACTCTTTCATCAGATCCCTCAATGTCACGCTGAACCTTGCCATGGATGAACAGTTTGTCATACATACCCCGCTTATGTGGATAGACAAGGCTCAGACATGGGCTCTGGCAGACAGGCTCGGAGTGCTGGAACTTGTGAGGAAAGAGACCCTCACCTGCTACAACGGGATTCCCGGAGACGGCTGCGGGCACTGTCCTGCATGCAGGCTGCGCAATGAAGGGCTGAGAAAATATCTGGAAGGCCAGGGAGATTCTTCACTCCGTTCAGAATGACAAATCCGCTTCGTTCAGAATTACAGACTACAGACACGAAATCATGGACAGAAAAAATGACAACCTGAAGTCCCTCGGGAAAAAGACAGTCTACAGGGACGACTATGCTCCGGAAGTGCTGGAAACTTTCGAAAACAGACATCAGGACAACGACTACTGGGTAAAGTTCAACTGTCCTGAATTCACGAGCCTGTGTCCGATCACCGGGCAGCCGGACTTCGCGGAAATCAGGATAAGCTATATCCCCGATGTAAAAATGGTGGAAAGCAAAAGCCTGAAACTGTATCTGTTCAGTTTCAGAAACCACGGGGACTTCCATGAAGACTGCGTGAACATCATCATGAAAGACCTCATAAGGCTGATGGATCCTAAATACATCGAAGTCACCGGCATATTCACCCCGCGCGGAGGAATCTCCATCTGGCCGTACGCCAATTACGGCCGGCCAGGCACCAAATATGAGAGACTGGCGGAAGAACGTTTCGCCTCCCACCGGTAAAGGTCCGCGACCGGAATCCTTTCCGACCCGGACTACGGCTCCCTTGTCTGGCCGTCGCCTGTTATGAGGTATTTGTAGGTCGTGAGTTCACGCAGGGCCATCGGGCCGCGGGCATGGAGTTTCTGAGTGCTGATGCCTATCTCGGCCCCGAAACCGAACTGGGCGCCATCGGTAAAGGCTGTGGAGACATTGGCATAGACACAGGCGGCATCCACCATTTTCTGGAACAGGGCTGTCGCCTTGCTGTCCTCGGATACTATCGCCTCGCTGTGCTTCGATGAATATTCCGCTATATGTTCCAGTGCGCCATTGATACTGTCCACAGTCTTGACGGCCATTCTGTATGATAGGAATTCCGTCCCGAAACTGTCCTTATCCGCATGGCGGAGAACAGCTGCCGGATAATGGCCCGCCAATGCCTGGTACGCTGCATCATCCGCATATATGATGACATTGTGCCGGACAAGGCCGCTGCACAGTTCAGGGAGGTCAGCAAGCCTGTCCCTATGGATTACAAGACAATCGAGGGCATTGCAGACGCTCACCCTCCTTGTCTTGGCATTCGTGATTATCGCCATGCCTTTTCCCACATCCCCCGCCTTGTCGAAATAGGTATGGCAGATGCCGGCTCCGGTCTCTATTACGGGGACCTTCGCATTCTGCCTGACATAGTCGATAAGGCCGCGGCCGCCTCTCGGGATAATCAGGTCGACCTGACCTGTAGCGTTGAGCAGCAGGGACGTGGACTCTCTGGTTGGAGG
>JADILX010000127.1 GCA_017695025.1 Candidatus Cryptobacteroides excrementavium
CTGTTGGTATCATGGTCACGATGGCTGCAATCGTGTTCATGATTGTCTCTTCCTCGAAAGGGAAGAAAATAAGATGACAGCCTCAGGATATTTGAAAAAGTTTTAATGTTGAAAAAAATTTGTCAAAATAAAAAATATGACTACCTTTGTAGTCCAATATCGCGGGGTAGAGCAGTTGGTAGCTCGTCGGGCTCATAACCCGGAGGCCGGAGGTTCGAGTCCTTCCCCCGCTACAAAAATGCCGTAACTTCTTTCAAGTCAAAGAGTTGCGGCATTAATCATAAAAAGAGTGCGCCAGATTTGCGCCAAAAATTTTTTCAAATCTTAGAGGTCACGGTAAAAGGGCGACCCGGAGACCGCCCCACGCAAGACATATTGCAAGTGTCATTAAAAAACAATTATGAAATGCGTATTGATGACAATTTTCCGCCTATGTCCTTCAGGGCATAGTTGAGAGTCTCTATTTCCTCGGGCGTGAACCGTGCCGGCTTGCCGTTCACCTTCAGCCCGTTTATCCTCTGATATAGCCAGGCCCGGGTCTTGTTGAAATAGGTCTTGGCTATGTATGCAAGGGATATCGAAGGAAGCACATCCTGAAGCTGCTCCCGTATCGCCATTTCGGCAAGTTCGGCCCTGTCCTCCTTTACCTGTTCAAGAGCCAGGCGGGCTACGGCCTCGGCATCTTCTTCACAGAGGCGGGCAATTTCCTCACTTACGGCATCGCGTTCCTTCTGGTTCCTCGCCTTGGTGTGCCTTTCCCGCAAGGCATCCAACTGTTCTTTCGTTATCATGACTCAATATTTTTTATCCCCGCCAGATGGCGGGGCTTGTTTTACTTCCATGCTTTCAGGTCATCCACCAGTCTGTCAACCTCCTCCTCAAAATAGGCAAGTGCCTGTCTGGCGTTTTCCCTTGTCTGCAATTCCCTGCAGAGTTCGAGATAATAGAGAAGCCTTTTTTCTCTTTGATCTCCTTGGTTTTCTTTCTCATTCCTGTTGTTTTTTAATGACAGCACAAAGATAATAATCTTTTGGATATTATCAAAGCTTTCCGCAGATTATTTGTGCAAATTGTCAGATTCTGGCAGTTGCCGGTACCCCATCTCCAGGTCAAAGAGCATCTTGTCGGCGGCTGTACGGAAGACATCGAATGCGACGGAGAGGCTGAGGGTCTCGTCGATGAGGGCCTTGACGGCGGTCTTGCGTCTTACCAGCCCTTTCAAACTGGCGGTGCTGGTGTTGTGTCGTGATATTCTGTTGGGGAATGTGAAAATAAAGGCTGCCCGGACGGCTTCCGGGCAGCAGGTAAAAGGGCATCAATAGTTAACCATTCCTGTCTTGGTCGTTTCAATAGCGGTATCGATTGCCAGCATATAGTAAAACAAGGTCTTAAATTCCCATACATCGGCTTTCAGAAAGTCAAAATATGCTTTTAGGATATTGTACAGTTCTTCAACCATGGCAACTGTTTTAGAATCCGACTGCACCTTCTCCTCAAATCCAGTGACATATTTTGTGAACAGGCTGGAGAGACCATCCTTGCTTTCGATTTGGCAGATATCCGTTGTAAAAGTTGCTTTATTTGTGCCGTTCCAGGATTTTTCATTCACAATTGTGTCCTTATACACAGTGGCAAGTGTATCTTTCTGGTTCGGTTCATAGAAAAATGATGCCATGGACCGGTTTATGGCACCTTTGTGGTCAAGGCTTGTCAATCCGCAGAATCCGTTTGCCAGAAGCCTGCTCAAATAATCGAGCCTGGTCCGGTCAAGTAAAATCAAGGCATTGTCCTTAAGTTTTGTGAAATGTTCGCGGACCATGGCTATCCTGGCTCTGTCATATAGAAATACCTTATGAGACCCGCTGTCTTTTCCGTCAAGGCATGATTCAAAATCAAATGTCTTATATGTCAAAAACATCGGTTTGAACAGCAGATTGTCGAAATCCTGATACAGCGACTTGTCGGTAATGTTCGCCCTTGATAGATGCTCTGCTGCGACTGCCACTTCCTGGCTATAGTTCCTGAAAAGCAGGCGCAATTCATGCATTGACTTATACACTTCAGCATTTCCAGCATCGATAGGCAAAATGATGTCATCAGGCAGAGTCTGGAGTTTCATTACATTTGACTCGGAAGGATAGCATATTCGCCTTCCCGGAGAATCCTTGTTTGACTTATCATTGAAAAGAAATATCTGGGAGCATGTACACACGAGATTTCTGTAGAAATGCCTCGGGAGATCTTCCAGTTTACCTTTTTGTACTGATATAGGAGCCCTTTTGGTGTGTTCCTCGGTCTTTTTCTGCGCATTCAGTGTCCTCCAGGATACTACAAGAGAGACTATGGATAGAACTATTGCCGCGAGTCCTATTATATTGACGTCATCTCCCCAGAAAGAGTATTTCGTATTTTTCTCAATGTTCGACATGACCCCATACTCAGACAGTTCATAATCCTGGCTTTCCCCTCGTCGGACTTCTGCTTCATGCATTCTTTTCTCTGCAGCACGCAGTCTTTGCTGATAGGTCGAATCCTGGATGGCTTTAATTTCTTTCAATTCACGTACTATCGCATTATATTCAGCGCTGTCTGCAATAGTTCCCTTGCCATAGACGTCAGTGCTGAACAATGCCTCGGAAATCAAAACCGATGCAAGCATCAACTTCAAAAATCCTTTCATTTTACTCTTTATTATAAATGTTAAATTCTGACTGTAACCAGTTCAGACTCTTGTAGTTCCTTGCCATTGCCGGCCGGCAGTCAATTCCCTATAATTGCAGAAAATCCGCCCCCCCCGACGCAGAGCAGGCCTGTGATCAGCAGCGTAATTGCAGGAAGATAGTCCTTGAATTCTTCCCTGAAGATTTTCAGCGCACGCTGTATTTCCAGATTGACACGGCTTTCCCGTATACCGAAAATTCTTGAGATTTCCCTATACGACATCCCTTCAAATCTCTTTGCTTCAAATACATTTATAGTCAGGTCTTTAAGTCGCGCACGACAATTTTTCATAAGCCTGGACATGTCATCCTGTGCTGCCGGATCTGGTCTTTCCATGTCAGCCGACAGTTTCGCGATATGGGCCTGTAGTATCGGATCCTCAAATGTATCAGACTTCGATTCCCGTTTGAGATGTCTCAGGCAGCGGTGCTTTATGACAGCAGAAAAATAAACAGATATATCTGATATATGTATTTTGTCTCTGTTATTGAGAATGCTGAGAATACAGTCCTGAAATATGTCCTCTGCATCATCCATATTCCTGACATATCCGTATGCCAGCCTGATATAACGGATTTTTTCGGTATTGAGGTACAGTATCTCAGCTGTTGTCACACTATGTTTCCCGCTGTCGGTCATCAAATGTATGATAAAGTTCACAAAAATACTCAAACAACCTTTATCACGCAATACCGTCATGTCAATCTAAAAAAAGTGAAAAAATTTTTATTAATTTTTGCCCGATATGACTCTTATATATAAACGATGAGAAATTTTACTTTGTTTTAGACAATGGCTACTGTTAAAGACATACATAACCTTGAGGTTACTGATGATTTGATTTTCAAATTCTTCCGTGGAGACACTACAGAGGATGAGGAAAACCGGATAAGACTGTGGATTGCAGAAGACAAGGCCAATGAAAAAAGATATAATTTTCTGCATGACCTTTATGATGCTCATCTTATTTCAGCGCCGATGGATATGATTGAGCATTATCCGGCAGAAGCAGGAGTGCGGTCTCATCGCAGAAAAAATATTTTCAGGAGAACCGTTGTGGCTGTTTCCGGCATTGCAGCAGCAATAGCATTGGTATTCGTTACGGCAACTGTTTCCAGAGACATGGTTAGGAGCGAAATGGCCGAGACCATGAATACCATTGAAGTCCCTGCCGGGAAAAGTATGGACTATATTCTGGCGGACGGGACCCTGATAAAATTGAATTCGGGAGCAAGACTCCAATATCCGATGGCCTTTGCAAAGGACCGGAGAGAGGTCCGGCTGGAAGGGGAGGCGTATTTTGATGTGGCGCATAATGACAGACAGCCGTTTGTCGTCAATACATTTGCATGCAAGATAGAAGTGCTGGGTACTACATTCAGTGTCAATGCAGATGCGGAGTCCGGAAAGTTTTCTGCGGTGCTTGCAGAAGGTTCGGTAAAGTTGTCGGATATTTCCGACCCAGACAAGACCATAGTAATGGAACCTGACCAGAAGGTAAGTTTCTCAAATGGCAGATTCATCCTATATGACAGGCCTGCAGAACTGGAGATGCGCTGGACGGAAGGTATCATTGATATTGGAGGTCTGCCGTTCGATGAACTGATGAAGAAACTTGAAAAGTCCTTCGGAGTAGAGATTGTTATCGACAGGGATACACTTCCTGCTATCGGTTTTACAGACGGACGAATCAGGATAAGCGACGGCATTGAAGATGCGTTGCGTATTCTCCAGCAAGGAGCGGATTTCACATGGAGTAAAGACTACAGGACAGGAGTAATAACAATAAGATAATATAACCAACGAACCAATAAAACACTAATGCTATGACTTGATGACCATTTGACCACACGGCATCGGCATAATAAAGCCTGCGGATGTTCGCGGTATCCGCAGGCAAGGTAACAAGCCGATGTTATAATGACACTAGAAACTTATTACCAACAATTCCACAAAGATATGAATAAAAAAGCAAAGTGTTCCGTAAAGCCACGCGGACTGCTCTGTTTTATACTGATGTTCCTGTTTTCTGCCAATATTTTCGTTGCAGCACAGGAACCGGTACGAATAACATTAGAACTGGATAATGTTACCTTAGAAACAGTTATTGCCAATATTGAAAAGCAGTCTCCGTATCTTTTTATGAACAGCGGAGTTGATCTTGAGCAGACAGTAAGCATATCCATATCGGATAAGGCAATAAAAGAAGTCTGCGATCTGTTGTTTACACCTATCCGGGTCAATTACCGTATAGAGAATCAGTATATTGTCATTTCCAACCAGCCAGAGTCTACACCGGTAAAAATCTCCGGCACCATCCTCGACCCGTCCGGTTTTCCCGTTCCCGGAGCAGCAGTCATCGAGAGCGGCACGCAGAACGGCACCACGACCGACCTTGACGGGAACTTTTCCCTTACGGTCAGTAGTGCATCGGCTTCCATAGAAATCACGAGCCTCGGCTACGATGCCGTGACCCTCCCCGTGGGCACGAGGGCGGTGTTCGAGGTCACGCTCCGGGAGGAGGCCGTCGCCCTGGAGGGGACGGTCGTGACGGCCCTAGGCATCCGCAGGGACCAGAAAGCCCTAAGTTATAATGTCCAGGAAGTGCAGGCAGACCGCATTACGGAAGTGAAGAACGCCAACTTCATCAACGCCCTTTCGGGCAAGGTTGCCGGCGTGACCATCAACGCATCCTCATCCGGAGTCGGCGGAGCATCCAAGGTGGTCCTGCGAGGCAACAAGTCCATCAGCCAGTCCTCAAACGCGCTGTATGTGATAGACGGCATCCCGATGTACAACTTCGGAGGTGGCGGAGGTACTGAGTTCGACTCCAAGGGAGCGACCGAATCCATCGCCGACATCAACCCGGAGGACATCAAGTCGATCTCGGTGCTGACCGGTGCTGCCGCAGCGGCCCTTTATGGCTCGCAGGCGGCGAACGGCGCAATCATGATCACGACCAAGGCAGGAGAGGCCGGGAAACTGAAGGTTTCGTTCTCGAGCAACACGGAGTTCCTGAGCCCGTTCGTGCTCCCGGAGTTCCAGACGAGTTACGGCACCGGAATCAACGGGGCGTCAGGCGGCAGCTCCCTTTTCAGCTGGGGTGCGTACATCCCAGAATCGGCACGTTACAACTACCATCCGAACGACTATTTCGAGACGGGACACACCTACACCAATGCCTTTTCCGTCAGCGGGGGCACGGACAAGAACCAGACCTACTTCTCCGCTGCCGCAGTGAACTCGGACGGCATCATCCCCAACAACAAATACGACCGCTACAACTTCACTTTCCGGAACACCACCTATTTCCTGAAGGACAAGCTGAAGATAGACGCTTCGGCCAGTTATATCATCCAGAAGGACCAGAACATGACCAACCAGGGAGTCTACATGAACCCACTGATCCCTGTGTACATTTTCCCGAGAGGGGACAACTTCGACAACTACCGCAGTTTCGAGCGCTACAACGAGGCGTCCAAACTGATGGAGCAGTTCTGGAGCCCCGACCTTGAGGGCGACCTCAGGGCACAGAACCCCTACTGGATAAACTACCGCAACCTGCGCAACAACGACAAGAAGCGTTACATGCTCTCGCTCAGTGCCAGCTATGAGATACTGGACTGGCTGAATGTCGCAGGCCGTGTGCGCATCGACAACTCGAACAACCTGTACACACAGAAGCTCTACGCATCCACGAACACGACCCTGACCGAGGGCGGCTCCAAGGGCCACTATACAGAAGCCCGCACCTACGACACCCAGACCTACGCCGATGTGATGGTCAATGTAAACAAGACCTTCGCCACTGACTACAGCCTTGTGGCCAACATCGGAGCATCCGTCAACCATATCAGCACCGACACCTTTACCTACGGGGGCCCCATCCAGGAAAACGGACTGGCCAATGTGTTCAATGTCTTCGACCTTGACGATGTGCTGAAACGGGCGACCAAGGAGGGCTGGACGGACGAGACCCAGTCCGTATTCGCCAGTGTCGAGTTCGGCTGGAAAAGGGCACTGTTCCTTACCGTCACGGGACGAAACGACTGGGCATCCCAACTCGCAGGCTCATCGCAGAAGTCATTCTTCTATCCGTCTGCCGGACTCTCATTCGTCCCTACTGAATTCTGGGACATGGGAGCGCTGAGCTACCTGAAGGTCAGAGGCTCCATAGCTTCTGTAGGTATGCCGTTCCCACGGTTCCTTACCATTCCTACCTACGAGTACGATGCCACCAACAAGATATGGAAGGACAAGACCCACTACCCTATCGGAGACCTGAAGCCGGAGCGTACCCTGACATACGAGGTCGGAGCAGAGGCCCGTCTGTGGAATGACCTGAGCATAAATCTGTCGTGGTATCTTGCGGACACCTACAACCAGACCTTCGACCCTCTTCTCGCACCGTCCTCAGGCTACACGACCATCTATCTCCAGACAGGAAATGTGCGGAACACAGGAGTGGAGGCGAGCGTGGGCTACAACCACACCTGGAACGGATTCACATGGGACAGCAACTTCACATTCAGCTGGAACAAGAACGAAATCCGCGAACTCGCAGGCAATGCCAAGAACCCGGTCACGGGCAAGGACCTCAATATCACGGAACTGAATGTCAAGGGACTCGGCAAGGTCAAGTACATCCTGAAGAAAGGCGGAACTCTCGGAGACCTCTACACTTCATCAAATCTGCAATATGACGAGAAAGGATGTATAAAAGTGGACGACTCCGGACAGGTCATCCTGACGGACGACGGGGAGAATGCCTATCTGGGAAGCGTGTTCCCGGACTACAACTTGGCGTGGAGGAATGATTTCAGCTGGAAAGGCATCCACCTCGGCATCCTGTTCAGCGGCAGGATAGGCGGCATCTGCTACTCTGCGACGCAGGCCAATCTGGACTACTACGGTGTATCCAAGGTGTCAGCTGACGCCAGGGATGCAGGCGGAGTCCTTGTCAATGGACGGCAGATGGTAGATGCCCAGAAATGGTACCAGACGATAGGCGCGAACAGCGGACTGCCGCAGTACTACACCTACGATGCGACCAACTTCCGTCTGCAGGAACTGTCCATAGGCTACACCCTTCCGTCCAAATGGTTCAAGAATGTGTGCAGCCTGACCATATCAGCGGTCGGACACAATCTGTGGATGATATGGTGCAAGGCCCCGTTCGATCCGGAGGCTATCGCCACGACCGACAACAACTATCAGGGCATCGACTACTTCATGATGCCATCCCTGCGCAGCATGGGCTTCAACATCAAACTGGACTTCTAAATCGCTTTTGCCATGAAATATATTGATATACATAACCTTGCTTTAATCCATGCAGGGACAAGGAGGCGCATAGAGGAATTCCGGAAATTATTTTCCGAGCATTTTTCTGCGAGGAAAAAATTTACCGGAATCCTTCTCCTCCTCAGCATTGCCGCCCTCCTTCCATCCTGCACCTCCCGTTTCGAGATGTACAACACCAACCCGAATCAGGTTACCAAGGACCAGATGGAGGCATACAACTATGTTGTCGGGGCGAAAATCGTCTCCCTGCAGGGCCTTGTCGTCCCGATTCAGGAACACCAGTACCAGTATCAGGAAAGCCTGCTCGGCTGTCCGTTCAGCGGCTACATAGCCTCCTACCAGAAATGGGCGGAACGCTGGGAGACCTATAACCCGAGCAACGCCTGGCGTGCGACACCATTCAAGGATGTCATCACGAACCTGTATGCCCCATACCGCGGCGTCCTCAGTGATGCTCCCGACGATCCTGTGGCAGTGGCATTCGCTAACCTGTTCAGGGTCGCAGTCATGCACCGCCTGACCGACAACTATGGTCCTATCCCTTATTCCAATGTGCTGGAGACGGAAGAGGCAGTCGTGAAATATGACACCCAGAAGGATGTCTATACGCAGATGTTCGCGGAACTCGACGGAGTGATCGAAGCGTTGGAGGCAAACAGGGATATCCCGGTAGCGCAATGGAGTTCATACGACAAAGTCTACTACGGAGACATAAGCAAATGGATAAAATATGCCAACTCTCTGAGACTCAGGATGGCGACAAGACTGAGGTATGTCGATGAGACTGTCTATAAGGAGCAGGCGGCCAAGGCGATAGCCGGAGGGCTCATCCTGACCAATGAAGACAATGCCTATTACCACACTACGGACAACAGAGTTGCCATCATCAACAGCTGGGGAGACCACAGGGTCGCAGCCGACATCCTCTGCTATATGAACGGCTACAAAGACCCGAGGAGGGAGAAGATGTTCGAGAAGAACCTGGTGCCGCTCGTGGTTTCCGATTCGTCTCCGGTAGGCCCCGAGGAAAACAGGAAATATGTCGGGGCACGCGTAGGGTTCAACTCCAGTGCAGCCTCCGATTTCCAGTACAACTACTCCAACTGGCTTGTCACATCTTCAGACCCTATCCTCTGGATGAATGCGGCGGAGGTCAATTTCCTGCTGGCAGAATATGAACTGATGGCGAACGGGGATGCGGCTGCCGCCAGGAACTACTACGAGACCGGCATAAAACTGTCCTTCGAGGAGCGAGGGGCAACAGGCGCTGACGATTACATAAAAGACAGCGAGTCCATGCCGGAAACATACACGGACCCGCTCGGGGAATATACCTATGCCAAGGTCATGAGCGAATGCAAGATTTCGTGGGATGTCGACACCGACACTGAAAGCCGTCTGGAGAAGATCATCACTCAGAAATGGATAGCCATCTTCCCTCTCGGCAACGAATCCTGGGCGGAATACCGCAGGACGGGCTATCCTAAACTCATGCCTGCCCCTCATAACCTCGGTTCGTACAACATCGACCTTGACCATCATGCGCGCAGGCTTGTATATCCAGTGGAGGAATACGAGCAGAACAACGCCAATGTCAATGCCGCCATCACGATGATAGGGGAAGAGAACAGTCTCAACGGCGGTTCCGGAGACTCGATGGCCTCGCGTGTCTGGTGGGATGTCAAACCATACAGTGAAATAAAATAAGGCAAGAATATGAGCAGAATGATTAACATACTCCTTGCAGTTGCCGGAATGGCGATACTTTCAGGCTGTTCGGACTGGACAAGAATGGAGTCGATACCTGTCGAATCCATCTATCCGTGGGATCGTGATCCTGAACTCTGGGAGGCATATAAAGAAAATTTGCGGGATTACAAATCCCACGAGCATACCATGGTCTATGTCCGTTTCGAGAATTCCCCGGAAAATCCTGTAAGCGAAAAAGGCTCGTTGCGCAGCCTTCCGGACTCGATAGACATCGTCTCCCTTACCAATGCCGACAATTTTTCGCAGTTCGATGCCGAGGATATGGCGTGGATGGAGAGCGTGGGGACGAAAGTCCTTTACCAGTTGGATATAGCCGGGCGTCTGGATGAATTTTCAGATGCCGCAAAACTTGATGCCTATATCGATGGTGTCATAGCCTCTGTGAAGAGCAACGGACTTGACGGGTACTCCTTTACCGGCACTCCGAAATCCGGAGATCAGCAGAGGGAAGAGATGTCCCGGAAAATTGTGGAAAAACTGGACAAGGCCAGGACTTCCGGGCAGTTGATTGTCTTTGAAGGCAGTCATTCCTTTATCGTCAAGGAAGACATTCCTAAGATCGACCTTTTTGTCCTTCCTACCGAGAATGTGGAAAGGTCGTGGGACTTGAATAATATACTGACAGGAGCAAAGGATTATGGAGTGCCTGAAGAAAAGATATTGATAGCCACCAAACTGGATGGGGTGTATTACGATGAAGACAATGTCGAGTTGCCTGTTGTGCAGGCAATGGCTGACAATGTTAACAGATATGGTCCGATGGCCGGTCTTGCCCTCTATGGCATTGAGGACGACTACTTCCACATGGACGGGACCTGGATGACAGTACGCTCCGCTATAGAGCGGCTTAACCCTTCGAAATAAATATTATGGATATGAAACATTATAAATATCTGCTGGTGTTGGTTGCCATAGTATTGGCCTCCTGTTCTCGGTTTGATGTGGTTGATCGAGTCTTCGACAACTCCGCCTACCTGAATGTAAGTGCGACCGACCAGACCCAGCTGGCGACATTCAATAACAGAATCAACGAGACTTCGGTATCACTTGCAGTCCAGCTTGCATATCCTGCCGACATGGACATTGCTGCGACTGTTTCGGTGGACGCATCCCTTGTGGACGAATATAACCACAGGCATAGTACGGCTTACGAGATGCTGCCGTCGCAGTATTTCGACTTCCCGGACAAGGCAGTCACTGTCACTGCCGGCAGGGTAAGTTCGGAAAAAGTTGAAATCCGTTTCAAAGGATTGGCAGGAGAAGGCGCAGACAGTGAAGGTGCAATGGAACTCGACAAGACCTGGATATTGCCAGTCAAAGTTACATCAGGGGACATTGCCATTATGGAAAGCGCCGCTGTAGCATACTATCTTGTAAAACGGACTTCGGCTATCACAATGGCAGCCCAGCTTACGGACAACTGGATCAAGTTCCCTAAGATGAACGAAGTCGGAGGCTCTGTAGCGGCTGCCTACAACGGCCTTACCGCTGTTACTTATGAGGCCTTTATCTTCATAGACAAATTTGATACAAAGAACTCGTTCGGGGACTGCAATATCTCCACGGTAATGGGAGTGGAACAGTACCTGCTTCTGAGAATCGGCGACACCAACTTCGAGCGCAGGCAACTCCAGTTTGATGGCAGCGGCAACGGTTCCCAGTTCGGAAAACTCCCGTCCAAAGGAGATCCGTCCAAGAATCTTTCCGCAGGACAATGGTATCATGTGGCATGTACATATGATCAGGCGACACGCATAGCCCGAATTTACCTTAATGGAGAAGTCATAGACGAGGCAAAGGATGTCGGAGTGACCGGGTCAAGCGAAGAAAACCGTATAAATCTCGCCATGAGAGGTATGGAAGGGGCGACAAACGAGGAATACGAGTTCTTCATCGGCAAATCCTACAACGACTGGCGTCCTCTGCAGGGCAAGATAGCCGAAGCGAGGGTATGGAAATGCGCAAGAACCCAGGAAGAAATAATGGCAAATATGCAGCGCATTGAAAATCCTGAGGAAGAGCCGGACCTTATCGGTTACTGGAAATTCGATGAGGGCGAAGGGAACACGATCAAGGACTATTCCTCTGTCGGCAACGACGGAGTCGCGGAAAAGGATATAGTATGGCCGCAAGGTATTGAAATCCCTGATTTTAACAAATAAGATAGAATGCCATGTTGAAAATCGATACAATATTCCTGACCCTGTCGCTTATGGCGGTAGTGTCATGTACCGACCTGACTTTCTATAGCGAGACCGGGCTGCAGCCTGATGCAGAGGCATGGGGAAAGGACATGTCTGTTTCCCTGAAGACGAAGCAGTATACAGAGAATACCGTGGAACTGACTCTGACCAATGAGTATGGGGTTACCTCGACAGAACTTGACCTTGTTCTCCGCTCTACCAGGCCGGCCGGACAAAGGCTGTCGGTAGATTTGACAATAGACGAGTCCCTTCTGCGAGGGTATGAAAATGAGGCCGGTCTTGGAGTAGGGACGATGAAGATTCTTCCGTCCGCCTACTACAGATTTACTGACGGGACCTATATCAGTCTTCCTAAGGATTCCCGTGAAAGCACGCCTTATGGACTGGAAGTCTATGCGAGGAACAGTGTCGGGCAAAGTCTTGCCCCTGGCCGGTATTTGCTCCCGATAATCGCGTCCTCATCACAGCAACTTGCAGAAAATACAGTGTTTATAGATGTTACCGTACCTGAGCCGTATGAGGATCCGGATGGAGTAAAACTTTATTCAGGGAGAGAAATGTTTACTGTATTCTACTTGAATACCTCCATGTTTGATCCTCGCCTCGCTAATGATATGGTAATAATGACGGATTATGACCAGGATGCACCGAGGGTAGGAATCGGCAATATCGTCAATTTAAGGGCGGCATCTGTCGGTTATGACGAAACGACATCTGAAGTCTCAGTGGTTCCGAGCAGCGACTTGCGTTATGTCCTTGAACATTATGCGGAGCGTGTAGCCCCTGTGCAGGAGAGTGGCAGGAAAGTCTGCATCTGCATTGAAGGGGGTGGTAAAGGGGTAGGATTCTGCAACTTCAATGATGACCAGATAACCGATTTCGTTGCCGGGGTCAAGAACCTTGTGGATACCTACCGTCTTGACGGCATCAACCTCTGGGACCGCAATGCAGGCTACGGGCAGGAGGGGCTTCCTCCGATGAACACTACTTCCTATCCTCTGCTGATAAAGAAATTGCGTGAAGCATTAGGGCCTCAGAAACTCCTGACCATAGTGGACTATCAGGAGCCTACGGCATATTTTGATGACACGGACAAGACCGGAGGTATTGCCGTTGGAGAATATATAGACTATGCATGGCATGGGTACAACGATGCTTCCGAGCCTCTGCAGGTCATTGACCCATGGTCAGATGCGGACTACCTCTCCAAGGAATACACTGGAACAAAGATCGCCGGACTTGACCATATAAATTACGGTTGCATACACTGGTCTCCGAGGGTGGATGGCGATGGGTATGTTGAGTCAGCAAAACCGTGGATTGAGGACAATAAGCCGTATGCCATCTTTGTATTTTATGACATCCAGTCCAACCTCCAGTCCGGAGGAAGTGATAGTAACTATCAGTATCCTGGATCTATTTTTACGGAAGCATACAATATGAATTATACGCAGGATCTAAAGCGTTTGGCAAATACGGAAGATACTGGCCAGACTTCCTTGCAATATGGGAAATGGCTGAAAGACTGGTAACTCCTTCCTGTCATTTCGAGCGGAGGCCGGAGGTCGAAGTCGAGAAATCTGTAATACCATAAACAACATATTAATAACATCTTAAATTCAACAATCATGAAACCGACAAAATTTCTAGAACTTTTCGCCGTATTCGGAATAGCGGCAATGACGTTCGCCGGATGTGAAACTTATGATGACAGTGAACTTACCGGCAGAGTCGATGACCTCGAAAATCGTGTCCAAGCATTGGAAGAGCGCATAGAAGAATTTCAGAACAGCGTTGACGAATTTACCGAACTCATAAACCAGTTCAAGAATGATGTAAGGATAACGGATTTTGCAGAGACCTCTGATGGTTATCTTATAAATTTTTCAGATGGTTCCCAAATGCATATAAAACACGGTGAACTTCCTGAATTAAGTGTTGTTTTCAATAGTGAATTGCAGGAATATGTGTGGACAGCCAATGGAGAAGTCATAGTTGATGACGATGGAAATCCGATACCAGCATATATTGCCCCTCAATTTGAAGTACGGGATGGTAAATTGGGCTATACACTCGGTAACGAATGGCATGAAGTTACTAATGGGGAGACTGTCGGGCTTATTGCCGATGTGGTGGAAACGGATGATGGAGTGAATTTCATTCTTAGTTCGGGTTCTATTATAACTATTCCTAAAGTGGGCTTTAGACTGAATATTGATTATTTTGAGTATGGCGCAGAACCGGGAAAGACGGTTGTCATTAACTATAATCTCGTTGACGGAGATGATAATGCCGAAGTGCTTGTCTATCCTGATGAGGGCTTTACGGTAGTCAACAGGGGCTATTCTTTGGAAGTAACTTTACCGGCTGATGAGGAAACGGCATATAGCGGTAAAGTTTTGGTTATGGCTGTCAATGGCAATGGCGCGACTTCTGCAAAAGTCATAAGATTCGGGGCTCTCGTGACTGAGATTACAAGTGCTGATGTTATAAATGTTAGCAGACATGGTGGCCTTGTGTCTATAAATATCAGCAGCAACAGACCATATAACGCTATGATTCAAAGCGATCCGGTTACTTTTATCCCACCAAATTGGCTTCTTCCTTCTGAAGGCCCTGCAACAAAAGCCCCAAGAGAGGATGTAATATATTATGAAGTACAGCCTATGCCTGATGAGATGGATGAGGACAGGCAGGCTACAATCCTTGTCCAGTGGGACACTAACATCAAGGAAGAACAGCAGGATTATATGAATTATGAAAATT
The DNA here is from genome assembly GCA_017695025.1 of Candidatus Cryptobacteroides excrementavium. GTDB lineage: Bacteria > Bacteroidota > Bacteroidia > Bacteroidales > UBA932 > Cryptobacteroides > Cryptobacteroides excrementavium. The sequence continues at coordinate 14,766 of JADILX010000127.1, forward strand.
ATATAATTAAGAGAGAAATCATCATCAACCAACTCAATTCAAAAGATGTGGCCGTGGACAAGCCTATGGACAATGATGGTAATTTATATCCGGCAGATAAGATGGAGAATACATTGCTTGAAGGTAAACTTGAAGGCGGGTGGACATTTAAAAATTGTGTTGTTGTCGAATATGATGATGACAATTCTGAAGTAAGACTTGCATTGAATGGCTTAAATGCCGTGGAAGATGGTCGTGGATCACTTACTTCTCCTATTCTTGAGAACGGTGTTGGTATATTTACTATAAAATATAGTAGTATTATGCCTAATGCGAATTCAAGACAGCATATTATATTTGAAGTGAAATGTGTAGATGATGCCGGAAATTTGATAGATAACAAAAAGTATGAAATTACTCAGAACCGTACACTTCAGGCAGAATCTGTGATTAAAGAAGAAACTTTTGAATTTAATGTAAATCAACCATGCCGTATTGTTGTCTCGAATATTAGCACTAAGAAAGAATCTAGTACAGAGATAAAAACTTTTAATGTTATGAAAATACATTCTGCTTACTATACATCATATAAGGCAGAATAAATACTTGATATTGTTTTTATGATATAAAGTTAATTTTGTAATGATGCTAAAGATGGGTAGTTGCTGTTTTTAGCATCATTACTTAGATTTATTGCATAGAACCTATGATTATAAAACTTAGGAGACTATTGTACTCCTATACATATAATTGAGTATTCTAATGGCATATAGAAATTAAATGTCATGTATGTCTTTCAAAGTATCAAGCCTTTAATGTCATAATATCGATTACGATATTGCGACATGATTTAATTGACCTGAAATCTAATGTATACATATATTACGACCTTGCCGGCGAGGGATGATTAACCATTATTCACATTATTAAAATTATGAATAAGAGAACAAGAAGAAACGACAAGGTTTATCAGAACGGGCAAGCGTCCCTCTATCATCTCGAGTGTCCTTATTGTCATTCTGAGCGGAGGTCATAGCCCGGAGTCGAAGATTCTGCGGGTAAATACGACAGATCCCTCGGCTGCGCCTGCGGTTCCGATCAGAATGACAGTCGGGGCAGGGGCCTCGGCTGTGTCCGGGATGACAACAGTGGGACTCCGATCAGAATGACAGTCGGGTCAGCGGCTTCGACTGCGCTCAGAATGACATAGCCCTGGATGACGTAGTCGGGGTATTGATTTCTACAGCCTCTGGATTTCCTCCACAGAAAGCCCCGTCAGTTCGGAAATCAGGCTGATCTCAATGCCTTTCGCTTTCATGGCTCTTGCAACATCTGTCTTCCCTTTCGTTTCTCCTTCGGCCAGGCCTTCTGCTTTACCCTCGGTTCTACCTTCGGCCTTGGCGGTATAGATAATGTTGTCAAAATCCCGTTCGGTAATCATATCGTGTTCGTATCTGAGTTTCTCCTCCGGAGTGAATTTCGCAATCTCGCAAGCCTCAAACAGTCTCTCGAACGCCCTGACCCGCAACTCCTCCGGCAACCTGTCCAAAGA